>CAZNYB010000028.1:15969-40402 GCA_964577155.1 uncultured Thermomicrobiales bacterium | reverse complement strand
CTGGCAGGACGCCAGGTCCGAAAATCAATCACGGTCGATCTGGCGAATGAAACGAGACCCCCGTCGGCGGGTATACGGGTGCGCGGGCGCAGGATGGTCGAACTGATGAAACTGCGCAGGCACATTCGATCTCGGCGACGAAGCGGGCGCATCGGCGTTTACTCGCCACTGGACGATAAAGTGTTCCAACGCCTCCGACCGTACATGGAAGAACGTGAGTACGAAACCGGTTCGGTGATCATCCGCCAGGGTGAACTCTCCACTGAATTCTTCGTCCTGCTTGAAGGACTAGTCCATGTTGAATACGAGGAGCGGAACGGCGAGGTTGACCCTGGTGAGATGCTGGAACCAGCCGATAACTACACCGTTATCGCTGAACTTGGGCCGGGAGACTACTTCGGCGAGATCGGGTTGATCACCGATACACCGCGAGCCGCCACGGTCATCGTGGCCGAACGGTGCCGGCTGCTTGCCCTCAGCCAGGGCGCATTCGACATGTACCTGGAAGAAAGCAAATCAGCCGCTTCCCGAGTCCGAGAGCTGGCTATCAGCCGACAGCGTCAGAATGAACGACTCTACGACGTCTAACCTGGCCCGGTTTTAGCATTCCCGTTGTGTGGCTCGGCTGCTGAACTCCGCCGTCAGCTGACCTAATTCGACACCAATAGAAATCCCCAGAACGGGGTGGTGTCCTCACCCGAGTCAGTTGTAAGCCGTTCCGGATCAGACCCATCAATATTCATCACGTAGATTTCGTCATTGCCATCACGGGTTGAGACGAATACTATTTTCGATCCGTCGGGAGAAAATGTTGGCACGTAGTTGTTTGCAGCCGTAGAAGTCAGTCTCGTTACATCTGTGCCGTCAATGTTTGCTATGTAAATCTCTCCTTGCCGGGTGTCCGGGTTCTGTGACGAAAACACGATTTTTGTGCCATCGGGTGAGACCGTCGGATGCGTGTCAAAGCTATCCGGCCGTTGAATCAGCGGTCGCACATTTTCGCCGTTGGCATCCATGATGTAGATGTCAGCGTCACCATCTCGTTCGGAATAGAAGACGATGTGTTCGCCGTCGGGCGTCCAGCTCGGCCAGCCGTCATGGGCGTTATTGAAGGTCAATCGTCTGATGTTTGACCCATCAGTGGACATAATATAAATTTCCCAGTTCGGTTCCTCCAGGTCCTCGGTGGTGTCGCGATCCGAAGTGAAGGTTATCCACCGGCCATCAGGCGACCAGGACCAGCCATTGTCCCAGGTTGGAAAAGCCGATGTAATATTTTCGATATCCTGTCCGTTTGCACTGGCAAGGTAAATGTCGTGGTTGCCCGTACCGGTAAGCCCGCCACCGGAAGCGCCATGGTTTTCGTGCTCACCGGGAGCAGTCGAGGAGAAGAAGAACATTGTCCCATCCGGAGAGGGTCTCGGTCCCCAGGAGTGACCGCTCGCGAAAGTGAGCTGCCGCTGGTCGCTCCCATCTGGATTCATGATATAGATCTGCGAATCGTGAACGCTTTGCCGGTTCGAGGCAAACAGGATCACTGGAACCAGCTCCCCTTCTCCACTCGACTCGGTCGCTGGTTCGGTGGCGGCTTCAGTCATCTCTGTTGCCGTCGCTTCGATGTCTGTGGCGGCAGCTTCCTCGGTTGCAGGCTCCAGGGTTGCTGTTTCTGGCTGCGTTGCGACTTCAGTAACCGATGTAGGAACTTCTGACGGCTGGGTTGCCTCCGGGATCGTTGCGGTCACCTGGGCGACTTCGGTAGGGTCAGACCCTTCGTCGTCATCGCTTAGCAGCACGTAGCCAGCGCCAGCGACGCCGATGAACGCAACGGCGAGAAAGACCGCGGCAGCGACGATGATCCACGGCGCAATCTTCCCTTTGTTTCCGGGAGGAGGCGCAGCAGGTGGAGGTGAAGCCGTACCGCTTGCCCCACCATCCGGCGGGGAGGCAGGTGGAACAACACCGCTTGATCCAGCTCCGGTATGGGCTGCGACTGGCTCGATCACCGTATCCCGACCGGACTGAAAGCCAGCCAGAACGGCTGCCGCATCTATTTCGCTGGCGGCATTCTCCAGATTCTCAACAAACAGCAAGACATTGTCGTACCGGTCAGCTGGTTCCTTTGAGAGCGCTTTCATCAGTACGGCGTCAAGCTCCGGAGGGTAAGCAGAGTTTATCGATCGTAGTGGTGGTGGAGGTTCGGTGATGACCATCCTCAACACGGCGGTCGGAGTTTCAGACTTGAAAGGCACCCGACCGGCAAACATCTCGTAGGCGACGACTGCAAGCGAATACTGGTCAGCAGCCGGCCCAACTGGCGCTGAGCCAAGGCTCTGTTCGGGCGCCATATAGTCAGGTGTGCCAAGCAGCGCGCCAGTGGCTGTCATCTGACTTTCGCTGACAAGACGAACGACGCCAAAATCCGTCAGGTAGGGATGGTCGTTTGTCCCGAGGAGGATGTTGCCCGGCTTGACATCCCGGTGTACGTATCCTTGCAAGTGGGCGTACTGTAACGCCGCGCCGGTCTGACCGATAATCCTTGTCGTCGTGCTGAACGGCAAAAGCCGGGAATTTGAATGTTCCTCAGCGATGCGGTCACGGAGGCTACCACCGGAGATGAGGTCCAGGACAATATAGTAGATTCCATCGTCCGAGCCGAAGTCGATGATCCGGACAATGTTCGGATGACTCAGATAGGCGACTGCTTGCGCTTCGCGGGTAAACCGTTCGCGAAAGTCATTGTCATCGCTGAAGTGTGGGTAGAGCACCTTGATAGCAACCGGGCGTCCAAGCGATTCTTGAACACCTTCGTAGACAATGCCCATGCCGCCGCGCGAGATCATCCGGGTGATGCGGTAGCCGCCAAACGTTCTGCCAATAAGGCTTTGGACCCATGTGTTTTGAGACATTGTATTTAGCGTATCTCCAGAACTGCTAGATGATATTGGTAGCAGCCACGAATGACCTGGTCCTCCACCACCTGTTTGATGCGATTAGGACTGTACTGAAATATAAACGATTTTCATTCCATATAGTCATTATCTCATCTTGTTAACGAATGCTGCGACCTATCGGATGACTCGCAACCGGTGGAGACCAGAAGGAACGTCAAAAGATCGTCCTGCTTGACCCATCTCAAGCAAGTCGCGGCTGAGTCGCATGCTCGGCTAGATATGCCGAAGCGACAAAGCCGCTATCTACATGGAAAATTCAAACAGTGCTGATCAATGCCACTTACGTGCCACTGACCACCTCCGCTTCGATTCTCGGGAAAATCGGAGATGGCTCGGTGACGTGCTGTCCTGCAACGGGGAGGCTAGCTACCGTCGAACTGCCCAGTTGCCGAGAGATTTCAGCCGCGGCTTCTGGAATGACCGGCTGGAGCAACCAGGCAATGTTTCCGATTGTGACAGCAAGGGTGAACAGCACGCTGTCTAGCTGGCTGGCAGCTTGCTCGTCGCCGTCCTTCTCACTGCGGGCGAGCGTCCAGGGAGCGGCCTGTTCGATAAAACCATTTGCCCCGGTCACGATCTCCCAGATGGCGTTCAGCGCTGCCTGCGGCTCGTACCTGCTAAAAAGGTCTTCCGAACGGCAGCTGGCGTCTTCAACAAGTTCGATCAACCCCTGTTCAAGGTCGGACGAGGATCCAGATTCAGGAATGACGCCGCCACGGTAGCGATTGATCATGCTGACGGTGCGATTGAGCAGGTTGCCGAGATCGTTGGCCAGGTCTGCGTTGAACCGTTCAACCAACCGCTGGATCGAGAAGTCGCCATCTCCATGGGGCGAAATCTCTCGCAACAGGTAATAGCGAACAGCGTCAGTGCCGTACAGGTCGGCTGTTTCCACAGTATCCACAACATTTCCGGTGGTTTTGCTCATCTTCTCGCCATTAACCGTTAAGAATCCGTGGACGACAATATGCGTCGGAAGCGGCACTCCAGCGGAGAGCAACAGCCCTGGCCAGTAAATTGCATGGAAACGCAGAATATCCTTGCCAATGGCGTGGACCCGGTCGGCGGCGTTGAGCCAGTAGCGCTGGTAGTTCGGCCCTTCGTTCGCGTAGTCCAGCGCGGTGATGTAGTTGGCGAGGGCATCGATCCAGACATACATCACTTGGCCGGAGCCATCCGGAACCGGTACCCCCCAACCTTTGGCGCGTTCTGGTGAGCGGGAGATCGAGATATCCTGAAGTCCGGATTCAATAAAGCGCAGCACCTCGTTTTTGCGCGTCTCAGGCACGACTTGCAGTTCGTCGCTTGAGATACGCCGGTGCAGTTCATCAGCATACTTTGAGAGCTTGAAAAAATAGTTTTCTTCCTCGACATGCACCGGTTCGACGGATTTGTGAACCGGACATTTCCCGTCTACAAGCTCCTCTTCGGAGTAAAACGTCTCGCAGCTCACACAGTAGAGACCACTGTAATACTTCGAATAGATGTCACCGGAAGCCTCAACAGCCTTCCAGAGTTTTTCAGCGCCATCGAAGTGCCGCTGATCTACACTCGTTCGAATGAAGTCGTCGTTGGATGCCTGGAGCCTGGCAGCCATTTCTAGAAAAGCTTCGACATTTCTGTCGACCAGTTCTCGAGTTGTGATGCCCTCTGCCTCAGCGGCCTGCACATTTTTCAGCGCATTTTCGTCCGTGCCAGTGAGAAAGAAGACATCGTAGCCCTGCTGCCGGTAGAACCTGGCATAGGCATCGGTCTGGGTATATTCCAGGGCATGCCCGATGTGTGGTTCGGCGTTGACATACGGGATCGATGTTGAAATGAAATAGGCAGGTTTCTGATCTGCCATGACTGCTCCTCTCAGCGATAAGGCGTCTACGGCATTCTCCGTTGGAACGGAAGGATGACCGTTGAGACAGACTGTTTTCCTTACCGGCAACTTAAATCAAACGAGGCCCAAACCCACCTGGGGCGAGGGGCCTCGGAGCAGTCTCGCGGTACCACCCAGCTTCGCCGCCGCCTCGCGGCAGCAGCCTTGCTAACTGATTCGGGGAGGTGTCCCGACTCAGTCCGGCCGGATAACGGAGGCCGTGCTTGCCGTCCTGAACTACTGGCGAGGCGCAGTTCATCCAGGAAGCTCGGAGGTCATACCGACCGAGGAGCGGTTCGCTTTACAGCTCCAGCGACTCTCTAGTCCGCCTGAACCCGCCCGGTGTATCCTCGTCAACGCCTGTCACGTTTGGTGTCTCCAATGGCAGTAACGCCACGGAGATTCTCTACCGTAGCACGGGTGTACCCGATCGTCAATAACAGTTCCTTTTTGAAGGCATGAACCGCTTGACACCATATGACCTATGCGCCTACGGTACAACTACTGTCCAGCTTTCGTCTTGCATTCAGGCATAGTTGGGGATGGTGTCCTGGATCATGCTGGATGTATAACCTTGTTGTACGACGCGCTGAACAACTGGGGTAGCAATACCTGTTCAATGACACACGAGTATCGGGGGAGAGGGCATATGAGCTTTCAGGAGATTTCCGGGTCACTTGCCAGCGGCGGCAGGTTTCGTTTGGTCGGTCAATTGCTTGAGATTACCGGTCCAGACGGCAACCTGCTGGCGACCTTTGATCTGAATACGATTTCGAGCGTTCAACGCGCTGACAAGGTCGTTACCTTGAGCCGCTACAGTGAAGGAAACGTCACGATCATCACGTCCAGTGACAACGATGCCGGGATGCTCGAACATAATGTTCGATCCGTTCTGGCAGCCAGGGGCTCAGGCGCGCGACAGCAAGCCCAACCGCCACCGCCTCCTCCAGCGCAACAACCTCAGCAACAACCATATCCGCCATCTCAGTCACAGCAACCTCAGCAGCCCCCTGCACAGCCATACCAGCCGCCTGCGAGTCAACAACCTCCACCGCAGCAACCCTACCCTGGTCAGATTCAGCAACCTGCCCGGCCAGCTCCGCAAGGCCAGTACCGACCGCCGGATGCCCAGGGTCAATCGCAGCCGCCGGTCAGCAGACCTCCCCAGCAGTACTCGGTGCCTGCCGGAGGTGTGGCAGCAGGCGCAGCCGCTGGCGCGAACGCCCAGCAACCTGCTGAATCCAAGAGCAACACGATGAAATACCTGCTCTTTGGCGGGATTGGTTGTGCGGCGCTGGTGGTCATCGCCTGCGCGGCTATTCTTGTGGCTTTAGTCTTACTTGATGACGATGGTGATCCAACGCCGGTAGCCGGCGCAAATGGCACCGTCGTGCAATCTACTGCCTCGACGGATACCTCTAGTGGACAAGGTCAGGTAAGCGGGGAAACGTTTCAGGTGAGCGATGTTGAGATCGGTCTCATCGGTGTTCGTGAGGGTGAGAACGAGGTATTTGCCGCCGAAGAGGGGAACATGTACATCGTCGCTGAATTTCAAGTGACGAACACGTCCAGCGAACCATATACCCTGTCTACGTTGTTGCAATTCGACATGATCGATGTTGACGGCACCGAATATTCAATCTCCATTTTCCCGGAGATGTCCGAGATGCTGGACGGTGATATTCCGGCTGGCCAGACGAAACGTGGCGAGGTCGGTTTCGAAGTCCCGCAGAACAAAGGTCCCTATACTATTCGGTTCTCTGAGTTTCTCAGCGATGATTCGGCGGAGTGGGTTGTTCAGCAGCCATAGTAGAACTGTTGTCGATGCCGCGCAGGCTGAACGCTGCGATGATTATTAGTAGGATCATGATGACGGCTATCAACAGGTAGACCCATGCCAGCCCGGATACGAAAGAATCCCGCGCCATATCGATGAATCGCTGAAACTGGTCGGATGAGATGCCAGGTGGCGTCTTGCCAGGCTCCCGATTGTTGAAGTAGTCACGAACCTGCTTGGTACTTACATCGCCGATGCCAGCTGCCTTGAGCGCATTGCTGATCTCTCTGGAGCCGACACCGGTGATGATGGCTGTCATCGTTGCCACCATGAAGCTGCTGCCAGATTGGCCAACTGTCTGTATGACACCGGCGACTTCTCCACGCAGATCTTCAGGCGCGGAGCTCATGGCGTCCGTGTTTGCCGGGGTTGATACCAGGGCAACTCCGGCTCCAATGAGCAGGAGTCCTGGTACCAGCATCCAGTAGGTGAAGTTGTTCAAGAGCGGAGCGCTTATCAGCAAACCAGCGCTTGTCAATCCAAGTCCAAGTAGTACTGGAAGCCGCGCTCCCAGTTTGTCGTAGAGCCGTCCTCCAGGAATTGTCAATGCAAGCATGGCAATTGACATGGGGATAAGCGCGACGCCAGCCAGCGTGGCGTTGAAATCCAGGACTCGTTGGAGGTACTGAGCAAGGAAGATAGACACCAGCATGGCAGGTGAGCCGATGAAGAAAAATATGAGCGCGATTACTTTGAACTGGTTTGAGCGAAAGAGTTGCATGTTTACCAGGGGTTCCGCATGCCGTCGTTCAACATAGATGAACACGATCAGTAAAAACGAGCCGAGTCCCACCAGGCTGATCACTATCGGGTCGATCAGTCCCCATCTGGGAGCCTGCATCAAACCGAAGGTCAGGAGTGATAGCCCGAACACCAAGAGCGCAGCGCCGCGCCAGTCAAATGGACGAATGTTTTCCTTTGCTTTTGTCGTCGGACGCGCAAAAAATACGATTGTGAGGGTGGCAAAGCCAATCGGGATGACCAGCCAGAAGATCCAGTTCCAGCCAATATACTGGGTAACAGCGCCGCCAAAAGCCGGCGCCATGACCATGAACACCAGCGAGACGCTGCCCCAGATTCCCATCGCGCTACCTCGTTCGCCGACGGCAAAGGTGTCGGTGACAATAGCCTGGGCGGTAGGGATGATCAGCGCCGCGCCGAGACCCTGAATAAAGCGGGCCAGCAGCAGCAACTCAATTGAACCGACCGGTTTCGCGGACCCGGCCAAAGCCAGTCCGGCGACGAATAGGAGTACCCCACCGCTGAAGACACGAAGCGGACCAAACCGGTCGCCGATCCAGCCGCCGATCGCCAGGAATGCGGCGATAGTCAGCAGGTAGATGTTGATAACCCACTGCGTCGCCGTCGTTGACGAATTCAGGCTTTTCTGAATAGAAGGTAACGCGAGGCCGACGACGGTGGCGTCGATCATCAACATCGACTGCGCCCCGGTCATGGCTCCGAGGATCCACCATTTGCGTCGGTTTGATATTGACTCCCGGAATCGTTGACGTTTCACACCGGAACAATAGCACGTCTGGTAGCGACTGTCCGGGAGTCGACCTTAGAGGTCTTGTGCCTTACAGCGGAATTCTGGTGGCGATGCCAAACTGGATTCCGTCGGCCGGGGCATCAGATGCGGTCATCGTTGCAACCACCTGCTGCATCGTTTCGTTTTCAGGGACGCCGTCGACAAATGCGGCGAGCGCATTCAGGTCTGGAAACCTGCCTGCGCTTATGGCATTTGGACCACCTTCGACACCACCAAGCACCGGGACACTGACATGATTTCGCCCGCCGTACTCGGCCATGACCGAGCCAGCTTTCTTCGCGACATCCAGAAAATCGTCCATCCGTCCGGGCTTCACCCTCACCTGTCTGATGAGCACTGCCGAGAAGTCTGCTTCTGGTGCACCGAACGATTGCACATGACGCAATAACATCCTGGTGACGCCGGTGACAGGAGAATCTTCGGTAGTCCAGCCTCGCTGGAGCAGTTCTTCGATCGCGTCATCGTTCTGCATCGACTTCTGAGCCGCGGCCAGAGCGGACAGGTTTTCGTACTCGATAGTTCCGTAAATAAGCCCTTGCGCTGGAACGAATGACTGCATCAGGCGTACGTTTGCACCGCCATGCTTTTCCATGAGCGGCGCTGTTTTCTTGACGAGGTCGATGAGATCCTGCCGCCTGCCAGGTTTCTGATGCAACAGATCAACGCGAATTAACATGTGCCTGTCCCTTCATGCACACAAAACCAGGGTACGCAGTGGTGCGCCCTGAACAATTAAATGTGTTGTGGTACCAACGATATCCGGCATTTGACGCATCTGCATCGTGAGAATTACCTATTTTCGGCCAATCTGTGGTACATACCACGGGTAACGCACCAATCATTGGAGAAACAGGACATGACTGATGTTGAAATAAAGGTGGTTGAGCCGCCAGATGTAGAGCGGCTCATGGTGGTTGCCGCTCATCCGGATGACCTGGAGGCGATCTGCGGCGCAACGGTGGCGCTGGCTATCGATCGCGGCGCTGAAGGCTGTCTGGTGTTGACCACCTCGGGCGACAAAGGCTCACGCGACCCGTTCATCCAGCCTGCCGAGCTGAGCCTGACTCGTGAAGAAGAAGCCGTGGCTGGCGCCAGGGAGTTGGGCATCAATGAGGTTGTCTTCTTGCGTCACCGCGATGGTGAACTGGAGAACTCTCTGGAGCTGCGCCGTCAGCTGGTGAAAGAGATCAGGACCTGGCAGCCTGAAGCGATCTTCACATTCGATCCGGAACATTCAGCGAATCCGTACCTGAATCACCGCGATCACCGCACGACCGGGCGGGCAACCCTCGACTGTGTCTTTCCGCTGGCGCGTGATCCGCTCAACTTTCCGGAACAGTATGTCAGCGGTCTCAAACCGCACAAGGTAGAACAGGTCTGGCTCTTCGGCAGCGCGATTGCCGACAGCTACGTTGATGTCACTGACGGAATTGACCGTAAGATACAGGCTCGGCTGCACCACCACTCTCAGAACGCGAATCCGGATAGCATAGCTGAGAACTACCGGAAGCGAGCCGAAGAGACTGGCGATCTGGCCGGACTACCAATGGCCGAGCGTTTCAAGGTGCTCTATCTTCGGAGATAGAAGAGTGTTCGTATAAATCAACCTTAAACGCTACCGCTCTCTAAAATCAGTCCAGGAATATCCTGGTAGTCGTTGAGATTATTGGTAACTAGCGTCAGTCCATGCGCTATAGCGGTAGCTGCAATCATCAAATCAAGAGCACGCCGCCGAACACTGCGCCCTATTGTTCTGAGCTACAGTCGGATCTCTGCACATTGAAGAGCTTCCGCTTCACCAAATGGGATGACAGGGATTACCGCCAGGAGCGCGTTGAATCGCGATCTCGCGAACGTTGGGTCAGGGCTCTTTTCAATGCCTTCAAACACTTCCATGAGCGTGATTGAACTCATCGCGATTCCTTCATCCAGTAAGTTTTCAACTGAAGATCCGGTACTGGATGAGGCAATCAAGTGATAGATAACGACATCAGAGTCAATCAGGTACGCCACCAGGCTGGCCGTCCCGGGGTATCTTGATCACGGCTACATCGTAGTTCCTGAAGCACATCTTCAAGATCGATTTCCTGCAATGTGCCGGCACTTTCCCGCCAGGCTTCGCGTACAGTACCTGCGTCGTAGTTGGCCCAGATATCGGAGCTTTCGCTTTGGCTTTCAACTACCTGAACGACGAAAGATTCTGATCCTGCCTGTATTCGAATTGAATCTCCTGTTTTAGCGGCATTTGACAGTAACCTGGCAAACTCCTTGTCTGCCTGGTACTGCCTCAAAGATTTATTCTTCAATTTGCTCTCCCCAATCGAATCGAGACGTCATTGTCCTGGATACATCAATCCGCCGCAAGTTCACGCTGGGTGATTTTTGGGGTCCAGCGGTGGCCTGGCCGGACCTGCTCGGCAAGCACCTCGGCGATATGTTTGGTGCGCCGGTTGGTAAAGTGTTCGATCTGCTGGCGGCAGGAGACTCCAGCAATAGCGATGACCGTTTCATCGGAGGCTGCGTTGACGGCTGGAAACAGACGTTCCTCGCCGATCTTGCGGCTCACGTCGTAATGCTCGGTTTCATACCCGAATGAACCCGCCATACCGCAGCAACCAGCGCCAGATTCGCGAGCCTGTATCCCGGACGCTTTCAGAATCTCCATCGATGGTCCGATGCCGATGATCGCTTTCTGGTGGCAGTGTCCGTGGAAAAGCACTTCTCTGGTCTCGTCTCGCCAGGTGATGCCTAGATCGCCTTCAGTTGTAAGATCTGCAAGGAACTCATCTATCATGAAGCAGTGCGCCGCCAGGACTGCGACATCGGTGTCGTTTGGAATCAGATCCAGGTACTCATCACGCAACGTGATAATGCAACTCGGTTCGGAGCCGACAATTGGTACTCCACGCCGGGCGTATGGCGCTAGAATCTCAACATTTTGCATTGCAAGCTTGCGAGCTTCCTGGACGAGTCCTTTGGAGTAATAGGTTCGCCCGCAGCAGGCGCGCTGTGGGATGACTGTCACATCAAATCCTGCTGCTTCAAGCAGGCGGACCGTTGCCCGTCCAACTCTCGGGTAATTGTAGGTCGTAAAGGTGTCGTGGAAATAAACGACTTCACCGCGTGTCAGCCGCTTCTCCGGACCAGCCTGATCGCGATCTCGGCGCTCCTGGTGTTTCTCCCACCAGACCTCGAATGATTCGTCCGCGAATGGCGACGGATCCCGATCCGGGTGAATGCCGATGCGTTGCCGGACTTTCCGACCAGCCGGGGAAAGCACCAGCGCGTTCGCCACTTTCGGCGATCTGGAGGCGCGCTTCGAGAGTTTGTGGACATCAGCCAGCATCCTGGTGCGGGCATCAACCCCGTTTGTTTCGTAATAGTGCGCCAGAAATTCGGTTTTGATTTTGGCCATGTCGACGCTTGACGGACACTCGGTCAGGCAGGCCTTGCAGGAGAGACACAGGTCGAGGACGTTGTAGACCTCCTGACCAGTCCACTCATCGGTATCGAACAACCGACCTGCCAGCGCATTGCGGAGCGCATTAGCGCGTGCCCGGGTTGTATCTTCCTCATCTCGGGTTGCCATATAGCTCGGACACATCGTGCCGCTGCCCAGTTTGCGGCAGACGGCAGCGCCATTGCACATCTCAATCGCCGCCGCGAAGCCCCCTTCGCTGGTGAAATCAAGGTAGGTCTTGACCGGGAGACTGGAATAGGATGTCCCGTACCTCAGACTCTCGGTCATTGCCGGACCGTCAACGACCTTCCCCGGATTCATCAATCCACCGGGATCGAAGATCGCTTTGAACTCCCGCATCGCCTGGTACAGTTCCGGACCGAAAATCGTCTCGTTCAATTCAGATCGCTGTAACCCGTCGCCGTGCTCACCGCTCATTACGCCGCTGTATTCGCGGGCAAGTTCCGCGGCGGCCCGGGTAATCTGGTCCATCGCACGGATGCCTTCGGCGTCTTTCAGACTGATGAGCGGACGGATGTGCAAGCAGCCGGCGCTGGCGTGTGCGTAGTAGGCGGCGGTTGTGCCGTGGCTGGCGCAAAGGTCTCGAATAGTAGCGACATACTCCGCCAGGTGTTCTACCGGCACGGCGACATCTTCGATGGCCGGTATTGGTTTCGCGTCGCCTTTGACGCTCATCAGCAGGCCTAGTCCAGCTTTACGCACCGACCAGATAGCCGCCTGCCAGGCTGGGTCCATGACTGGCAATACGTCCACGCCGATCCCATTTCGCTGCAAATGATCTTCCAGATGGAGGATTTTCCGGCGCAGATCCTGCTCGCTTTTGCCGTAGTACTCGACGGTGATAACTGCTTCCGGGTTGCCTTGAATGAACGCGATTCGTCCGGCATAGCCGGGTTGTCCTCGCGTCAGCTCGACCAGCATCCGGTCCATCAGCTCTATCGCCGATGGATCAGTCTCAAGGATCACGGTTGTCGCGGCCATCGATTCCACGAGATCGTCAAACTGGAGAATCGCTAGCGCGGTCATCTCCGGAACCGGCACCAGATCTATCGTCGCTTCCAGTGTTGTTGCCAGCGTTCCTTCCGACGAGACGACCAACCTGGCTGGATTGAAATCATCCTCCAGAAACTGGTTCAGTGAATATCCGGTCGCCCGCCTCCAGTGCCGGGGGAAATCCCGTTCGATCAGATCACGGTAGTCATCCCGGAAATTCAGCAACCGGCTGATCAGCTTTCCTGCCGCAGAATCCTGCCCGGCTAATTCGGTAGCTCCGGAGTTGAGGGTTACTGGCGTGCCATCCGCCAGTAGCAGTTTGACCTGTTCAACGTTGTCGCTGGTCATGCCGTAGAGGATCGAGTGTGCGCCGGTCGAGTTGTTGCCGACTACTCCACCGATAGTTGCCCGGTCTCCCGAAGAAGGGTCAGGCCCAAACATCAAGCCCTGTTTTCCAACTTGCCGGTTCAGGACGGCCAGATTGATGCCTGGCTGTACTGTCGCGGTCCGGGCTTCAGTGTCGATGTCTATGACATTGTTGAGGTACTTCGAGAAGTCGATGATCAGGGAGTGCCCGACCGTTTGCCCGGCCAGCGCCGAGCCTCCGCCACGCGGGAGCAGGCTGATGCCGTACTTGAATGCCAACTCGTGTGCTGCCTGAACATCCTCTAGTGTGCGTGGGATAACGACGCCGACCGGTTCGATCTGGTAGTTGCTGGCGTCGGTCGAATACAGCATGCGAGAGGTACGGTCGAACCGGACCTCGCCGTCGATCTGACCTCGCAGTTCGGCTTCGAGCATGATTATCTGGCTATCAGCAGGCAGTTGATCGGTCGTCACCATGGTCAGCGCACTCCGTCTTTTTAAGGCTTATTGCCGGTTGAGGCATCGCGGGCAGTGTACCATCGGCTTGCCTGCTTTCGATGTTAGCCTGCGACCTGTGATTTGCTTCGACCGAACCATCCCTGCTGAAAGCTGAACCAGATCCGGAACGAGATTTCGGCGCGATAGGGTTTCCACCTTTCCGCCAGTTCTCGGACCTGGCTTTCACTCGCGTTGCCGTCGATACCAAGGTAGTTGCCAATGGCATAGCGCAGTCCGGCGTCGCCCGCCGGTATGACATCCCTGCGGGCAAAACCTCGCATCAGAATATATTCCGCCGTCCACTGACCAATACCTGTCAGTTGCATCAGTCTGAATAACGCTTCCTGATCATCGAGGTTCTCGAGCTGCTGGAAGTCAAACGCACCATCGCAGATCGCCCGGGAGGCTTCGATGATGTAGCGTGATTTCTGGCGGCTGAACTGGAGCGGCAATAGATCGCGTTCGTGATCCAGCCTGGCAACCCGTTCCGGTGTCGGGAATGCGTAGTAGGTACTCGCTTCATATCCGACCGGCTCGCCGAATTGTTCAATGAAACGGCGTTTCAGCCGGTAGGCAAACGCGACATTAATTTGCTGTCCGAGAACAGCCCAGACGAGAGCTTCGTAGGGGGTTGCCTGTTGAACAAGCGGGAGACCGGGAAACCCCGCCACCAGTCTGTCCGCCAGCTCATCTCCAGTTGCCAGATTTTTCCGGTTATCGTCGAGTCGGTAGATGTGCCGGATATATCTCTCCAGTGCAGTTTTGTCGATTGTGCCAGCCAGTAACCAGACCTCTACAGCGGGATGTGGAGGGCAACCCGTAGATCGAATCTCGACAAGAGCTGGCCCGGGCAACACCCGGCGGTGGACGTCACCATCAATGTGTTCCAGAACCTCGTCCGGTGATCGGGACATGTACTGCAACGCCTGATCGAAGTCGAATGGAGGTTTGGCGAGCAGCCGGACGCTTGTCATGAAGATTGCCCTTTCTCGGGCGAGGTTTTCGCCAGCCCGACTCTGATGAACGGGTTCTACTGGTGTATCAGCGGTCGATGTATTCGATGCGGACCAGTATCACCCCGGTTATTGTAAGAATTTCGTGGCCTGGCTGTCTTACCGGTGTTGGCGGTTGACAATCTTGCCGCTGGCAGCCGGGAGACTGGCGCGCCAGCAGTCGGGTTGATTGGTCGTCACTGCTCAATTCCCTACCCTCCGGGAGCAGGCTGGCGGACCCACCCCGCTGGCCTGCTTCTTGCTGGACTGTCGCGGTCTGGCCGGTACAATGAGCGCACAACGGTCATCATCTATCTGGAGGACAACCATGACAACATCGATGATTCCGCCACATCTACAAACGGGATCGGCAGCCGAAGCTCGATCAGCGATCAGATCCGGGCGCTGGCCCCGGCAGACAGCCGGGCTTGCTGCTGGATATGTTCAGGCCAATCTGGCGATACTGCCGGGAGAGGCTGCCGAAGAGTTCCGGCTGTTCTGCGAACTCAACCCGAAGCCCTGCCCGTTGCTGGATATGACCGCTGCGGGCTCACCGGCGCCAGCGACCGCAGCTCCGGACGCCGATCTGCGAACAGATCTGCCACGATACCGGGTCTGGGAATATGGCGAACTGGTTGATGAGCCGGAGGATATTACCGCCTACTGGCGTGACGATCTGGTCGGCTTCTTGCTCGGGTGTTCGTTTACCTTCGAGTTCGGATTGATCGAAGCCGGGATACCAATGCGCAATCTGGAGCAAGGTCAGATCGTGTCCATGTACCGGACCAGCATCGAATGCGAGCCATCCGGGCGATTTCATGGACCGGTCGTCGTTTCGATGCGAGCTATCCCGGTCCATCAAGTTGACCTGGCAACGGAAATATCTTCCAGATACCCGGCTGTCCATGGTGGACCAGTGCATGTTGGTAATCCGGCTGACATCGGCATCCTGGACCTCGGCAAGCCTGAATGGGGTGACCCCCCGGTGATGGAACCAGGTGATGTCCCGATGTTCTGGGCTTGTGGAGCAACACCACAGGCCGTTGCCATGCAAGCAAAACCGGATCTGATGATCACCCATTCTCCAGGCAATATGTTTATAACCGATCTTCGGATTGAGGATCTCGAGGTAGCAAATGACTGATCAGCAAGCTGTGGCGACAGTAATCGGATTTGATCACATCAACATAAAAACACGAGACATGAAGCGGGCAATCGATTTCTACACGCAGATCCTCGGTCTTCCACTTGTCCGGGTCGATCGGGACGCCAGTGGCGATATCCGATTCGCTGCCTTGCGCACCGGCGACGGACTCATAGATATTCAGCCGGTCACCGGTGGTGACTGGGATCACGAGAGGACCGGTCTCAACCACTTTGCGCTGCTCATCGAGCCGACAGATCTCGCCGCCGTCGCCGACCGGCTGCGGTCATTGGGTGTCACAATCCAGGAAGGACCGGTATCGCGTCAGGGCGCATACGGCATGGGAGAAGCACTCTACCTCCTTGATCCGGATGGACACGGCATTGAACTCAAGCACTACCGGCAGCCGATGAGTCAACTCGATACCAGCAAATAAAATATTGTAGAGATAAAGACAAAACTTCAACAAGCCTGTATATTCATGACAATATTTGCTTAACAGCCGGTACAGTTTATTATTGATGAGTGGTACTATCAGTGGTACTATTCTAAGGGAATCGTGAGTGAGTCAACGCGATAAACTCGTAGAGAAGATTCGGAAGAGGCCAGTTGAGGCGAGATATTCAGATGTTGAACGGTTGCTCGTTCATTTTGATTGGACCAAACGATCGGGCACTAGTTCAAAGCATGTCGTGTTTACCAAAAAAGGCGAAAGTCGCATCGTGGTACCAAAAGTCGGCGGCAAGATGGTAAAGCGAGTGTATCTCGATCAAATTTGTGAACGTCTTGGATTGGATGATTGATTGATATGGCTTCCCAGCATCACATGACCGTAACAGATTATATGAATCTTGAATACCCTTTCAATGTGATTGCCGACCCCGACGGCGGTTATGTTGCTATCTTTCCGGATTTACCGGGTTGTATGACGCAAGCAGAAGATCTCGATGATCTAATTGAAATGGCTGAAGACGCACGTCGTCTCTGGATTGAAATCGGTTTGGAAGATGGTGATGAGATCCCCCTTCCATCTCCTCCCAAGACGTATAGTGGCAAGTTCAACATTCGTCTTCCAAAGTCATTACATCGGCAACTCGTTGAATCTGCCAATGCTGAAGGTGTAAGTCTAAATCAGCACGTCGTTGCACTTCTGTCTGGATCAGCTACCTTGGTATCTATTGAAAGGCGGTTGGTCCGAATGGATACACGACTTTCGAAGATTGATGCCAGCCTGAAGTACCACTTAAGTGCAGAATCTACGAAACGTAAACATGATCGTCAGAATAAATCATTACGTATGGTAATTAGTATGCAACCTGTTGCTGCGTGATGATTCAGGATTCGCAAGATCATCGCGATAATCATGATCTATCGATTGACCCTGCTGAGTATGCCCGTTTCATAGGTCAGATCGAGTTAACTGGTGTATGGTTAAAAGACGCAAAAATTGAAAATCTACTTGGATCTGAAAGTCCAGAAAGATCCGAGGTGCATCTTGACGATTATGCAACTTGGAACGAGGTTCCAGGTGGATACACCGTCTTTCATACCTATTCGCTTAACATTAGTGATTTAGAATCAGATGTGGCTATACTTTCAGTGACATTCGGGGTTGACTATGATTCAGAGTTGACCATGACAAGTGAGTTGTTTGAGGTGTTTCAGGCAGTAAATTTGCCATTTAACACTTGGCCATATCTCAGGGAATTTATAGCATCAATTCTCGGAAGAATGAATTGGTATCCGTTTGTGTTGCCGGCACTTAAACGCGGGGTCGGCGATGATGATGAATGATTTGTTCGGAAACGCGTCATAAATCGGCATCCTAGTCGACCAGTGTATTGAGCTGGTTGGCGAGCTTTCCACTCATTTGTAAAAAATCCATGTTGTCGTGTGTTAAACATCTCACCGGTCATTGTATGGAGTGCTGTGTGTCAGGATGTTCGCCAGCTGAGTGGGATTGATGCTCCCGCCGCTGACGATTGCGACTGATACGCCTCGCTCTACTTGCGGTATTTTGCGTGCTGCCGCAACCGGAAGGGCGCCTGAACCTTCGGCAATGATCTTGTTCCGGAGCGCGAGATCACCGATGACGCTGAAAATTTCGGTCTCCTCCGCCGTCACCCAGTCCAGATCCAGATTGCGAAGCAGTGACCAGGTGTCCGGGTCCATGAATGTTCCAGCCACGCCATCACAAAACGTCTCGCAGGCAGTTGTGACCGGTTTGTCGGCGCGGACACCGGCGATGATCGGCGTGCATCCGGCCGGCTGGACACCGACGACTCGTACCTGAGGAGCTTTGGATTGTATGACGTTCGCGATGCCGGAGATCAAGCCGCCCCCGCCGACCGGTACATAAATAGTCTTGACATCCCGCAGATCTTCCAGAATTTCCAGTGCAATCGAACCGTATCCGGCAATGATGGCGGTATCGGCTGTCGGGTGGAGGAACGGCTCTGGCTCGTTGAGAAAACTGCGGTCCAGCAGCATGTCGAAAACCTTGTCGGAAGGGCGAAATTCCCGCTGGCCGCCAAGCTCGACAAATGTGTCGACCTTAGCCCGTGGGGCGTTATCCGGCATGATCGCTCTGGCAGGCACGTCAAAACGATTTGCCGTCCAGGCAAGCGCCTGTGCTGCATTGCCGGAGGAGACAATGCTGATTCCACCACTTCGCTCCCGCTGACTCATTTCAGCTACAGCGTTGAAAATACCGCGAATTTTGAAACTGCCGGTCGGCAGGAGCACCTCCGGCTTCAGCCAGAGTGATTCGTCGCCTGCAAACGCGAGCAGCGGCGTACGGACTGCAATACCCGCCAGTCGTTCCCTGGCAGCCTCGACATCCTCCATCGAGGGTAGTTGACCGAGCAACCTGGGCATGGTTAGGGATCCGGAGAGTTGTGCGGGCTGCCGGTTAGCAGGATGCTGGCCAATTTGTCCGGGTCGATGCTTCCGCCACTGATAACGGCGACGGACTTTCCACGTTTGGCTGCTGGCGTTTGCATCGCAGCCGCAACGGCGAGCGCGCCAGCACCTTCGGCAACCAGCTTGTTCTTGAGCGCCAGGAGCTTGATGGCTTCAAACACCTGGATTTCTTCGACGGTGACGATATCATCGATCAGTTGTTCAAGAAGCGATCCCATCTCTGGAAACATAAAGGTGACCGCCACTCCATCACAGAAGGTATCGATGTCGACGATGACTGGTTTTCCGACCTTGAGACCCTCGATTACGGGCGTACACCCGGCTGGCTGAACACCGATTAGGTTTACTCTAGACGACAGTGTCTTCAGGGCGACGGCGATTCCGCAGCCGAGCCCGCCGCCACCAATCGGCACATAGACTGTCTCTACGTCGGGAAGATCATCGTAAATCTCCAGACCGATTGTCCCGTGGCCGGCCATAACGTCCCGGTCGGCCACCGGGTGGATGAACGTTTCCGGAATATCATGGTAGGCGCCGGTTAGCAGGCTCCGGAATGCTTCTTCAGCCGGGCGGAGATCAGGTGTGCCTCCGAGCATTCTGGTGGCTTCGAGTTTTGCCTGCGGAGCAGTCTCTGGCATGATCGCCCTGGCGTTGATGCCGAATTCCCGAGCAGCCCAGCTCAGCGCCTGTGCCGTGTTGCCGGACGATATCGTGCAGACTCCCAGGGCGCGATCTTCAGTCGAAAGCATCGCAACAGCATTGTAGATGCCGCGGATTTTGAAGCTGCCGACGGGTTGGAGCATCTCCGGCTTGAGCCAGATGTGTTCAGCCCCGTTCAGCTGGAGCAACGGGGTGCGAACAACGACTCCGGATAGCCGCTCCTTCGCTTTAAGCACATCTTCCAGGTTTGGTTGCAGTGTCAGAGCTGCTGTGGTCACTGTCATTCTCCTGTGCATCTTACGGGGAAGTCAGGCAGGTTCTGTTGATCGCAAACATAGCATGAACTCACGTAGCCTTGTGCTTTCGTGGCTACAGAAACGCACGAGTGCCATGCACAGTAGCATGGCACTCGTTTTGATCGGGACTGTGTTCAGGTGCTTAGCGTGAGTATTTCATGGAAACTTCGTCTCCATTACGGGTGGCTTCATAGGTGAGCCCGAGTTCGGCGGCGATCGGTCCATAGGCGTCGAAAAATGGGTCGAGATCTTCTCTGGTCAGGCCAAAAAACTCGAGATCTTCGCTTAATGGCCACGTGCAACGAATCTCAGCGCTTGAGTCATTATCCGAAACCGAATGTATTTCCGCGCCACCAGCGAGCAGGTTAAGCGCGGTAAGCCGGGCGACACTGTGAGGGGTCTCCCCTCGTTCTTCAGCCCAGGTAGGAGCGACCTTCGAGCCAATAAACTGGACCCAGTCAGCAAACGACACCTTGCCTTCTTTGGCGTAGGCTGCGGTGGCCAGGACGATAGCGGTCAAATTTTCTTCTGCGTGGTCAAGCAGCTCTTCCAACTCATCGTTGCTCAGCTCATCATCAAAATTCTGAACAGGCTCAGTCGACATGTTTACTTTCCTCGCCTTTCCCTCAAGCGATCGCTCGCCCTGAATAGTTCTATCTTCTGTCTTGACTTCGTGCTACTGGTTTGAGGCTAAACCCTGCGGCGGCTGACCCGACGAGCTGTCCTCCGGCTTGTCCGCCGTGCGCTTCTTCTCATCATAGTGACTCCTCCATTCCTTGAGATGTCCGTTCAATACCCCTCGTAGAACAATCTTGTTTCGTTCAGGTCACGATAGTATGAAGCGGAATAAACCTGTTGATGTTGCCTGTGCGCCGATCATCAAAAATCGTGAACTTCGCCCAGTCTGTTCTTGCTGAATTCTACCTTGTTTCTTCAGAAACGGGATCATTGACAGGCAATAATGTACTAAACAGAAGAAGGCGAGCTCGCTCGCCTACCCTGGCGCGAGATGCTATACACTATGGTGTTCGTTCCGTCCGGGAAATCAGACCGCTGATATGCTGCAAGGAGTCGCTGGATGACTGATTACTATGATCTTGGAAGTCACACGAGAACAATCACTACCGCATCTCCCGAAGCACAGCTCTGGTTCAACCGTGGACTCAACTGGACATTTGCCTTCAATCATGAAGAAGCTATACGCTGCTTTGAGAAGGCTATTGAACATGATTCCGGGTGTGCGATGGCCTACTGGGGAATCTCCTATGCCGTTGGACCAAACTACAACAAGCCGTGGGAAGCATTTGATGAAATCGACCTGGCTGCATCGCTGTCGCGAGCCTGGGAGTGCAGTCAACAGGCACAGCAGTTGCTGGACAGTGCCACTCCCGCCGAACAAGCGCTCATCAGAGCATTAGGCGCTCGTTACCAGTCGGAAGAATCGGCTGAAGATCTCTCGGTCTGGAATGAAGACTATGCGAATGCCATGCGCGAGGTGTACCAGGAGTTCGGCGATGACCTCGATCTCACCACCTTCTTTGCCGAAGCGCTCATGAATCGGACACCCTGGTTGCTCTGGGATCTCGATACCGGCGAACCAGCCCTTGAAGCCAGCACAGTCGAAGCCATGCGTGTGCTGGAGTCGGCGTTGGAAGAACCGGCGAGCCGCGTACATCCCGGTGTCTTGCACATGTATATCCACCTGATGGAAATGTCGCCGCACCCTGAGAAGGCGCTACGAGCGTCGGACTGGCTGAGGGATCTTGTACCGGATGCAGGGCATCTTCAGCACATGCCAACCCACATCGATGTGCTGTGCGGCCATTATGAAGAAGTGGTGCGTTCAAACAGCCGGGCGATAGTCGCGAACCGGAAGTATCTTGCCAGACAAGGCGCGATGAACTTCTATTCGCTCTACCGCTGTCATGATTACCATTTCAAGATATACGGTGCGATGTTTGCAGGCCAGTATGAGGCTGCAATAGAAGCCGCCGACGAGATGATCAGCACCATTCCCGAGGAATTGCTGCTGGTTGAAGTGCCGCCGATGGCGGACTGGCTCGAAAGTTTCGTGCCGATGAATATGCACGTCTACATTCGTTTCGGTAAATGGCAAGAAATCATCGACTATCCACTACCGGACAATCAGGAGTTGTTCTGCTTCACCACGGCGATGATCCACTATGGAAAAGGCGTCGCCTTCGCAGCCACCGGCCGGGTCGACGACGCGAAAGCGCAACAACAGCTTTTTGAGGCGACGGTTCAGCGTGTTCCGGACACCCGCTACCTCTTCAACAACAGCTGTCTTGACATTCTGGCCGTCGCCGCTGAGATGTTGCGCGGTGAGTTGGAGTACCGGCAGGGCAACTTCGATACAGCGTTCTCCCACCTGCGTGCATCCATCGAGCTTGACGATCATCTGCCGTACGATGAACCCTGGGGCTGGATGCAGCCAACCAGGCATGCCTACGGCGCGCTGCTGCTCGAACAGGGTCGTATTGAGGAAGCGGAAGCCGTTTACCGGGCGGATCTTGGACTCGACAGCAGCCTCGCGAGGGCCTGTCAACACCCGGAGAACGTCTGGAGCCTGCATGGCTACCACGAGTGTCTGACACTGCTTGGAAAATCCGCACAGGCTGCGATCATCAAACAGCGGCTTGATCTGGCGCTTGCCAGAGCGGATGTGCCAATTGCCGCATCATGTTACTGCAGGCTTTCGCGTGCAGCCTGATCATCAATATCATCCGGCTGCAGAGCAGAAGGCATGAGCGACACCTATTTGACCATCGGGAAACCAACCCGGGCTGAAATCACGGTCAAAGCCTCGCGCTTTATCGGTGAAGCTTTCCCGGTCGCAAACGCTGACGAGGCTCTGGCGGAGCTGGAGATCATCCGTAAACGCGAGTTCACCGCCTCTCATCACTGTTCAGCCTATCGCGTCGGAATTGACGGCGGCGAATTTCGTTACAGCGATGATGGCGAGCCGAACCGGACGGCTGGACCGCCGATCCTTCAACAGATCGACGGACGCAATCTGACAAACACGCTCGTTGTCGTCACCCGCTACTATGGCGGAACCAACCTCGGGACCGGCGGACTCATCCGCGCCTACGGCGATACGGCATCTGCCGCACTGGACAACGCAAGGATCGAGACACGCATTCTCCAGGACCGAGTTTCGCTTCGCTTTGGCTACGACGACACCTCACCGGCGATGCACACCATCAATCAGTTTGGCGCTCAAATTCTCGAGACGAATTACGGTGACGACACCGAAATAATTGCAAGCATCCGGCAGTCTGAAACCTCAGCCCTTATGGCAGCATTTGTGACGGCTCTGAGTGGCCGCGGGGAGGCGGAAATGATCGACGTATGATCCTAAGGTTGCGGAAACTCACCGCATTTGTATTTGTCATGTCAACTGTATTCATTGCGATACCACGCCAAACAACCAACGCAGAAGAGATTCCTGTCACACCAGAACTAGAGGAATACGCCGCAGGATTCAACCGTCCGGTATTTGTCACCAATGCTGGCGACGGCAGCAACAAGCTCTATGTAATGGAACAGAACGGGATCATCCGTATTCTCTCTGGCGGGATGATTTATGAAGAACCATTTCTCGACATTTCAGACCTGGTTCTGACCAGTCCGGACAGCATTGAACAGGGTATGCTCGGCCTGGCTTTCCACCCAGAATACGCATCAAACGGCTACCTTTTTCTCACCTATGTTTCAAAAGACAATGAGTTGAGGTGTGTCCGGTATCAGGTGCAAGCCGACCCGGATCATGTCGATCCTTCGACAGCTTTCGAACTGTTTGCGTTGCCCTATGCCTGGACAGTGCACTACTCAGGCATGCTGGCGTTTGGACCTGACGGCTATCTCTATGTCGGGGTCGGGGACGGCGCGTTTGCGTCATCCGGGCAGTACCTGGCGAATCTCAATGGCTCTATCCTACGGATCGATGTGGATGGCGATGCGCCATACGCCATTCCATCCGACAACCCGTTTGTCGACGACCCCGAGGCGAGACCTGAAATCTGGAGTTACGGGCTCCGAAACCCCTGGCGGTTTAGCTTCGATATCCTGACCGGGGATCTGTATCTCGGCGATGTCGGAGAAGCTACCTGGGAGGAGGTTGATTTTCAGCCCGCTGAAAGCAACGGCGGGGAAAATTATGGCTGGAGTGTCGTAGAGGGCAACCACTGCAATTACTACCATACTGATCCGGAGGACTGTGATCCGTCACTCTACCAGCGTCCGATTCACGAATATGCGCGTGATGAAGGCTGTGCGGTTGTGGGCGGCTACGTCTACCGCGGCGATGTCAACTCATCGCTGTACGGGCACTATGTGTTTGGGGATTACTGCAACGGCACGATCTGGTCCCTGAACCGTGACGGGGGAGAGTGGCAGATCAGTTCCGAGCTATTCACCGATTTGTGGATCAGCACGTTTGGTCAGGATGAGTATGGCAATCTCTTCGTCGCGGATATCCTGGGCGGCACCATCTACCGGCTCGTGATGCCTGGTGAAATCATCTCGCCATTGATTTTCAGCATGGAGCCGGATTTGCTGTATGCAGGCGGGGTTGCCTGCCAGGTCGGCATTCGCGGCTCTGGTTTCGGGATAGATTCGACCGTGTCCTGGAATGGCTCGTCGCGTCCGGCGACGTTTGTTGACAGCACGATGCTGATGGTCGAGCTTTCCTCAGCAGAACTGGTCGTCCCCGCCAGCATCAGCGTGGCGGTGACCAATGCTTCTTCAGGAAAACGATCGAACCCATCGGAGCTTGTGATCACCGGGAATGGACAGGCTGGTAACGCGATCTGGTCCACCTGGGCCTCCGACGATGGATCGGTTGCCTCCGG
>CAZNYB010000028.1:0-15869 GCA_964577155.1 uncultured Thermomicrobiales bacterium | reverse complement strand
AATGTTGCCGGTGACCCGAACGACCCGGATGGACCTACCTATCTGACGTTCTCCACGCTGCTAGATGAAGCTGCTACGACGCCAGGATTGCCTTTGTTAGAGCGGGTTGACCGTGATGGCGCTGTCGTCACCGATCCGGCTCTCGTCTTCTACGATGTAACAGCCGGACGCTTTGTTCCCGAGACCGGCCACACGATTGCCAGTCCGTTCTGGGAGTTCATGAGTTCGCTCCAACAGGCAGACGGGAATCCGTTCTATTCAACCGGGTATCCGATCTCAGAAGCCTACTGGGCTGATGTTCGGGTAGGAGGTGAGTCGAAAACGGTGCTGATGCAGCTGTTCGAACGCCGTGTTCTGACCTTCACGCCTTCAAATCCGCCAGCGTGGCAGGTGGAGGCTGGCAATGTGGGGCAGCACTATTTCCGCTGGCGCTACGATCAATAAGCTGTTCAGTTCAAAACTTGGTGTGGTGATAGAGAAATCGTGGTTCTCCAGGAGGACCGGGTTCTGTCTGAGTTGAAACGCGGCAACCATCTGGGGCTATCATTCCTGGCGTTGACCGTTGAAATGCAGAATTTGAACGAAGACTGGATGTAGAGATGACAGGTTCTCAGCTGCGACCGAATGTCGACGTGCTTGGTGAAGAGTGGCTCGAAATCGTTCAGGGTGAGTACGAGCAGGTTGAACGGCTACGTGAGTGGCACGATGACGACTACTACCGTCCGGTTGCCAGCCACTTTGCTGACAATCCTCACCGCACCGACGATGACATACTCAATCGGATGCTTGCCATCTCCAGCGCGGATACAACCTGGCTGGATGTTGGCGCGGGTGGGGGGCGATATTCGCTTCCGCTTGCGCTGGCGAACCGGCAGGTGACCGCCGTCGATCCCAGCCGGTCGATGCTTGATGTGCTGGAATCAGAGGCATGCAAGCATGAAATCACCAACATCGAAGTGATCGAAGCAGCCTGGCCTGACCCGGCGGATTCGCTAGCCGCCGACTATGGACTCATGGCTCACGTCGGCTATGACATCCGCCCGATAAATCCGTTTCTGGATGGCTTCGAGCAGGCATGTACCGAACGGTGTATCGCCCTGATGATGGACCGTGCGCCAAGCGGCGGCTTTGTCCGGCTCTGGGAGCAGGTTCATGGAGAACCCCGGCTCGTGTTGCCAGCGATGCGAGAGTTCCTCCACCTCCTGCTGGCACGCGGAGCGACACCGGAAGTTGAAACATTCTACTTCCCCCGCCGTCCACGGGATGAAGAAGAGATTCGAAATTCAGCCCGTCGCCGACTCTGGCTGACCGAGGGTTCCGAGAAGGATCAGCTCCTTCAGGAGATCTTGACCAGGGAACTGGCGGATGGGGTAGATGATTACCAGCTGCCGAGGCTCATCGCCATGATCTCCTGGGCTCCAGCGGATCGGTAGCCGCCCAGACAGCATGCGCCGGTTTCTCATTGACCGGCGTCACCTCCGCTCACTTCATGTCCGGGATGCCATCAGTCTTCCCTGACTGTGACCTTTGTCACTGCCAGGCTCTCCTACTTGTCGCTAGAGTGCCTAAAGTCGGGGGCATCCCCAGACAATTCAACTAGTGTGTTCGCATCCCGCGCCGGAATCCAGAAACAGGGGGCTTTGGTGGTATCCGAAGAACGGAACGACGAACAACAGGAAAAGCCTGAGCGGCTGCCCTGGCAACAGATGCTCATGGACGACATGTATTTGTTGGTAGCAGCCGGTCTTGTCATCCCGACGCTGTTCTATATCGTCTGGGGTCTCTGGGATCTTGCGAATGTTGGATCGTTTCCTCTCATTGATCGGTAGGCAGGCCAACCAGGGATCGGGGGTAGCAGGTGGATAACAGAACGAGCACGCTGGTTGCTCCAGCTCGCAGGTGGTGGCGACCGATCGGATACGACGAGCGATTGTGGGTTGGTGTTGTTCTGATCTGGTCCCTCGCGATGTTCGTCATGATGTTTGTCGTCTGGCCGGCGTTAGGCGGTCAAAATGTTGACATTGAGAGCTGGCGGGTGACGGAAGCGGAATTCGCCGCGCTCACCCAGGCGTTCATCGAAGAACATGGAACCGGTGAGACTATTGGCGGTGTGCCAGTTGTCGCTCCACCACCAGGCGATGTCTATCTTATGGCATCTCGTTTTCAGTTCCGGCCAGTGTTACAGCTCAAAAAAGATGAAAAATACAGGTTCATTATGTCGTCGACCGATGTGCAGCACGGATTCTCACTCCAGCCCGACAACTTCAATTTTCAACTGCTGCCGGGATACGTCAGCGCTATCGAATTGACGCCTGAGAAAACTGGCGAATACCAGATCGTCTGTAACGAATACTGCGGATTAGGGCATCAGGTCATGCTCGGAAAAGTCATCGTCGTTGATTGATGTCCACTAAGGAGCAACCGAGGAACGGGGGGAATCCGGCTATGAGTGTTGAAGCAGTATCAGCTCGCTGGCGCGAGTGTGAAGTAACCGGCCTGCAGGTTGACAAACATGCCGAACGGCTGGTGATGTTTCACGCGGTAACGGCGGTCCTCTGGCTGGCGGCTGGAGGCGTCATGGCTGTCTTGCTTGCGCTTACTCGCTGGCAAGCCGTGCACCTCATGAACGATGCTGAATGGTTTTACCGCATTATTAGCGCCCATGGCGCGGCGATGCTGATCTTCTGGATTCTGTTCTTCGAGGTCGCTGGCCTCATCTTTGGCAGCACGATTCTGTTAAATGTGCGGCTCATGGGACCGGCGTTTGGCTGGCTGGCTTACGGGTTTATGCTCCTCGGTTCGCTGGGCGTCATGTTTACGATGCTCTCCGGTAGAGCCACGGTGATGTTTACAGCCTATCCCCCGCTGGAGGCCAGCTCCTGGTTCTATCTCTCAATGCTCGTCTTCGCGGTCGGTGCGCTGATCGCTGTGTTGCAGTTTTTCGTGACCCTGTCCGCAGCACGTTACCGTGGGGAAGTACAGACCCTGCCGTTATTTTCGTATGCATTGCTGGCTGCGGCAATTCTCGCGCTATTTGTGCTGGCAACCGGTGTGCTGGCGTACCTGCCGCTCTGGTTGAAAAGCGTCGGGATTATTGATTCTGTCGACCCGGGCGCTTACCGGCTTGTGTTCTGGGGATTCGGACATGGCGCACAGCAGATAAATCTTGCGGCGATGATCGGTACCTGGTACGCACTGGCGAGCCTGACAGCCGGCGCGAAGCCGATCAATGAAGGGCTTAGCCGGTTTGCCTTCGTGCTCTACATCCTGTTTATCCAGATGGGTTCGATGCACCACATCCTGGTCGATCCCGGTCTCGGAACCTGGGTGCGCGGTATCAACGCCAGCTACTTTATTTATGGCGCTGTCCTTGCCAGTATGATCCATGCTTTCACGATTCCAGCCAGCATCGAACTTGCCCAGCGTAAGAAAGGCTACACACGCGGTCTGTTTGAGTGGATTAAACGCGCACCCTGGGGAGAACCGGGCTTTTCCGCGCTGGTGATGAGTTTCCTCCTGTTCGGATTTATGGGCGGGATTAGCGGCGTCATCATGGGCGGCATTCAGCTCAATATGATCGCCCACAACACATTAATCGTCCCTGCCCATTTTCATATGACTGTTGTGGCAGGAACGACCCTGGCTTTTATGGGTTTGACCTATTACATCGTCCCACTGATTTTCCGGCGTGAGCTGTTTCTCTCAAGCTGGGCAAAATTCCAGCCCTGGGTGTACGGCATTGGTATGACGATTTTCGGCTGGGGGATGGGGTTTGCCGGACACTTCGGCGTCCCCCGGCGTGACTTCTCCATCGATATCGCCAATCTACCGCTCGGAAGCACGGTCTTTGAATCCACGGAAATTGACATTAGCCTGGCTCTGCTCGGTATCGGAGCCTTGATCGCGGCTGTCGGCGGCGCGATGTATGTTGTTGTGGCTGCAGGGACGGTCTTTCTTGGAAAACGCTCCGGTACGCCAAATCTAGGTAAAGTTGATCCAGAGGGGTTCGCTCCCGCTGTCGAAGCCGTCGCAGGCGCATCGGGTGAGGACGAAAATCTGGAGCTAGCTCAGGAAATACACAGCGCCCGGTTCGAAGCGCCAGGGACGTTCTTCCTGGCGACGGTGTGGTTAGCGGTATTCATTATCCTCTATGCTTACTCCTGGTTTGAGCTTGGGGGTATTAACTGGATTATTGAGTAGCCATGAACTGGTATCGGCGGCTTGTAATCGCCGCAGGGATTGTTGCGTACATTCTGATCATCGTAGGCGCAATCGTCCGTGTCGAAGGCGCGGGCCTTGGCTGTGGTGATGACTGGCCGGTTTGCAACGGTGAAGTTGTTCCAACCTTCAGCTACCTGACAACCCTCGAATATACACACCGGATTATTGCCAGTATCGTCGTGATGTTGACGACCGCGTTGCTGATTGCTGGCTGGCGAGTACGCACGCGAAGTGTTCTCTTTGTCCTCCTACCAGCAATCGGACTGGTGCTTGTGCTGACACAAGCCGGACTTGGCGCGGTAACGGTTGTCGTCGAACTCGATCCCGGTGTCGTCACCGCACACCTGGGGATGGCGCAAATGTATCTGGCAGTCATCCTGGTTGCCGGGCTGGTCGCCTATGGAAACCGCATTTCGACAGCCACCGGATTCACGCTTGGTCAGCACTGGAGCCGGTTTGGTCCGTTCGCCATCGTCGCCGGAGTCGCCGTCTTTGTTTTGATGCTCACCGGTGGGTATACCGCCACCAGTGATGCCGCCTGGGCTTGTCCTGAGTGGCCTGCCTGCAACGGGAACTATGTTCCTACCGGCGTATCGGCGGTCGACATCCACCTGGTGCATCGCTGGATAGCGCTGATCGCTCTGGCGAGTGTCGCGGTGATGCTGGTGCAAGCGTTGCGGATTCGCCGTGATTCTCCGGCGATCACCGGGCTTGCGACGGCGGTCGCCGCATTGATGGCGGCTCAAATCTTCGTTGGGGCGGCGAACATCTGGTTCGAGCTCGCTTCGTGGGTCAGCGCAACCCACCTTGGCGTGGCCACCTTGATCTGGGCTGGGCTGGTCGCCTTGACCGTGCTCGATCGGATGATGCCGGTGACAGAACTTAGCCCGGCATCTAGTACACCAACACGCCGTCCTTTGCGTGAAGTCGTGGCGGATTACTACACGACGACCAAACCTGGAGTGCTGGTGCTACTGTTGATCACGACTCTGGTCGCCATGCTGGTCGCCACCGTTGGCTGGCCGTCGCCGCGCATCCTTTTCTGGACGCTGGTCGGTGGCGCGCTTTCGGCTGGCGGCGCGGGCGCGATCAATCACTACGTCGATCGGGACATCGATTCTCTGATGACGAGAACCAGGAACCGTCCGATACCGCAAGGCCGGATCGAGCCGGTTCACGTGCTTTTCTTCGGCATCGTCCTCAGCGTGCTGGCGGTGATGGTCCTGAGTTCCTTTGTCAACCCGCTGGCTGCGATGATTGCTCTCAGCGGCAATCTCTTCTACGTTTTTGTTTATACGATGTGGCTAAAGCGGTTGACGCCTCAAAACATCGTGATTGGCGGGGCAGCCGGCGCCGTACCGCCAATGGTTGGTTGGGCGGCCGTTACCGGTTCTATCGGCGTACCTGCGCTGCTGATGTTTGGCTTTATCTTCCTCTGGACCCCGCCCCATTTCTGGGCGCTGGCGCTCTTCAAGCGAACTGACTATGCCATTGCCGGTGTGCCGATGTTGCCAGCGGTCCGTGGGGAAGAGGAAACCCGAAAGCAGATTCTGCTCTACAGCATCCTGATGGTTGGCGCGAGCTTGCTTATCGCCGCTACCGGAGTGCTGGGTCTGTTCTATCTGGCAGTCGCCGGTAGCCTCGGCGCGCTCTTCATTTACCGCGCCTACCAGTTGCGGCGTTTGCCATCCGATGGCGCAGCCCGCGGGCTGTTCTTCTACTCGATGATCTATCTCGGCCTGGTGTTCATGGCGATGGTGGCTGACCGGGTCATCGCGGCTGCGATCTGATCCAGTGACCTTCCTGGCGTTGCACACAGGGTCCGGTGGGTCGGTCCTCACCTCCTGGACGTTTGTCTCTCATATCGCCATCGGCTGCCTGATCGCTGGCATCGCCTATGGTCTCGGCATCTGGATGATTCGGCGGCGACACCGGCGGGGACTGGCAGCCTGGAGGATCCTGCTCTTCTACCTCGGACTGTATGCGGTTGCGCTGGCATTGATCGGGCCGCTCGACACCTGGAACGACGACCTGTTCAGCATCCACATGCTCCAGCACCTGCTCTTGATGATGGTCGCCGCGCCATGCCTCTTGCTCGGCAGACCGGTCCAGGTGGCCCTGCAGGCTTTGCCAGCTCGCTACAGTGGCCGGGCGTTTGGCTGGCTGGTTCGTCCCAGATCTGTCCGCTGGACCCTTGGTATCCTGACCGCGCCGGTCGTTGTCTTCTTCATTTACAACGTCAATCTGGTTGCCTGGCACCTGCCTGATGTCTACGATCTGGCACTGCGGAACGACCTGATTCATGAACTGGAGCATGTTGCCTTCTTTTGCACTGCGCTGCTATTCTGGTGGATCATCATCGATCCGGTGCCCAGGCACCATAAGATTTCTCCGCACTGGCTCTTTGGTCTGGCATTTGCAACCTGCATGGTCGGCAGCACCCTGGCAGCCGGACTGACGCTGTCAACCCGGGTACTCTATCCAACCTATCTGACGACAGAAAATCCCTGGGGTCTGTCACCGCTGACCGATCAGCACATCGGCGGTGGCATTATGTGGATCAGCGGCGCCGTCTACTTCGGCATTCTCTTTGGGATTATCTACAGCATGGTTGAGCCAGATTCCAATTTGCCTGTTACGCCATCGTCGCCATCCCGGTCTTGAGCGTCATCGGCTCGCCTCCGCGCATGATCTCAATCACAACGCCACCGTTGCTTGCTCTCCGGTTGATCTCAGCTTGCAGATCCTCTGGATTGCCCATGCCCCGGTCGTTGATCGCAAGTATCAGGTCGCCTGGCAGCAACCCGGCTGCTTCAGCGATGCTTCCGGGCTCCACTGTAGTGATCAGCAAGCCGGTCGGCGTAGACAGGCCGAACTCGTGGACATAGCTCTCCGGCACAGCGATATGTTGCACGATGATGCCGAACCGAACCTCGGGTTCGATAACCTGCCGCAGAAAATCTTCCACGCTTGAGGCTGGAATTGCCAGACCGATACCTGGCGTCAGCACCATCGTGTTTATACCGATGACCTGGCCAGCGGCATTCGCCAGCGGTCCACCGGAATTGCCCCGATTCAGGTAGATTGACGAGGTGATGAACTGGCGTTTACCAGCTGACGGCCGCCGGTTGACGATACCGAAAGTCGCCGCGCCTTCGACGCCGAGCGGGTGGCCAATGGCGATGACCATCTCACCAGTCCTCAGGTTGTCGGAGTTGCCGATCATCGCTGGTCCGAGAACTGACTGCACCTTCACGGCGACGAGATCGCGATCGGCGTCCCGTCCGATTACCGGCGCGTCATATTCCTGATCGCCGTCGTGGAAGGTGACGATGACCGAGGAACCCCGGGCAACATGCGCGTTGGTTATGACTACACCACGACGCCAGAGCACACCTGCCCCGCTACCGCGGTCGCCATCCTGCACTGTGACAACGCTAGCCTGGAGCCGGTCGATGACCGACCCCGTTGCGTTTGCTAGTGATGAATGGTTCAGCATGATTGAGGAACCATTTTCTTTATCGTTCACCGATGACGATGTCAGTCTCATGGATGTTCCCGGCCCGGATGTACCGCGCCGTTAGCGTTGTCCCGACACTCTCCGGTCCTAATAGTTCGTGGAGACTTCGCACGTCGGTTGCATGTTCGCCACCGAGGCTCAGGATCGTATCGCCAAGGAGCATCCCAGCCTGGCTGGCCGGGCTGTCATCCTCAACCCCAACGACCATAACCCCGTACTCCTGGTCGGTGTCCAGTTGTCCGCGGACATTGTCCGGAAGTTGAACCGGTTGCATGGCCAGCCCAAGATAGCCGTGAGAGATGCGACCATGCTTGAGCAATGTTTCAACCCGGCTGCTGACATATTCATGCGGGATCGTTGTTGCCAGTCCGCGACCGAGCGCGGAAGTGTTCAAGCCAACTATTTCGCCTGCCGCCGACACCAGCGGTCCGCCGGAAAATCCAGGGTACATCGTGATGTCAGTGAGAATGAGGCGCTCAATCGATCCGCCACGACCCCGGCCGCGACGTCGTCCGCGTCCCGGTCCACGACGTCTGTGCCAGTGACGGTTCTGCTGCGATCCAAAGGCGCTGATGACGCCAAGCGTCGCTTGCGGTGAATCGGCGAACGGCTTGCCAAGCGCGAGAATAAGATTTCCGATCCGCGGTTCTTCTGTTGCCAGGGTTGCCGGGGTGAGATCACTGCCACTCACAGTGAGAACCGCGAGATCAGACTCAGGATCTCTGCCCTGGAGGCTGGCTTCCACTTTGCTGCCGTCCGGCAGGATGACATTGAGTTCCTCATCCCGCTCGACGATGTGGTTTGCGGTGACGATGACGCCTTCACCCGGCCAGACAATGCCGGTACCGGGCATCCTGCGTCTGGCGTCGACGGTGACGATGGACTGGCTTGCCGTCTCGACAGCGTCTGCCAGTTGTTCCGATAGTTCGGAGAGTGTGGTTGTTTCAGTGTTCAATATGAAACTCCTTTCATGACACCTATGATAAGAGCAGCCTGTCCAGCCAGCATCGCCGGATAGGGCAGCAATCCACCTGATCGATCGGGCGTTTCGAACTACCCGATCAGGCGGTGTTTGAAGTTAGCCCGTTGCAAGATCAAGATAATTTGTAGCGAGAATTGAATTCGGTTCGCCGGGAACCGAACAATGCCTGTCTTCAGCCTATTCCAGCCAACTTGGCAATATCATCCAGGTTCGACCATTCCATGCCACGCTGGCCGGATTCAATCTCATGAATAACTTGCACGACGGCGGCGTTGACCGGGGTGGGGATGTTGTATCGCTGGCCGTATTCGACAACGACGCCGGGCTGCATGTCGACCTCGGTCTTGCGCCGTTTTACTTTGAGATCACGCCACATTCCAGTCCGATCTTTGATCTCACCGCGCATATCCTCGCCGACCGCCTGAACGGCGCTGTTGGCGCGGTTGGTGAAGTCGTCACCGGGTGCGAACAGGTTTGGGTCGAAGGGTCCGATCAGCTCAAGCCGGTCAACCTGGGTTGTGGCGACCCGGTAGACCTCGGCTGACGCTTCACGACAGTGTTGCAACCCGAGCGGGTGATCCACGATGTCGGCGACCGGCGCATCGATGCAGGCGGTGACAAAGCCGAGCCCGGCCCAGGTCATCTTGCCCCACAGATAGCCGTAGATATTGTCTGTTACCGCCGCTGGCATGGCATGGCCGATCATCTCAGCCAGCGCTTCTACTCGCGGTGTGATCGTGCCGTCGAGTTCCCCGATCTGAATCGTCCGCTGGTTGGAGAGCTGGATCAGGCCGGGTTCCAGATAGTCAGCGGAAAAGTGAATGAAGCAGCCGACGGTGCGTTCCTCGCCAACGTAGCTGGCGATGATCTCCTCGTTCAGCCCGTTTTGCAATGACACGACGTAGCCGTCGTCAGCGAGCTTTGGTCCGATCTGGCCCATGACCTGATCGGTGAAATGTCCTTTGACCGCCAGGATCGTCGGTCCGAGAGGACCTTGAAGATCGCTGGCCAGTACAGCCTTGACTGGAAAGGTGTGGTCGCCACGGACGCCGATGATTCGCAGTCCAGCCTCGTTCATTGTCTCGACGTGTTCTGGAACAACGTCCACCAGGGTGACGTCATAGCCGGCATCGGTCAGATATGCGCCGATTGTGCCGCCGATCGCGCCCGCGCCAACGATGGTGACCGGCTGGTTTCGAAGATCTGTGCTAGTCATTCGTTCACCTCAAATCACTCAGGCCAGCCCAAACGGCGGCTGTCGCTTCAGCAAGCGAATCCGTCACCCGGTTGCGTGCCCGAATCGCGCTGGTCCAGAGGGTCATATACTCCTCGGATTCAGGGTCAAGTTCCGGGAGGAGTGAGAGACCGGTGAGCGACGGGATCATCTGTGCTTGCCAGACATGTCCGTAGCGGTCCTGACCGTAAGGTCCGGAGACCGTCGACGATTCCGGTATCAGAATTCTCGCCAGGCGCATCATGGTCTGGTTCAAGGCGGCTGCGGAGTCATCATCCGTTCCATCTACTCTCGCCTCTCTGACGGTTGCGTCAAGCCGTTCTACCGCGGCGACCAACGCCTGCGATGCTTCAACGGCGTTGGCAAGGTCGATGTCAGGCACATTGAGCCTGGCAAGCTGGTCGAGCCGGTCGGCGAAGCGGTTCGCCAGCGGGCGGTAGGCGCATGGCAGCACCTGGGCGGTCATCAGTTCCCACATCCAGGTTGCATACAGCCGGAGGTGGATCGACAAAAGGTCCTTGTCCAGCTTGTCGAGGGTGTTCTCCAGGGAGTGATGCCACCAGCCGAGCGACGCCAGCGCGGTACGTTGGATCTCTTCATCGGTGAATGACATGATGCCTGAGATGTTTGGCAACCCAACACCGAAGAAGGAAGTGTCCCCGGTGCGGCGCATCCGGCTCCAGTGAGCGGGGATGTCGGGAGTGGTCTCCTGCGTTGCCTGGACGGCGAGCGACTGGAGGTCGTCGGTGGTGTGTAGGTGCCAGGTTGATGTGCCGGTCATGGCTGGCTGGTCGATCTGCAGGTAGGCGACACATGACTGGCGCAAGCGGTCCCAGTTCGTGTCGGCGAAGCGAGTTGAAGAGACCATCGTGCCCGTTTCGTGCCCCATCCATAGCCCGGCGATCAGTCCGCGCCGAAGCTGATCACGGTGAGAGCTGAACACCTTCGCCAGCTCCATGATGCAGGCGTTACCGGCAGCGTTGTCGGTCGCTTGCGGCCCCAACCAGGAATCCATGTGTCCTCCGAGGAGCATAAACTGATTGCCGTCGCGGGCGTTGAACTCGGCGCTGGTCATGGTCAGCTCGGCCCAGCGGTTGTCGGCCGAGGTTTCGAGATAGACATGGACCGGTCCCTCTTCTGCGAGCGCCTTGAGCCGCAACCCTTCTGTCCGGGCGATGCCAGCGCAAGGTAGGTCCGGAATCTCAAGCTGTAGCGACTCCGGCGTCGGGTTGCCCCAGGCGGATTTGATCGACCCGAATGGCACCGCTTCATTGGTTTCATCGCCCCAGTTCATCATGATCTGGGCGATAGAGCCTTTTCGCCAGGCGATCAGCGCTTTCTCGTGGCGTGCCGGCGAGTAGGAAAGCTCCGAGAGGGTGATCTTGCCGCGCACATCTTTTCCGGCGTAATCCTCCTCCGCGCCGGAGCCGACGTAGATCAGTTCGCCTTCGATGCCATCGGTGGATGCCGCGTGACCGAGTGTGTTGGCGGCGATCGTGCGCTGTTCCGGGCCGAGCAGGCGGACTGTCGCTGCTTCAGGGAAGGAGACCAGGCCGGGGAACGAGGTCAATGTTGATTCAAGGCCATTGTCGGTGAAGACCTGGTGGGCGTATTCAGCCATCCGGCGCGAGTTTGGCGAACCAGCTAACCGCGATGGAATCTCAGAGGTTATGTGTTCGATGTGCGCCCAGGCCCGGTCGGCGGACACCTCATTCAGGATCTCGTCAATTGACATTGCGTCTCGTTTCATTCTGCGTCAGGATAAGGTGGGCTATTGTAGTCGGGATATGCAGACGTGGGAAGTCTTGTGATCGGTATGCGGACGGCGATTTTGCCGTCGAATCAGTGGAGCTATCGTCAGCAGCCTTGTGACCGAAGTGAAGGTCCGAAAGAGTCGCCGAGCAGGCAGGGAGATGTGTTGATGATGACCGAGCAGGAGAGTCAGCGGTTGCACCGGGAGTCGATCGTCATCGATGCTACCTGCCCGTTGCTGAACGACGAAGCCTACATCTCCTGGTGGATGGAAGGCGGCGTTACTGCCGCTGCGCCGACGGTCGGGGTCTGGGATGGCGCCGGTCCGACCCTGAAGAACCTCGCCCGCTGGCGAAGATTGATCGATGGTGATGAGCGGTTGCTGCTGGTCCGCTCGGCTGCCGATATCGAACGGGCCAAGGCAGAAGGTAAGCTCGGTATCATCTTTCACTTTCAGGACACCGCGCCGATCGAGGATGATCTCAATCTCGTTGACACCTATAAAGATCTCGGCGTCGGTATGATCCAGCTGACCTACAATGTCAAAAATCGGGTCGGCGATGGCGCGGAGGAGCGGACTAACGCCGGTCTGAGCAACTTCGGCATCCGGCTGATCGAGCGATTCAACGAAGCCCGGGTTATTGTCGACTGTAGCCACACCGGCGAACGGACGACGCTGGAAGCAATCGAGCGTTCTACAGCCCCGGTCGTCTTTTCCCACGCCAACGCCTTCGCCGTGCATCCTTCGCGACGGACGATCACCGATGAGCAGATCGCGGCTGTGGCATCGACCGGCGGGCTGGTCGGAATCGTCGGCTACCCGGCGTTCGTCAGTCGTTCGCCTCGCCCGACACTGGACGAGTTCATCAACCACATCGATTATGTTGTGAAGGTGGCGGGCATCGATCATGTCGGTCTGGGTATCGACTACTACCAGGGGCAGGCTGGTGTCGCCGACGATGATGCAGCGCAACGCATGTACGACGAGCTTGTGGCAAATGGAAGCTGGAACCCGGAGACCTACCCGCCGCCTCCATACCACTACCCGGAAGGCATCGAGACCCCGCGGACCCTGCCGAATCTGACACATCGATTGCTGCAACGTGGCTACGATGCCGAACAGGTCAAGAAGATCATCGGTGGAAACTGGCTGCGGGTATTCCGGGAGGTCTGGGGATCGTAAGTGTGAGTATGAACCAGCTCTGTCACCCGTAACCGGTCAACCGATCCCGAAGAGCCGGGCCGCAGTCCCACCGAGCATCTGATCAGTTTCTTCCTCATTCAGACCCAGTTGCCGCACATCGCTGACTGCTTTCTGAACGTCTCCAATCACCTGCGGGTAGTCTGAACCGAGCACGATTTGGTCCGCGCCAACCGTGTCCACCGCACAGCGCAACGCAGGCAGATGATACGAGACTGTGTCGAGGTAGACCTGTTTCAGGATTTCAGAAGGCGGCGTGTCGATGTCCTGGCACTCCGGGTAGGCGCGGTAGCCGATGTCAAACCGGCCAGCGAGATATGGCGCGGTCGCCCCGAGCTGACCAGCAATGATGTTGATCTTCGGGTACCTCGTAAAGAAATTGGAGTAGATCAGCCGGGCGATGGCCAGGGTAGTGTCCATCATGAAGCCGACCAGCGGCGCAAGGGCATACTGATTCATCGTTTCAATGCCGGCCGGAATCATCGGGTGGATCAGAAATGTCGTCCCGCGTCGGTTCGCTTCAGCGTAGAAGTCATCAAACCGCGGATCGTCGATCGGTATGCCGTCGATGTTTGCGCCTAGCAACACGCCAACCATCTCAAGCTGGTCGACACAGCGCTCGAATTCAGCGCTTGCGGCGTCCATTCCTGCGGTAAGTGGAATGCTCGCCAGGGCGCGGAATCGGTCAGGATACTGTTGCACTGCTTCCGCAAGATAGTCATTGGTGAGTCTGGCCATATCGATGCTGGCTTGCGGTTCGAGGAAATAAACCTGCGGGCAGGAGAGGGACAGGATCTGCAGATCAACGCCGAAACCGTCCATGTCTTCGACGCGCTGGGAAAGACTCCCGGTCCCCTGGCTCATGCCAATGAACCGAGAACCATTCACGCTGATGATGGCCGAGCCAGCAGGACCGGGATGAGCGTCAAACCTGTCGGATGCCAGGATTGCGTCGCGGAAAGCCGGAGGCTGGAGATGTGTGTGAACGTCAATGCGCACGTTGCAAGCTCGCTTACTCTATTGCCAGTCGTGCTTGCCGGGATGCCATTCGCTGGCGATCAGATGTGCTTCCGCGAACTGGCGAGGGAAGTCTTCGATTGGCGTGCCCATCGAGTCATTCCAACGGTTCAGGTAGCCGACATAGGAGATGATCGACAGGATCTCGACGATCTGATCTTCATCGTAGTACTTTCGCAATTCAACAAAGTGTTCGTCAGTCACTCCGTTTGGCACTTGCGATGCGGCGACTGAAAACCAGAGCGCGGCTCGTTCGGCGTCGCTGAAGAGCGGGCTGGTGTCGAATTCCCAGAGCGATTCGATCTTCTCGTCGCTGATTTCCATGCGGCTGGCGTTGGTTGAGAAGTGAGCCTGGCAGTAGAGGCAGCCAGTGGCTTTGCTGGAGATCTGGGCGATGCAACTCTTGAGACCCATCGGGATCTTACCCTGATCGCCATTGTAGACGGCTCTCCCCATCGCCGCGACGGCTTTGACAAGCTCTGGCATACGCTGCATCGTCAGGATGCTGTTTGGCACAAACCCCATCCGATCCTCGAAGGTCTGGAAGTATGGCTCCAACTCTGGATGGGCAGAACGTGGCAGTGGTTTTACTCGTGGTGTCGACATTGGAATTCCTTTCGGTAGTCAGCGGTGACGATGGGACAGTATAGATCAGTCGGTGTTCAGCTCCCGCAGAAAGGTATGCGCCGCGCTGGTCAGCAATCCCCATGCGCCGGTGCTGACAAGCTGGACACCGATATCGATAGCGTGCTGGGCGTCGGCGGCGTTGCCGACGTGCAAGCCAACCGGCACACCTTCGTTCGTGCTATGTTCGATAACCTCGGCTATCGCTGCCCGTACTTTCGGATGATTCGTCTGTGCGGTGTGCCCGAGCGATTGAGAGAGATCGGAGGGGCCGATGTAGATCGCCGACAGCCCATTCACGCGGAGGATCTCCGCCAGATTGTCGACTGCCGTTGCTGTCTCGATCATGGCGATGACCATGTTCTCCCGGTTCGCTTCGACGGTGTAGTCGTTCAACGGGCCGGCAAGCCCGTACTGAGCCGCCCGTGAACCCGCCAGCCCCCGTCTTCCGAGTGGCGCATAGTAGGCAGCTTCGACTGCCCGTTCGACATCGACCGCCGTCTCAACTTGAGGGATGACGACCCCCTGCGCCCCGGCATCGAGCGAGCGCAGAATCCACTCCGGACGGTTGACCGGCGGTCGAATGATTGGTGTCGCCCCAAAGAGCGACGCGGACCGCACCAGACGTTCGCAATCCTGAACGCTCATATTGCCGTGTTCGCTGTCGATGAAAATGTAGTCAAATCCGCAGATACTCAGGAGCTCAGTTACCTGCTCGTCGCCGGTGCTCACCAGGACGCCGGAAGCCCATCCACCGTCTTTTAGTATCGATCGCAGTTTATTCTCGTTCAACCGCTTCCCCCATTTCACGTTCCAGATACAACCAACCAGCGCATGTGATTGCGCCTGCTGATTGTCGGTTGGTTTGGATTGAGATGCAACTACAGCAGTTCACGGAAGTGACAGAGTTAGGGTTCCATCTGACAATTCGCCTAAGCCTGCGGTATATGCTATTGATGGGCTTTCAATCAACCCTGGACATTCGAAAGGGCAATGACAATGGAAACTGCCACTGATACCACCAGCGATCTCACCGGCCCGCTCTACGCTACGATGATCATGATTCGCAGGTTCGAAGAAGCCGTCGGTGAATTGCTCAGAATGGGACGGCTCGACGGGTTTGCACACCTGTCAATAGGGGAAGAAGCCGTGCCGACCGGCGTCTGCGCCACCCTGCGTCCGAGCGACACGATCTCCAGCACCCACCGGGGTCACGGGCACCTGATCGCGAAGGGCGGGAACCTGACGCGGATGTTTGGCGAGTTGTTTGGCCGGGAGATCGGCTACTGCCATGGTCGTGGCGGCAGCATGCATATCG
>CAZNYB010000027.1:0-40519 GCA_964577155.1 uncultured Thermomicrobiales bacterium | reverse complement strand
CCACCGGACTCCCGGAAATTGGAGAACCTGCTCCAAATTTTACCGCTATTGACGCAGGAGGGAATCTGATTAGCCTCTCAGAATTCGAAGGTCAACCGGTCTGGCTGAATTTCTGGGGTTCGTGGTGCCCGCCATGCCGGGCTGAGATTCCAGATATGATCCAGGCTTACGATGTCATCCAGGACGACAATATAGCGATTATTGCCGTTAGTCTTGAGGAGCCTTCAAAAGACGCATTCGCCTATGCCGAACGTACCGGGATGGATTTTGTCGTGCTATCCGACCCTGACAAGGAGGCGATCAGCGGAAAGTACAGGATTCGTACGTTCCCGACCCATATATTCATCGATCGGGATGGGATCGTCCGGGATATCGTTCTGACGCCAATGTCGACCCAGACCGCGATAAACAAGGCAGAGTCCATCTCCTAACCTGTGAATCTCTATTGTCAGGGATCGAACTTTGCCGCTGATGGTCATACTCTGAATTCAATTTGATGAACTGCGAGTTCTTTGAACTACGCCGCAGGTAACCGGGACTTCACTATACTGGTGCAGAACATATGGCGATCACAGAAGAGTGGATTGAAGCACCAATGAATCGTCCGCCCAGTCAAATTGGAATGGTTGCCGCTCTCGGAAACGACCAGGCTCAGGAATTTTCTCATCACCTCGTCAGCTGGCTCGAGGACCGCAAGCGAACGGTGACCTCTGAGGAGGAGTTGAAGAGCGGGGCGATCGTTGACGTGCTGATCGTGCTCGGTGGTGATGGCCTCATGATGCACATGGCACACACTTTTCCCGGGATTCCCATACTTGGCATCAATTTTGGCACGGTCGGATTTCTCGCCATGGTCGAACGTGCCCAGTGGTCACCGGTGCTGGAGAAAATCCTGGCTGGCCAGTATGAGATCCAGAATGGTCCGACCTTGCAAATGTCGCATCTACGCGGAAACACCGAAGTATTGAACAAAGTTGCAATCAATGACGTCGTTGTTCGAGCCGGTTTGCGTATGATTGATGTCGAGCTCTACGTTGATGGCCAGTACGTCAATATCTATCCGGGAGATGGGATGATCATCGCTTCGCCTCAGGGAAGCACCGCATACTGCATGGCGGCTGGCGGTCCTATTCTGACGGCCGGGGTAACCGGTTTTGCGGTAACACCCATTGCCCCACATTCACCGATTCGATCCACCCTGGTAGTACCAGAAACCTGCACAATTGAAATCGTGCTGGTAAATGAACGTGATGCCGATCTCATCGTCGACGGTGTGGCTGCCGGGAAATTACGACGCGGCGACGTGCTTTCAGTTACCCGGGGTGAAATTCCATTCAAGCTAATCCGAGTCGAGGATATGAACTTTTACGAGGCATTCAGGAGCAAATTTAATTATCTGATTCGACCAGGTGCTGTGCCAAGTCTTGGGAACGATCGCAGCCATGGCTGACCTGTCTCAACTCGGTTTGACGGCTTCTTCCGCTGGTTGACCATCGGCTATCTGGCTTTCTGTAGGCTTTCTTCCTGTATCCTGTATGTCAACCTGCCACAAGTCGACCTCTTGCGGAATACTCGATTGGAGACCATTGCCGTTCGCACTGCGCACGCGAGCAGAGACTGGTTTTTTCTCGGTCTGTTTCACCCCACAAAACGCGCAGATGCGCCAGTCGGCATCGACAAGCCGTCCGCATGCATGGCAGTTCCGCCGTATGGTTGTCCCGCAATGCGGACAAAAGAGATATTCGTCCCGAACACCATGGCCGCAAGAGTGACAGACCGGAATGGATCCGAGTTCCTGAGCCAGATACTCCTCCTCTATCGTCCGTTGATAGGTCTCCTCGATTGTTTCACGAGGTCGTAGCAGCAGGTAAATCCCCGCGCCGGGCAGGAATCCGAGCACGACGACCAGAGTCGAAAAGATCTGGACAACGACGTTCTGCGTTCGCGACGTTATGTCGCGATAGGCCCAGACTGAGAGCGCAAACCAGAGAACGACACTAAATGCAGCAAGCAGGGCAACAGAAAACTGGAGAATTCGCCCGATAGACTCTTCCATTATGTCGATCTCCTGTTCAATTACTCTGTATGACCTGGCTGCTGTCTTCTTGCGGATTGATACGTTCGTACCGATACACGTCACTGATGAAGATTGCTGCTCCGCCGACCTCTATCTCGACTGGATCAGGCATATAGAATTCCCCTGGCTCCATAATTGGCAGCAGTGGATTGACGTATTGCACACGTGTATAACAATTCTGCTTGATGATGCGTACGACTTCCTCGACGTCCTTGTCATCAACACCGATCAGGAATGTTGCATTACTATCTCTGAGGAATCCGCCAGCGCTGTTGATTTGAGTAACCCGGTACTGGGCTTCCAGAAGCGCCGCCAGCAAGCCATCAGCATCTTTGCCTTGAACGACACAAAATATTAGCTTCACAATGTCGCTCCCTCTGGAGATTCAGCTTGCAGTAGTGCGATACGTTGATGCAAGGCATCAGAAATTTGGCGGCAGAGAATATCTGGAGATTGCTCACCGTCAAACACGATCCACCATTCAGGGCATTTCAGGGCAGTCGTACGGTACCAGTTTGCTACACGGCAATGAAACTCCTCATCTTCCCGGTCAAGCCGGTTGAGATGTCCGTGGTTACGGCGTCGTTGCAGACCAGCATCGACGTCGATGTCTATCAGCACCACGATATCCGGCTCCACTGGACCGATCGCCAGGTGCTGCATCTGCCGGAGAGTTGCTATATCTAGCATCCGGCCAGCTCCCTGGTAAGCAAGCGTCGAGTGGTAAAAACGATCTGACAGGACAATACCCCCTCGGTCAAGCGCAGGCTTGATGACCTGATGGACATGTTCAGCACGGGCGCCAGTCATGAGATAGGCTTCAGCTTCAGGGCTAACGAGTATCTCCGAATCAAGCAACAATCTTCGTACGGATTCGCCTAGCGGTGTGCCGCCAGGTTCCCGAGTCGTGACCACATCGAAACCAGATAACCGCAACACATCTGAAACGAGGCGAACCTGAGTTGATTTTCCAGATCCTTCCGGACCTTCAAACGCGACAAACAAGCTCGCTAACTCCCGCCTCGAAAGATCTCAACCCGCCGGCCTGGCTCGCTGCCAGTCGATCGTGAATTCAGGTTATATCTCTCCGCAAGTTGGTGCTGAAGTCGACGGATATAGGTGGATTGCGGCTGCAGTTCAACAGGCGAAGAACCACGCATAACGGCATTGATTGCTTCCTCAGTTTCGTACAACGCGTCTGTCACCTCGTCGAGCGACCGGGAATGGTCGTCGTCGGGCATCCCGCTTGCCAGATCTTCGACTGACACCTCACGTGAGAGATCTCGTAGCAGATTCGCCATCTGGACGACAGTGTTTGATCGAAGCACATAGATCGACAGACCCCTGTTTTCAGCATCGCGGAGTGATCGAGGACGCTGCCGGAAATAATTTCGCAATGTGATCACCATATCGGCATCTTTCAGATCACGAACGATGACAGCCTGAACGGCGGTCGTTGCGATGGCTTGCTCAAGCCTGTTTCGGCTAATGCCGAACGGAAAGATTCGCACAGGCCGGTCACTGCTCCCTCGTGCGGAAGAAAGCGGATTCGCCGACTTGCGGCCTACCGGTTTTGGTGGCACTTCCAAACTTCGGCTCGACGAAACCTGTTTGCCGTTGACGGAAGGCCGGCGGCGATCCGTCTCGTCAACGGTGACGGTTACAGAACCGTCGGCATTGCGTTCTCGAATTTCACGACCAACCGTCTGCTCCCGGAGCAGTTCATCGACTGCCCGACCAACATCGTGGATCACGGCTACGCGATCGCGCTCCTGAATTTCGACCATGATTGAAAACGACGGAGGCGCTTTGCGCTCCAGCACAGATTTCTGGGTGCCGCGCCGCCGGGCTTCTTCATCACTCAGTGTCACCGATTGAATACCGCCAACGAGATCTGACAGTGTCGGATTGAGCATCAAGTTCTCGAGGGTATTCCCGTGGGCTGTGCCTATCAACTGCACGCCTCGCTCGGCAATCGTTCTGGCAGCCGACGCCTCCAGCTCAGTACCGATCTCGTCGATGACAATCACCTCTGGCGTGTGATTTTCAACCGCCTCGATCATAACGTCATGCTGGTAGGTTGGCATCGGCACTTGCATGCGCCTTGCCCGGCCAATCGAAGGGTGAGGAATATCGCCATCGCCACCGATCTCGTTGCTTGTGTCTACGATAATGACACGTTTTCCGAGCTCATCGGCCAGAACACGCGCGCCTTCTCGAAGCATGGTTGTTTTGCCGACCCCGGGCCGACCCAGTAGGAGAACGCTCTCGCCGGATTCGAAGAGATCCTTGATGATGCCTATTGTGCCGAACACTGCACGGCCGACCCGCAACGTGAGACCCACGGTGTCGCCGGTGCGGTTTCGGATGACGGATATTCTATGAAGCGTACGCTCAATACCGGCTCGGTTGTCACCGCCAAACGTTCCGATGCGATCGGAGACGTAGTCGAGATCTTCCCGCCGGATCTCCTGCTCCGAAAGAATTACTTCTCCGTGCCGGAAACGTGCTTCGGGACGTCTGCCTAGATCCAGGACAAGCTCGATCAGATCCTGAGCGCGATTGTCAACGATGACCTGGCGCAGAGAAGAAGCAAGTTCCGGAGAGAGTACGCTTATCAGTTCATCCAGATCGTCCGTAATACCTTGTTCGATTCCAAGAAACGCTTCCTGATGCCATTGATTCGGTTTAAATTCTTGTAGACTCAATGGGTTTCTGGCTCCGATCGCAATTACTCGTGCCGCCGCGCAGTCCGTATGCTGGCAAATTTACCATTCCTGTTTCCGGCGATTGTTATGCCGCTCGCCGGTTGGGTCGTACGGTCAATTCCTGGAATCGGCTGTAGTTTCGGGTGAACGACAAGCGGCACAGTTGTGTGCTTTACCATATTGATCTGCTCACGCTGAATTTTGAATCCAGCAGCGAGAAAAGAATCCAGGCAATCATACTGATAACCTGGCACTGCCACCCTGATAACCTGTTTGTGCGCGATTCCCGAGGCGTCTAGCGCTGAACGGACGAAATCATAGAGATACTGTTTCGCGCTATCGGCTATCAAAAAATAGACGATCGTAAATCTGGAACCGGATGATACGCGGCAAAATGCACACACTCCTTGAGCCGCATCAACCACGAACTGGTGTGTCGTCATGAACTGGAGCTTCAATCTCGCACGCAGCGCATATCGAGGCGCCTGCCAGTCTTCACTGGTAGCAGCTTCGGCATACTGCACAACCGGTGGCGTCGATCGATGATAGAGCTGGTGAACTGACCAGACGTCACTTGGATGCATTCTTCGAAATCCATCCGGTGGTGAGACCGGATATTGGGGAATCCCTGAAAGAATCGATTGGCGTGAAAAACCTTCAAAGCCCACCTGCCGAAAACTCTGAAAGACGACCGAATGTTCTCGCGCTTGCGAAAATACCCGTCGTACCCCGATTGACGCGCCGTCGTCGATGACCCGGTCCAGGAGAGATTTCCAGAGTTCAATCGCCAGATCGTCGGAAGGATCGAGCATTCGTGTACCGGCGCCCAGAACCAGCACATCCCAGCGGTACTCGTCCGCCCGCTGTCGAACCATCGCAAATCCGCCTACACGGCTATCGACCTCCGCCAGGTAGATCCTGTTCGACAACAAATTGCCAGGCATGGCAGCAAGAAGCTGGGATGGTTTCGACACCACTGCCCGGGATTGATCGAAGGCGAGAGCTGTTCGTTCAATGCGGCGGTTGACACTGTTGAGACCCTTAAGTCCGCCGATATTCAGCTTGGTTACCTCGATAGTCGCCATAGGATATCTGTATTCATCATGATTGTTCGCGTGCTAAAACGCTCTTCTACCTGCCAGCGCCCGGCCAAGAGTGATCTCATCTGCGTATTCAAGATCGCTTCCAACTGGCAGGCCGCTCGCAGGGCGACTAATCGTGATTCCACTATCGAGAAGCTGACGCGCAATGTACATCGCGGTGGCTTCCCCTTCGATGTTCGGATTTGTTGCGACGATAATCTCAGTTGGTTTTTCCTGAGCTACGCGGGTCAGCAGTTCCTGGATGCGCAGGTTGTCAGGACCGATTCCGTCAACCGGCGAAATTGCGCCGTGCAAAACATGGTAACGGCCACGGAACTCGCCAGTTCGATCTAGCGCGAGCACGTCCAGCGGTTCCTCTACCACGCAAATGATGCGGTCGTCACGGGTCTCATCGCTGCAGATTACACACGGGTCCGTTTCCGTGATATTGAAACAACGAGAACAGAGTATGACCCGCTCTTTGACTTCTATGATCGCTTCCGCAAGCGCGATAGACCGCTCCCGGGGGGAGCGTAACAAGTGAAAGGCAAGCCGTGAAGCTGATTTTGGACCTATGCCAGGCAGTCGGGCGAGTTCATCTATGAGTCGGGAAACTGGTTCGACGGACACCTTAGAAGAATGCAAAAATTGGCCTCCGGTGATGCGAATATTGGCCGTTAATTATACCTTGCAATCGGAACCGTGATCGGTTCAGCTAGTTCAGATCATCGTTGATCAGGACGGTGCGTCCCCGCGAGCCTTCCGCGGGACCGATCAATCCCTCTGACTCCATGTACTCGATTATGCGAGCGGCGCGGTTGTAACCTATGCGCAGCCTGCGCTGCAGCATCGATGCGCTGGCGCTGCCCTGTTGTTGCACGATCTCAAGTGCCTGGTCATACAGCTTGTCTTGTTCGGCGTCGATTTCGTCTTGCGATTCATACTCCGCCCACTCTTCATCGAAGAGCACCTTCGGAATCTGTTTCCGCCAGTGGCTGACGATTCTCTGCAAATCGCGATCGTCGATAAATGATCCTTGAATGCGCTGTGGCTTCGCGGCATCAGGCGCGAGAAAGAGCATGTCGCCGCTACCCAATAGATTTTCTGCTCCCGGCATATCGAGAATTACCCGGCTATCGGTCATCGATGCCACAGAAAACGAGATGCGCGCCTGGACGTTCGCTTTGATCAGACCGGTCAACACATCAACCGAAGGTCGTTGGGTGGCGATGATCATGTGAATGCCGGTGGCTCTCGCCATCTGGCATAACCGGGCAAGGAGCGTTTCAACTTCGTCAGGGGTGGTCATCATCAAATCGGCAAGCTCATCAATGATGACAACCAGATACGGCATTTTTTCCAGGCTGGGATCAGCTTCACGCCTCAAGTTGTAGCCGTTGATGTTACGAACACCGAGTTCAACGAATCGCTTGTAGCGCTTCTCCATCTCCCTCAGAACCAGCCGGAGTGCTGAAACCACCTTGTCCATCTCAGTGACGATCGGTCCTTGCAGGTGAGGTACATTTTTGAAACCGACCAGCTCGACCATTTTCGGGTCTATCATCACCAACCGCAGATCTTCAGGCAACTGGGTTAATAAAAATGTCGCGATAATCGTGTTGAGGCTGACGCTTTTACCCGAACCTGTCGCGCCAGCGATGAGAAGGTGTGGCATGCGGGTGAGATCGGCAACAATGTACTTCCCATTGACGTCTCTGCCAAGCGGAAGCGGAAGTTTGGCCTTGTTGTTTTTAACATCGTTTGACTCCAGGACTTCACGCAGCCCGACGGTTGCGATGTCCCGGTTGGGCACTTCGATTCCTACGCGAGCCATTCCCGGTACTGGAGCTTCGATCCGGATTGCCGGAGCTGCCAGCGCAAGGGCGAGGTCATTCTGCAGTGAGGTTATCTTGCTCACTTTGACGCCAACACCAGGCTCTACTGCGAATAAGGTCACCGCCGGACCTGGGAATATCTCCCGCACACGGGCTTCGACCCTGAAGGTCTCTAGCTTAGCCTCTATGAGCCTGGCTTTTTCTTCAAGACCTCGTTCATCCGGTTTGATAGCTGAATAGCGGTGCAGCAGCTTGATCGGTGGCAGTGACCAGCCTTTCTTGTCCGCTGGTTCAGCTTGCTGATCAAACTCCTCCGAAATCGACATGACGGCCTGCTGTATCTCTTCGGCGGCCTTGTCAGACTTTGATTGTTGTTCCGGAATAGAAATGACCGGGGTGTGGTAATTGGTCGAAGTGTCGACGAACAGTTCATCAATACCACCTGTGGCGTCATCCGGTGTCTCATCGGTTCTGTATTCCCCGCTGCTGGCGTCGATTGCCGCTGTTTCATCAAATTCATACTCATCAGCATCAATCTGTCCATCAGATTGATTTTTTGAACGCTGATGCCGGAAGCGAATTCGTGCCCAGGAGGCGGAGAGGCTGCGAATGTCATTGCCAGTAACCAGGAATACACTCACGATGCCAACCGAAAAGAGGAGCAAAGCTGCGCCAATTTCACCGAATATCAATTTCAGTACGTAGGCGACACCTTGGCCGGCAAATCCACCTGCATCGGAACGGTCAGCGAGGGGGTAGCTAAGCGTCAACAAACCAATTGCTGTAACAACGAAGAGCACGCCACCAACCGTTCTCCGGGCTCGCTGCTGAGCTTCTCCGGCGATCCACACTTCGACTGCAATGATGGAGATAGCGAAAGGCGCGGCGAACGCCGCCAGCCCGAACAGATTGCGCAATCCGCTGGTGGAGTAATAGAGTGCAGTGCCGTCTGCCAGTCCGATCATTGGCAGCGCGATAATCACCGCGATAGTGATGAGCATAAGCGCGAGAATTTCCTCTCGCAACCGTGGTCCTATTTCAACCGGCTTCAGCCATCGAGTGAATGACGATGTGAAATTCTCGGTCGGCTGACCAAGATCTTTGTCAATTCGAGCCAGGGCGACACCTCCGCACGTACATATTGTACGGACACTGTACACAGTCAGACTACGTTTGGTCAAGGAGTCAAAGGCGGTCGAATCGACTAGAAGAGTTTTAGCTGGGAGGCATCCAGTTCTCGAGTGTCGCTGTTCTTCAGTTTTTCACGGTACTCTTCGAGTATCAGCGGAAGTTTCTTGAAATCTTCCTGAACAGCAGTACGGAGCGACGGTTGGTGGAGCGCGGCAGCAGGGTGGTAAAGCGGAACGACGACGTACCCATCTGCCTCTCGCGGCTTACCGTGGATGCGGGAAATTCGCTCGTTCGCGAACCAGCGCGCCATTGAAAAGCGCCCAAGCGTCACGATCATGATCGGCGAAAGCGCTTCGATCTGACGCTCAAGATAGTCAGCACAGGCAGAGATTTCATCGGGAAGTGGGTCCCTGTTTCCAGGCGGCCGGCATTTGACAACATTTGTGACAAACACCGATTCTCGCGACCACCCGATCGAAGCAAGCATCTCATCAAGAAACTTGCCGGAGTTCCCTACAAAAGGTAGCCCTTGTTTGTCCTCATGCATCCCGGGCGCCTCGCCGATAAACATGACTTCAGTCTCCAGGTTGCCCGCGCCAGGCACGGCATGGGTTCGTCCCCGGCTTAGCTCACACTTCGTACAGGTACGCACCTCTTCGCCGATGATTTGCATGAGTTCAATTGAGTTGGTCGATACTCCCAAGGATCCATCTCCATCCATTCAGATCGACGTTGCGAACAGCAATATGTACGTACACCATTATACCCGCTCAGGTTTTTCGCCAAATGGGACAGAGAGATCAACGGCAAGTACCCACGTTGCAAGCTCCCGGGCGTTTTCGCCATTGTTCCAGTCGCGGTACCCCTCATGTTCCGGATTCTTTTGAAACATCCGCCAGATCGTAATCAGTTCGTCGACGGAATAGTTGTCAGCGACAAAGGTGTTCGCTGAAGAGAATGCTCGACGTCGAACCTGCTCAAGCCGGCTGGCAATCTCCTCAGGCGACTCGTCAGCCGTCACGTTGAGTTGTGCCCATCGTCGCCCATTCACCAGATACCAGATTGTTTTCTCGAATGGTCTGGCGGCAGCCAGTACCAGAAGCGCATGACCGGTTCCGGCTGCATCAGCCAGAGTAGCGTGCTCAAGGCTCAGCCGCTCAAGTCGGGTGATCTGGTCGCGAATTCTGGCTGCTCGCTCATAATCCAGTGTTTCGACGGTCTTCTCAAGTTGCCGGTGAAGGACACCGAGAAGCCTGGTGCTGTCACCGTTGAAAAATGCAAGGACATCGTTGATATAACCACGATAGGCATCCCGATCAGCCAGTCCAACACACGGCCCAGCACATTTATGGAGGCTCAGTTCGATGCACGGCGATCCGTACGAGCGTGCCGTCTTAAAGTTTCGCCGGCAAGTACGAATCGGCAATATATCGTTGATGAGCCGAACGGCATCTCGGACCTGTCGGTTTGACCGGAAAGGTCCAAAGTACTGTGCGCCGTCGGTTTTTCGTTCTTTCGTCAACGTGACCGTCGGCCACTGGTTGACCGTGTCAATCTTGACGAATAAGTACTGCTCAACATTGCGTTGAACGGTGTTGAAACGAGGTTGGTACCGTTGAATGAGCTGTGTCTCAAGGACCAGCGCTTCGAGTTCGCTTCCGACGACCTCAATCTCTAGCCGGTTCAGGGTCTCAAGCAGACCGTCCATTTTCCTGGTGTAACCCAGCGGCTGGGAATAGTACGAACTGACTCGCTTGCGTAAGTCTTTGGCTTTGCCTACGTAAATGACCCGGTCATCGCTATCCCGCATGATATAGACGCCAGGCTCGTTCGGAATGTCGTCCAGATGCGACCGATCGAGTATCGATCTCCCGCGGCTGAGGGGGTGGGATGGACGTGGTTGCCGTTTCTTCCTGGATAGTTGAACCAGTTGATCAAACGAATTGAAATCTTGGTTAGCCGCCCTCTCCCGGATCTCCTGAAAGACCTGGCAGGTAGTCTCCGCATCAGCCATTGCCCTGTGTTCTTTAGTCTGGCGAATTCCCAGGGACGTAGCAACAGCAGAGAGCGACAATCGTCTCGATTCAGGCACGAAGATGTCAGCGAGTACTAAGGTATCGATAGCCGGATTTACCAGCCCCGGCAAACCAGCTCGCCTGAGTTCAGCGTTGATGAACCCGATATCGAAACTGATGTTGTGCCCGACAACCGGCATGTCGCCGATCAGCTCAAGAATCGTTGGTGCGATTGATTTGAATGCAGGTGCTGAGGCAACCAGTGAATTGTCAATTCCAGTCAATTTTCGCACGTACGCAGGTATTGATCGCCCTGGATTCACCAGACTGCTCCAGCGTAGTGTTTCTCCTTCTGGGGTCATGCAAATGATCGCGACCTCGGTGATTCGGTGGTGTCGAGGTCGCAGTCCTGTTGTTTCAACGTCCAGGACGACAAAATCCACCGGACTGGCATCATGTGTGATGCTTGCCGCCGATGGAAGAGAAACCATGCCATCAGGTCTCAGGACTAGCCGCGAGTCACTTTCGACGATCGAACGCAGCAATGGTCGCCACATGTCAGGGGCAGATGATGTTCCAAAGACGTGTCCGATAAGCCGGTCCTCATGAACCGGGCTGTGAAGATCCTCGATATACGCTACCGCACGATCGATCAGGTGCTCATAGCGGACTGTTCGGTCTGATTCGGCGTTGTTCGCAATTGAGGTCAATCGTTTATGTCCCTGTGGCGGTACAAATACGAGTTCACTGAGTATACTCAAGAGTAGAACACATGTACGGACGTTGACAATGTGGCACAGGAATTTTCAATACGTTGACTGAATGAGAAGCCAGATTTTAAACTCTTCCAGAACTGATGAATGGGAGTTGAGCAGTTGGGTGCTGTTGATCTGAATAGTCGAGCGCAGGAGTTGCGTACTCTGCTCGAACGGTACAACTATGAATACTACGTCTTGCAACAACCAACCATTAGCGACGCCGAGTGGGACGCGCTGTTTCACGAACTCAGGCAGATCGAAGAGTCACACCCAGAGCTGGTTACTCGGGATTCGCCGACGCAATCGGTCGGCGCTCCGGCAAGCTCGATGTTCGAAACGGTTCGCCACAACATGCCGATGCTCTCGCTTAGCAACGTTTTTAGCGAGCAAGAACTTTCTGTCTGGGTGACTCGTGTTACCGCCCTGGCTGGCGTTCAAGAACTAGCGTTTTCGGTCGAGCCAAAAATTGACGGTGTCGCCGGAAGTTTCCGTTATGTCGACGGAAGATTCGATCTCGGCGCGACCCGGGGTGATGGTCAAACAGGTGAAAATGTAACCGAGAATATGCGATCAATTCTCGATCTACCTGACACACTCCGAGGCGATAACGTGCCTCCGTTGCTGGAAGTTCGCGGGGAGGTATACATGCGAACAAGCGATTTTCTCGCCTTGAACGCATCGCGAAGCGCCGCAGGGTTGCCAACCTATGCCAACCCCCGGAACACGACTTCCGGCGCTTTGCGGCAACTCGATGCTGAAGCTGCTGCGGCAAAACCACTGCATGTCTTTGTCTACGGAGTCGGTCAAGTCGACGGCGAACTTCCCGAAAAACATTCAGAAACGCTAACTCTACTGAATAATTTGGGGTTTCCGATTCTTCCTGAAGCCAGGGTGGTGAATTCCGTCGACGATCTTATTGAGGAACACAAACGCTGGCTAGCCCGGCGTGAGTCACTGGACTTTGGCATCGACGGCATGGTGATCAAGGTGGACGACACCACCCTGTACGAGAAAATCGGCAGCGTCGCCAGGGAGCCGCGCTGGGCGACCGCCTACAAATTTCCCGCACACACTGGCACAACGGTCATTGAGGATATCGAGATCAACGTCGGTCGGACTGGCAGCCTCAATCCGCTGGCGATTCTCCAGCCGGTTGAGATTGGCGGTGTCACTATCCGGAGGGCGACGCTGCACAATGAGGATGAAATTCGCCGGCTTGATGTCAGAATTGGCGACACTGTCATTGTCGAACGCGCCGGTGATGTGATTCCGAAAATTGTTCGGGTCGACAAAACACAGCGCTCTGGTGGTGAAATCGAGTTTGTCTGGCCAGACCGTTGTCCGGTTTGTGGCTCTGCAATTGAGCGGCTGGAGAACGAGGCGCTTTCGTATTGTGTCAACGCATCCTGTCCTGCCCAGTTGCGTGAACAACTGATCCACTTCGTTTCACGCGGCGCAATGGATATCGAAGGATTCGGCTCCAAGCTGGTGACGCGCTTTATCGACCTCGGTCTCATCTCTTCATTCGCGGATATCTACCGGTTGGACTGGAATCAGATCGTTGAGCTGGATCGCATCGGCGAAAAAAGTGTGGAAAACCTCAAGGCGTCAATTGAAACAAGCAAAGAACGCCCGATGTCCCGGCTGCTCTTCGGCCTTGGAATCCGGCACGTTGGCGCACAGACAGCTGAGTTACTGGCGAATTACTTCACATCTTTTGAAGCACTGACCGCCGCGACGGTTGAGGAGGTCGAGGAGGTTCCAGGTGTCGGCCCTGCAATTGCAACTTCTGTCGCCGACTGGTTTGATGAACCGCGGAATCTCCAACTGATCCAGGAACTGAGATCGCTGGGCCTCCCGATGGAACAAGCTACAGACGTCACCCAATCTGCCATTGACGGGAGTTGGACTGGTCTGACTGTCGTTCTGACCGGCAGCATGGAATCGATGACTCGACGTGATGCTTCAGATCTCATCAAACAGGCAGGCGGAAAAGTTACGTCGTCTGTCTCCGGCAACACATCATTTGTAGTCGCTGGTGAAAATCCAGGCAGTAAAGCTGACCGAGCAGCCGAACTAGGCGTTGAAATCATTGATGAGGCAGAGTTTCTGCGCCGAATTTCTAGCTAACGTTAACCGGTTCGGGTTGTAGAGGTAGTCCCGGGGTGGGTAACTGGAACTCCCTTTTGACAGAGCGGGCATTCCTCCGCTGTCCAGGTCCGAATGTCCAGCGTCGAGAGCGCGACCAGCGGGACCCCGGCATCAATTGTGCCGCCGGACCGATCGACGAGAAGCGCAACCGCTACGACTTCCGCATTCCAGTCTGCGAGGACTTTGAGCGTCTCAAAAACTGAACCTCCGGTCGTGAGAATGTCATCGACGACCAGTGTTCTCGTGCCTGGTGATATGGTGGTTCCTCGTTTGAATGCTCTGGCAGAAGAACCTTCAGAAGCTCGCTCGGCGTAGGCTGCAGGCAGGTGAAGTTGGCGTGCAATCTCAAACGCCAGCAAAATACCACCGGTCGTCGGTCCGACGACGAGATCGACATCCGCCAGGTTTCCCAATCTTGAAATCAGTTCGGTGCAGGCAGCCTGACTGGCATCCGGTTGACGGAGCAGATCAAACTTCTCAACGTACTGACCACTGTGCCGGCCTGATGCGAGCACGAAATGGCCCTCTTTGAGCGCGCCAACTCTGCGAAGCTCCTCGTCAAAGTCGTAACTCAAAATCAAGATCCAATCGTCTGTAGCTAATATCCAACAGTGACGCGCTGCCGGTAGAGCGGCAGAGGCTGAACGGTGTAGGCTTCCGAAGACCGCTTCATCGCATCTACGACTGCTTTTGCGGTGTCAATCGATGTAATGCAGGAGATACCTTTGGCAACTGCCGCCCGGCGGAACTGAAAACCATCCAGCACCATGCTGGTCGACGGTCCCGGCGTGTTGATCACGCCTTGAACGGTACCGTTGAGAATCACATCAAGAACATCAGGACTACCAGCGCCGATGCGTTTGGTAACCATCTGAACCGGCAAGCCCTCCCGTTCGAGCATTGCCGCGGTGCCTTCTGTCGCAAATAGCCTGCACCCCATCCGCGCAAGATCATGAATCATTTCTCCGGCCTCGGGTTTGTCCTGATCAGCCAGGCTGAGCAGCAGTGATGAACCGGGAACAAATGACAACCCGGATGCCAGGAGCGCTTTGTAAAAAGCGGGACCGAGTTCCCGATCTATCCCCATCACTTCGCCGGTTGACTTCATCTCCGGTCCAAGATTGACCTCTACTCCACGCAGCTTGGCCATTGAAAAAACTGGCGCTTTGACGGCAACCAGTGGCTGACGAGGCCAGAGTCCGCCTTCATATCCCTGATCCTGGAGTGATCTCCCGAGCATGGCTTGCGTTGCAAGCTTGATCATTGGCACGCCGGTAACCTTTGAGAGAAACGGCACGGTGCGGCTGGATCGCGGATTCACTTCCAGGACGAATATCTTGCCGCTCAGGCTGACGTATTGAATGTTAACCAGCCCGATCACCCCAAGCTCAAGAGCAATCTTCGTTGTGTATTCGACGATTGTCTCGACTTCGGTCGGGTAGAGATGGAGAGCGGGATAGACGGCGAATGAGTCACCTGAATGCACCCCGGCGCGTTCGATATGTTCCATGATCCCGGGGATAAGCACTCGCTCACCATCACTGATGGCATCAACTTCTATTTCTTTGCCGGCGAGATAGCGATCAATCAACACCGGACGACTTTGCGAAAACTCAACGGACTCGGTCAGATACCTGGCCAGGTGGTCCGCCGTATAGACCACTTCCATTGCTCGTCCGCCTAATACATAGGAAGGTCGCACCAACACCGGGTAGCCAATTGAATCCGCGGCTCGCAACGCATCCTGCAGATTTGTGACCGCTACCCCCGGCGGTTGAGGGATATCAATTCTGGACAGAAATGCTTCGAACCGCTCCCGGTCCTCAGCAAGGTCAATCGTGTCTACCGGCGAGCCAAGCACCTCGACGCCCCGTTCGGAGAGCGGATGGGCAAGGTTTATCGCCGTTTGACCTCCAAACTGCAACACAGTCGGAACAGCTAGATCGCCGTTTAACCCTTCATGGCGCAGAATTTCGCCAACTGACTCGTCGTCCAGACTTTCGAAGTACAACCGGTCGGAAGTATCAAAATCAGTTGATACTGTCTCCGGATTCGAGTTGATCAAGATGCTTTTGAAGCCAGTTTCTTCCAGGGCATGTGCTGCTTGCACACTACAGTAGTCGAACTCTATGCCCTGGCCGATGCGGATTGGACCGGAGCCGATAACGACGGCTTTCGAGCCTGTCATCGGCGCGGCTTCGTCTTCCTGGTCGTAGCAGCTGTAATAGTACGGTGTGTAGGCTTCAAATTCCGCCGCGCAGGTATCAACCATCTTGAATACTGGCGCGATGCCAGCTCGATACCGTTGCTCCCGCACTTTTCCTACATCGATTCCTGTCAGATCAGCTATCTGCTGGTCGCGAATACCCAGATATTTGGCGTTCCACAGCAGTGTATCGCTGAGGGAGTCGCTCCGAAGGCAACGTTCCATTTGGATGATCCGGTCAGTCTGGTTGATGAACCAGAGATCCCAGCCGCTTAACCGGGCAACACAATCGGGAGTCCACCCGCGCCTGAGCGCCGCCGCGATGGCCCACAATCTCAGATCAGACGCTACTGACAGATCAAGTTCCAGCTGTTGATCCTCCGACCAGGCAGGATGCTCCCATCCCAGATCGTCAGCGTCCACTTCCAACGCACGGACAGCCTTGTTCAATGCAGCCGGAAAGCTGCGGTCGATAGCCATGACTTCGCCGGTGGCCTTCATCTGCGTGCCGAGAGTCCGATCGGCACGCCGGAATTTGTCGAATGGCCAGCGCGGTATCTTGACAACACAGTAGTCCAGGGCTGGCTCAAACGCGGCTTTGGTCTCCTGCGTAACCGCATTTCGCATCTCGTCGAGCGATTTTCCGGCGGCGATTTTGGCGGCAACTCTCGCTATCGGATATCCGGTTGCTTTGGACGCCAGGGCTGACGAGCGGCTGACTCTTGGATTGACCTCGATCACGTAATATTGAAATGAGTGCGGGTCGAGTGCGAACTGAACATTGCAGCCGCCTTCGATGCCTAACGCACGGATGATCGCGATCGATGATGTCCGCAGCATCTGGTACTCACGGTCGGAGAGGGTCTGACTTGGCGCGACGACGATTGAATCTCCGGTATGGACACCCATTGGGTCCAGATTTTCCATATTGCAGACAGTGACCACATTGTCGGCGGAATCCCGGATAACTTCGTATTCGATCTCTTTCCAGCCAAGCACCGACCGCTCGAGCAGCACCTGACCAATCGGGCTAGCCTGAATTCCACTCATCACGATTTCGTCAAGCTCGGCAGGGGTAAATGCTATTCCACCGCCGGAACCGCCGAGGGTGTACGCCGGTCGAATGATCAACGGCAACGACGCCTCACGAGCGAAGGCGTGTGCCTCGTCCAAATTGTGAACGACCGCGCTTTCCAGGAAGGGTTCACCGATCGAAGCAAGGAGTTCCCGGAACAGCTCACGATCCTCCGCACACCGGATAGTTTGTAGGGAGGTGCCGAGTAGTTTTACGTCATACTCATCGAGAATGCCGGCTGACGCCAGATCAACGGCGAGGTTCAGACCGGTCTGACCGCCAAGTGTTGGTAGAAGACCATCGGGTCTCTCTCGGATGATGATTCTGCGCAACACCTCGACAGTCAGCGGTTCGATATACACGGTGTCGGCAACGTCCTCGTCGGTCATGATCGTCGCGGGATTTGAATTGACGAGGATCGTTTCAATGCCTTCTTCCCGCAACGCACGGCAGGCTTGCGTCCCTGCGTAGTCAAACTCCGCCGCCTGGCCAATGACAATTGGTCCTGATCCGATGACCAGCACTTTGACCGGTTGCGAACTCACGAGATGACCTTCAATCGGTTGGTGGAAGGTTTGGCCGTTGCAATCATGTCGAGAAATTCGTCGAAAAGATACTGGCTATCTTGTGGTCCTGGAGAACCTTCCGGGTGGTACTGAACGCTGAATACAGGGAGCACATCGTGCCGCAGACCCTCCACCGATCCATCGTTAATATTGATCTTGCTCACATGCCAGCCACGCTCTTCTGGCACCGTGCCAGCATCTACCTGATATCCATGATTCTGAGAGGTGATGTACACCCTGCCGGACCGGAGATCCTGAACCGGGTGATTGCCGCCACGGTGACCAAACTTCAGTTTGCTGGTTGACGCTCCGACGGCCAGCGCAAGCAGCTGATGCCCGAGACATACGCCGAAATACGGTATCTGAGCCTCAACCAGACAGTTGATGGTTTCAACGGTGCGAGGCACGTTGACCGGATCACCCGGCCCAGGCGAAGTCAACACACCATCAGGCTGCAGAGCAACGATGTCCGCGAATGAGGTGTCAAATGGAACGACTGTTACATGCACGCCTCGCCTCGTTAGGGACTGAATGATATGTTCTTTAACTCCGCAATCAATCAATACAACATGAGTGGCATCTCCACCTGAGACTTCTCTTGGTGTAACCACTGATACATCAGCGACGACGTTGGCGTCGGCTGGCGTCCAGGCACTGTGTGCGGCGTCAGCGAGTGCAGATACCTCAGGAATATCGTCGCCAGTGACCAGCACACCTGCCATTGCTCCCTGGTTCCGGATGTGTCTGGTCAATGCTCGGGTATCTACTCCATAGAGCGCAGGTATTCCCCATGCTTTCAAATACTGGCTAAAGGTCTGTTCGGACCGCCAGTTGTTCGGTTGGTCGCAGTATTCCCGGACGATCATGCCGCTGATCCATGGTCGCCTGGATTGGTTGTCAGCTTGCGTCACGCCGTAATTGCCAATGATCGGGTAGGTCATGCAGACGATCTGACCGCGAAACGACGGATCCGTTGCTACTTCCTGGTAGCCAGTCATCGACGTTGTAAAGACGACTTCACCTTCAACGCTGGCTGGCGCACCGAACGACCAGCCCCGAAATACTTTTCCGTCTTCCAGCACAACCACGGCATCACGATCAGCTGCGAACATCATGCAGCACCTTTCCACCAACAATTGTCACGACTGCCCTGCCGGTAACGGTCATCCCGAGCAATGGAGTATTCTTACTCCGGCTTACCAGCGAAGTCTCAGAGATGGTCCAGCTCAACGAAGGGTCAATCAGCGTAATGTCAGCCGGGTCGCCGGCAGTGAGCCGACCACCAGGAAGATTGAGCGTTTGACAGGGACGGCGGGTGAGCAGATCGACGACAAGTGACCAGTCCAAATCGCCCCGTTCAACGACACGCTGCAAAGCTGGCAGCGCTACCTCAAGACCGCTCATTCCGAATGCGGCCTCCGACAGAACCGGCGGCTTATCCAGAACGCTGTGTGGAGCATGATCAGTTGCGATGAAGTCAATTGTTCCGTCAAGAACGTATTCAATCAGCCCGAGCGCATCTGATTCGGGACGCAATGGCGGATTCACCTTCGCGTTTGGATCCACCCGACCCAGGTCAAATCGCTCCTTTTCACCGGCAAATCTTCGTCGGCCGGCAACCCACTCATCAGTGAGCGCCAGATGGTGAGGCATCACTTCAGCAGTCACACGCACCCCGTCTGCCTTCGCCTTTCGGATCATTTCCGCGCCGCGAACCGTGGAAACATGTAACACGTGCAGCCAGCCACCAGTGTCGGCCGCCAGTTCGATATCGCGTTGAATGTAGGACTCTTCTGCCAGCGCCGGTATGCCCGGATCGCCCAACTCTCTGGAAACCGATCCTTGATGCATTGAACCCAGACTGGCCATCTCTGGATCTTCACAGTGGACCATGATCGGCAGGTTGAGATCGATTGAATATTCGAGGGCCTGGCGCATAACCTGACTGGATTTCGTACTGATGCCATCATCGGAAAATCCTATTGCGCCAGCCTCAGCCATCTGTCGAAGCGGTGCAAGTTTCAGACCTTCCTGCTTTTCTGAAATGGCGCCGATCGGGTGAATATGAATCCCGGTTTTCCTGCCACGTTCCCTTACCTCGTTCACAATCGCCGGATTATCGAGGACCGGTTTCGTATTTGGCATGCAGCACATTCTCACAAAGCCGCCAGCCGCCGCGGCACGGGCGCCTGAATACAGATCTTCTTTGTAAGTAAGACCCGGGTCTCGCAGGTGGACATGTGCGTCGACAAGACCAGGGCAGACGATCAAGCCAGTGGCATCAATAATCTGGGCTGATGCATCTGCGACGTATGGACTGTCGGACGATACTATCCGACCGTCAGTGAATACTACGGTTCCTGTGGAATCGACGCCATTGGCCGGGTCAATCACCCTGCCGCCACGGATGGCAACGATGCTCATATTCGCGATCCGGGTAAGAAAAAAGCCTCCGTAAACGCCGGAGGCTGAAGAATTTGCAATCTGTGAGTTAGAATTTCAGGCAGAGGCAACCTGACCATACCTTCGTACGTACGCGACACCGTCTCGCTCCGTCAGAGAAGGATACCGACAACTCTAGTGTCCGTCAAGCGATGAAGGCTGGCGGATGAAGACAATGGAAGTACGTCACGGTGAGTGATTCTGGAGACCGGGTGACAGCTGTCGAAGTCATCGAAGAACTGAGCCGGAAATATAAAATTCCCGTTCGCAACCAAGATGATCCGGTGGATGAACTCGTTCAAACGATCCTGTCTCAAAATACCTCCGATATCAACACTTCACGAGCTTTCAATTCGTTGACGACCACATTTCAGAACTGGGATGAGGTTGCCGACGCACCCGCGCAAGCGGTAATTAACTCGATCGAACATGGCGGCCTGGCAAACACGAAAGGACCACGAATTCAGGAGGTGCTGAGAATCATTCGTGAAGAGCGAGGCGCAATAGACCTGCACTTCTTGTCCGATCTATCCACAGAGGATGCTGCGGACTGGATGGTCAGTTTGCCGGGAGTCGGACCGAAAACGGCTGCCTGTGTTTTATTGTTTAGCCTTGATCAACCAGTTATTCCTGTCGATACTCATGTTTTCAGAGTGTCGAAGCGATTAGGGTTGGTACCTGAACAGAGCAATCCTCAACATGCCCAGCAAATCCTGGAAAAGCAGGTTCCCGAACCGGATCGCTATGCGTTTCATATGTTGCTTATCCAACATGGACGCGAAATCTGTAAAGCTCGGTCGCCACTGTGTGAACGTTGCGTGCTTTCAGTTGTTTGTCCATCATCGACGATTCATGGACACCAGGCGTGATCAGCAACCAATCGACCCATTTCTATCTGATTCGACACGGTCAAACTGATGCCAATAAACATGAACTACTTCATGGCATCACTGATTGGCCGTTGAATTCAATTGGACGGGAACAGGCAGAACGGCTCGCACACTGTGTGGCTGACACCATAGTGCTGGACCTGATCTATTCCAGTCCACTGCAAAGGGCATTGGCGACAGCGGAGGCGATATCGGCAGCCGCTGGCAGCGAAATACGAATTCATGCATCGTTCTCCGAAATGAATTTCGGTGAAGCTGAAGGCGCAGACATTCAGAAGATTGGAGCCTTGTATCTTGAAGAAAGTCAACGCTTTATTGACCCGAATGATCTGGAGGTGAGGTTCCCAGGGGGCGAGTCGAGAAAAGAATTTTTCCAACGGATCGAATTCGCTCTTGAAGACCTGAGAGCATCACATGCTGGTGAGCGAATCGGCGTTGTTGCCCATGGCGGAGTAGTCGCCGCAATTATGAGAATTCTTCATCAGGATGAAAATTTGATTTCGGAACACGCACATATTGAAAACTGTAGCATTACTCATATTGAGGTGGTCGCGGAAAACTCGTCTATGCATCGCTACAATGACATCCGACATTTGAAATAGAGGAAATGTGCGTTTTCCATGAGCGGGGGACACAGGTGAAACTAACAGTTCTTGGGGGGGCTAGTTTTGTCCCAAATCCTGGGCAAGGATGTTCTTCGTATTTGATAGAGTCCGATTCAGCCTCCATCCTGCTCGATTGCGGTCCTGACACCTTGCAAGAACTGCGAAAGCACACGGACTACTCAAAGCTCGACGCTATCGTCATTTCTCATTTACATGCCGATCATATCCTTGATCTCATCCCCTTCCGCTACGGTCTGGTCTATGGTCTCGCGTCACTTGACGAACGCATCAAACTGTACCTACCGCCGGATGGAATGAATCTGTTCAACAATATTGCAGATGCGCTAGACGTAGCAGATGAAAGCAATGCGGATTTCTGGGCCGAACCATTTGACATTCTCGAATATGCAACGGATGAAACAGTTGAAATTGAGGATCTCGTCGTTTCGTTTACACCTACCCAACACTTCGTCCCGTGCAACGCCATCAAGGTTCTAAACGAAGCAGGTACGATCTGTTACACCGCCGATACCGGGCGGGTGGACAACCTGGTCCAGTTCGCCACCAACGCCGATATTCTAATTTCAGAAGCAACATCGGTAGATCATGTCGACGTGCCAAAAAATGCCCGCGGTCATCTAACACCCGAAGATGCCGGTGATCTGGCTCGTCTTTCGAAAAGCAAACTGCTTCTGTTGTCCCATCTCTGGTCCGAGCGCTCTGATGATGAGGTGTTGCAGGCAGCGCGGCGACGATTTGACGGGAACATTGCGATCGCAAAACCCGGATCCACCCTCTATGTCGGCTAACTGGTTTTCTATCGGTCATACAACGCACGCTGCAGACAGAACTGGTTGTACTGTCATTCTATTTTCCGAGCTTGTGCCTGCAGCAGTAGATGTGCGTGGTGGCGCTCCGGGGACGAGAGAAACAACCCTGCTTGATCCTTCGCGGCGTGGATTGGTTGATGCCATTGCATTTTCAGGCGGCAGTGCGTTTGGTCTTGGTGTCGCCGACGGGGTTATGCGATATCTCAGCGAACGTGGACGCGGCTACCAGACTCCCGCCGGACCGGTTCCGCTCGTGCCTGCGGCAATCGTGTTTGATCTGATGAACGGCAACCCGATTGCTCCATCTGCCGACGATGGTTATGTTGCCGCAAGCAATGCAAGCTTTGAAGACATATCTACCGGCCAGGTGGGGGCAGGCGCCGGAGTTACCGTTGCCAAACTATCGGGGCACCCGCAGCCAGCAGGCTTAGGCATAGCCTCTTCGGACTCAGCCTACGGAACAGCCACGGCCATCGTCGTCCTCAACGCGATCGGTGACATCAGAGACCCGGAAAACGGACGATACCTCGCACGAGCCGCCGATGGATCAGGATCTGGCCGGTCTGGACGTGACCTCCTGCTAAACGGCGGATTCCGCGCCCGTGAGGGTGAACATACGACAATTGGCGCGGTGCTTGTTTCAGCACCGATGGATACTTACGGATTGCAGCGTATTTGTATTGCCGCTCACGACGCTCTTGCGAGGTGTGTTGTGCCAGCTCATACCGTCTACGACGGTGACACCTTTTTTGCAGCTGCGCCAACTTCCAAAGATGCTAACCAGGTACACATACCTACGCTCAGCGCGGCGGCTGAGATCGCAGTGGAAGCTGCGATAATCTCAATCTTCAAATAGAGAGATACGTTTTTATTGTTGCTGCAGCTAAGCGAGCTATGTCGCAGGCTACCGCTTGGTGTACTGAGGCGCTTTGCGGGCGCGTTTCAGACCGGGTTTTTTGCGTTCCTTGACCCGTGCATCGCGGGTAAGCAAACCCGCCTGCTTTAGTGCCGGTCGATATTCTGGATCAGCTTCGACGAGCGCGCGGGCAATGCCATGTCGCACAGCACCTGCCTGGCCGGAAACACCGCCACCCCGAACCCGCACCATGACGTTGAATTTGTCGAGCGAGTTGGTGAGCCGTAGCGGAGCTGCGATGGTTGCCTGGTGGATAACGCGACCGCCAAAATAGTCGGTTGAAGGCTGGTCGTTTATCGTGATTTCTCCACCGCCTGGATACAACCGAACGCGAGCGACCGCGGATTTTCGTTTTCCGGTGCCATAGTAGTAACGTGCGCCCTGACTCATGCTGGTCCTTTCAGGGGATTCATTCGTAAGTCAATCATCAAATTGTGAGCTCTTGTGGCTGTTGCGCCGCATGTGGATGGTCCGGACCCGCATACACCTTGAGTTTTCGAAGTTGTTGCTTCCCAAGCGCATTGTGCGGCATCATGCCGCGTACTGCCAGGCGCACGACCCGTTCTGGATTCTTGTCGATCATCTCGCGGAAAGTAAGCGACCGAATGCCGCCGGGGTATCCGGAATGACGCCAGTACTGTTTCTGAATTTCTTTCTGACCGGTGACTCGAACTTTTTCGGCATTGATGACAATGACGAAATCACCGACGTCCATATTTGGTGTATAGACGGGTTTGTGTTTGCCACGCAAAATCGAAGAAATTCTGGTGGCTATCCGGCCGAGTGTCTGATCGGTCGCGTCAACGACGAACCAGTCCCTCTGAATCTCCGATGCCTTGGGCACATATGTTTTAACACTCATCGATCAATTTCTCCGAATCGCCGTCCCATCTGCGCACTGGCGTGCTCGACAGAATCTAGATATGTTCTATAGCCAACCGCCTGCAAAATGAGTCCGTGAGGCGGCGCAGCCTCTCCCAGTACACGCCGATCATTCGCGGCGACAAGGTATTTTACCCATTCTGGCGCGTAATCACCACGTCCTACCCGCACCAGAGCGCCGACCATATTACGCACCATCTGCGGAAGGTAGCCTTCAGCGACGATCTGGAATTCATGAACGGTCCGTACCCAACGGCGTCCTGTTGCGCTTCCGGAGCTTGATCGCCAGCTGGATTGGAAGACCGTTCGTTCCAATTCACATGCTGCCAATGACTGGCTTTTTCCAAATCCAGCAAACGTTCCAAATGCGTGGCGTCCGACGAAAAATCCGGCAGCTTCTGCTGCAAGGTCGGAATTCAAATGGTCTCTCCGCCACCAGACCCGGTCTCGATCGAGCACCGGACACACGTCAGCCTCATAGATTAGGTACCGATACTCCCGCCATTGCGCGTCGAATTGAGCGTGAAAATCATCATGGGTCTGCTCAACCTGATATACCGCAATATCATCGGGGGTCACGGCATTGAGAGTTTTTCTCAACTGAACAGGGCTGTCTTTCCAGGGGAATGTTCCGGAGACGACCTGGCCGCAGGCATGGACACCGCGATCAGTGCGGCCAGCGAAGACCAGCCGCACCTGAGATTGAACAAGGTTCGAGACCGCTGCTTCCAGCTCGCCCTGCACAGTCCGAACGTTCGCTTGAATCTGTGATCCAAAAAACGTGGAACCATCGTAGCCGATCGTCATCCGGTACGTAGGCACAACATTCCGAAAAACTACTCGACGAACTCGATAACAGCCATTGGTGCGCCGTCACCTTTGCGAGGTCCGATCTTGAAGATCCGGGTGTATCCGCCATCAAAGCCATCAAATCTTGGTCCAATGACCTCAAACAGTTTGCGTGTCGCCAGTTCATTGGCCAGGCGGGAACTCACCAGACGCCGGTGGTGCTCAGAATCCTCGCGGGATTGAGTAACAAGCTTCTCGACATATGGTCGTATAGTTTTGGCTTTTGCTTCGGTCGTCGTGATTCGTTCGTTGATGATCAAAGACGCGGCCAGGCCACGGAAGAGCGCCTTCCGCTGTCCTGAGTTTCTACCTAATTTTCGGCCAGCTACGCGATGCCGCAATGTTCTTGTCCTTCCCGAACAGTACCGGGCTACTCGTCTCCGTCTTCCTCATCGTCGTCAGCTTCATCCTTACCCATTCCCATCAGTGGGGAAGGAATGTCATAGCCATTGTCGGTGAGTGCTTCCATCAGTTCATTGAGAGACTGTGGTCCAAAATTACGGATCGCGAGTAATTCTGAAGTTTCCTTCTCCAGCACTTGTCCAACATGTTCAATATTCCTGCTTCGCAAAGCGTTGAGCACTCGTGGAGATAGCCCCAGATCCGAAAGCGGCTTTTCAACAACTTCAGGCGGAACGAGACTCGCTTCCTCTTCCGCTTCCACGGCATCGTGCTTGAACTGTGCGATGAGCTGCGCGTGTTCGACGAGGATTGCCGCCGCCTCAGCCAGCGCATCATCGGGCTCGATCGTGCCATCAGTCTGAATCTCGATCGTCAGTTTGTCGAAGTCCGTTTGATGACCAACCCGGGTATGTTCGACGACGTAGTTCACTTTTTCAATCGGTGTGAAAATCGCGTCGATTGGTATCTCACCAATAGAAAAGATATCTTGCGCTTCAGCAGGTTGATACCCGCTACCAGTCGAGATGATTAGATCCATTTCGATGACGCCCTCTTTTTCAAGAGTGGCTATCACGAGTTCCGGGTTGACAACTTCAAGGTCAGACGGCCAGCTGATATCTGCCGCAGTGACTGGTCCGACACCTTCGAAGAGCAGCCGGGCGCGGGTCTCTCGCACGGAGTGAACCGCTTTGATCCGGACCTGTTTGAGATTCAGCACGATTTCGGTAACGTCCTCGCGGACACCGTCAATTGTAGAAAACTCGTGCCAAACATCGGCTATTCTGGCGCGAACAATAGCTGCGCCAGGTAGCGAACGTAGCAAAATTCGCCGGAGCGAGTGGCCCAGGGTCATTCCATAGCCACGCTCCAGCGGTTCGATTGTAAATCGGCCATAGTTGTGGCCGGCGAGTGTCAGCTCGACTCGAGGTTGAGCAACGTCTTGCAACCTGTGTTCCTCCTGGAAGAATCCATCATCTTGTATGAAAGCTCGACGGATATCACTAGTATTTGATTCAGGGAGCTTCCCCTGTGTGGCTTTAGCGGCTGTAGAACTCAACGACCAACTGCTCATTTACTGGAGGAATGTCCATTTGATCCCGTTCCGGTTCTGTGATGACCGTGCCGGAGATTTCAACAGGATTCATATTCAACCACTCGGGCGGTTGCCGGCCGTCCAGCACTTCAGAGAGTATCGAAAAGTACTCTTTGCTCTTGCTTTGTGGACGAACGGTGATCACATCACCCGGACGCGTAATAAAGCTAGGAACGTTAGTCTTGCGACCGTTCACCATAAAATGACCGTGCCGGACAAGCTGTCTCGCCTGTCGTCTGGAATCGGCAAAGCCGAGCCGGAACACAACATTGTCCAGCCGCAACTCAAGGATGCGCAGCAGATTCTCGCCGGTGACGCCACCTTGCCGTGCGGCTTCATCGAAGTGCTTCCGGAATTGAGCCTCCATAAGACCGTAAAATCGGCGTATTTTCTGCTTCTCACGCAGCTGAATACCATGCTCGGATGGTCTTCGTTGCCGTTGCTGACCGTGCATACCCGGTGGATAATTCCGGCTCTGCGGCCGCTTTGTGATCGGGCACTTTGGTCCGAAGCAACGCTCTCCTTTTAGAAAGAGCTTCATGCCCTCTCGCCTGCACAACCGGCATACCGGTCCGGTATATCTTGCCATTCACCCTCCTGCGTGCTGTGAATTCAGTAAAGATTGATCTTGCTAGTTACGGCGTCGTTTCCTTGGCCGGCAGCCATTATGCGGGATTGGGGTGACGTCCGTTATTGCCGTAATCTGCAATCCGCTTGCGGCAAGGGCACGAATGGCCATTTCCCGGCCAGCGCCTGGCCCTTTTACGAACACTTCGATCTGCCGCATGCCATGTTCCTGGGCTTTGCGGGCAGCGCTCTCGGCGGTCACCTGAGCGGCATAGGGAGTACTCTTGCGCGAGCCGTTAAATCCTGACGCTCCGGCGCTTGACCAGGCGACAGCATTGCCGGTCTGGTCGGTCATCGTTACAATTGTGTTGTTGAACGTCGATTTGATATAGGCTCGTCCACGGGGAATATTCTTACGGTCCCGCCTGCGAACTCGTGTTCTCCCGCGACCTCGACGCCGATCTGCCATTTACTCAGTACCTTCCCCGCAAAAATATATCTTTCAGATATCGATGATAGTTCCGAAAATATCTGTCAAAGTACTACCAGGGCAAATCGTTCACGATGATCTCCTGACAGTAATCACAAACTCTGGTTACCGGCGACCTCCAAGAATGCGTTTTGGTCCTCGCCGGGTTCGAGCGTTCGTCTTCGTTCGTTGGCCGCGGACTGGCATACCACGCCGGTGTCGTAGCCCCCGGTAACAGCCGATGTCCATGAGGCGCTTGATATTCAAACCGACTTGACGTCGAAGATCGCCCTCAACAGTCATTTCACGTTCAATAATCTCTCGCAACCGGATGACTTCGGCATCGGTAAGATCCCGAACTTTCGTAGTGGGTTCAATGTTGGTTCGCTCGAGCAGTTCAGCACTGGTCGATCTACCAATGCCGTAAATGTAGGTTAGGCTAATAAGTACATGCTTTTCACGCGGAATGTCAACGCCTGCAATTCGAGCCAATGCCTCGCCGCCTCTTTCCCTTTATCCCTGACGCTGTTTGTGTTTCGGGTTTGTACAGATCACCCGTACAACACCACGCCGTTTAACGATCTTGCATCGATCGCAGCGTCTTTTTACTGATGCGGATACTTTCATTTCAGCTATTCCAATCTCTGGACCAGGACGATTCTGCGCAATGCCGGCTAGCGAAGTCGGTAGGTTATTCGTCCTCTGGTGAGATCGTACGGTGACAACTCAACACGCACGCGATCACCCGGCGAGATCCGTATATAGTTCATCCGCAACTTACCTGAAATGTGGGCGAGAACCTCATGTCCATTATCGAGTTCGACATTAAATGTCGCATTCGGTAACGGTTCAAGAACCTTGCCTTCTACTTCAATGACGTCTTTTTTAACCAATAGAACCCCGTTTTTTAGACAACCGACCATGACATGCGAAATCGCATGTCACAAACGATGATTATATCAAAGAAAGCGCAAGCGCCGTAAGCGCAATCGGTTTGTCGGCGGTAATCAATATTGTGTGCTCGTAGTGAGCGGCTGGCGATCCGTCCACGGTTACTACCGTCCACTCATCGTCCAGCTCAATCGTTTGCTCGCCACCAAGGGTCAACATAGGCTCTACCGCCAGAGTCATCCCTGGCTGAAGCCTGGCGCCGGTACCTGGTTCACCCCAGTTCAAAACACTCGGGTCCTCGTGCATCATCCTGCCGATACCGTGCCCGCCATACTCTCGAATAATCCCGTAACCACGCGGTTCCGCAAACTGCTGGATGGCGTAGGAGATGTCTCCGACCCGGTTCCCGACCATACACTGTTCGAAACCGGCCCAGAATGCTGATTCAGTGTCCGCGATCAGGCGCTGTTTCTCCTCGGTAATGACGCCGACCGGGTAAGTTACAGCAGCATCTCCGTGAAACCCTTCCAGGTATGCGCCAACATCAATCGAGATGATTTCTCCCTCCTGGAGAATTCGATCAGAGGGAATCCCATGGACGATCTCTTCATCGATCGAAGCGCAAATAGATGCGGGAAATCCACCATATCCCAGGAATGATGGGTGCGCTCCAGCTGCAGTTAAGATGTCAAGCGCTATGGCATCAAGCTCCCGTGTGCTCACGCCAGGTTGGATCGCGGTTTTCATTGCTTCGTGAACGGTGGCGACGAGTTGGCCGGCTTCCTGCATCTTTTCTATGTCAAGTTGAGATTTGATTGAGATAGGCATGTTGCTGGTTAGGATCCCTTCGGGCTGTACAGTGACTCTAGTGAGTTCTTGATGTCTCCAAACACCTGATCAACGGACTGATCGCCATTAACATCAAGGACGATTCCGCGAGGACGCCAGAAATCAACAATCGGTTCTGTTTCGGCGAAGTAGATGCTGAGGCGTCGCTCGATCGACTCGGGCGTGTCATCCTCCCTGCCACGTGCCTGTATACGCTCCAGTAGCACGTCGTGTGGAACCTGGAGGTGAACGACTGCGCTTAGCGTCTCCCCTCTTGAGCTGATCTGGTCATCCAGCACTTCGGCTTGATGCCGATTGCGAGGATATCCGTCAAAAAGCGCGCCACTGATATCAGCGCTCTTCGCAGCCTCATCAAGAGCAGTAAATAGAACCTGTGCGGTTAGCTCATCTGGAACAAGGTGACCGGCATTGACATGGCTCCGGACTTCATTGGCCAGATCGGAGTCATCTTTCATCAGATCTCTGAAGAGATCACCGGTAGAAAGATGATCAAGGTTGAACAACGGCGCGATGCGTTGTGCCTGGGTTCCTTTCCCAGCACCTTGAGGACCAATGATGACAACATGCCGCACGGAAAGACTCCAATTCAGACGCCATTGTTCCCCGGGAAAACTCTGATGGCTTCCCAGGGAACCAATTAAAAGATCGCGAACAGATACTCTAGTTGATGAAACCTTCATAGTTGCGCATCAGCAACTGAGATTCAAGCTGACGCATCGTGTCTATCGCCACGCCGACGACAATAAGCATCGACGTTGCTCCGAGGAACAGTGTCTGGACGCCGGTTATCTGGGTGACGATGTACGGCAACACCGCTACCGTGCCGAGACCCAGCGCACCAACCAACGTAATTTTGGTAAGCACTCCCGTTAAATACCGATTGGTGTTTGCGCCAGGCCGGATACCAGGAATGAATGCGCCTTGTCGTTGCAAATTCTCGGCAATGTTCTGCTGCTGAAAAACAACCATTGTATAGAAGTAAGTAAAGAGCACGACGAGGAAGAAGAAGACGATCTGATATTGCAGCGTGTTGGCGTCGAAAAAGTTGGCCATGTCAGCCGCCAGATTACGGAGCCACGGCCGTTGTGAACCGGTAAGGAAATTCGAAATCAATCCAGGGAAGACCATGATCGAGACCGCGAAAATGAGCGGGATCATCCCCGCGGAATTCACTTTCAATGGAATGTGGGTCGTACTTCCCCCGTACAGTCTCCCCCGGCGCACACGTTTGGCATGATGAACGGGTATTCTCCGTTGTCCCTCATTGAGCAACACGATTCCGACGATGGTTATCAGGCTCAGGACAAGGAATGCAAACGTCCCGATGACGTTGTCAGTTGCTGAACCGCCGAAGAGCAGGTTGCCGACCTGTGTCGGCAACGATGCGACGATACCGCCAAAGATGATGATTGAAATACCATTCCCGATACCGTTTTCGGTAATCATTTCACCGAGGAAGACCAGGGTCATCGTTCCAGCAGTCAACGTCAGTAAAATCGCAAGTGAGTTCAAAAACGTTGCCGAGTTGAAGAGACCGAAATCAGACAGCACACCGGACTGCTGCATGAGTACCGCCTGGCCGTAGGCCTGCAAAAACGCAAGCGGCACCGTCAGATAGTGCTGATACTGGGTGATCTTACGCCGGCCCTGTTCACCTTCTTTTGAAAGCTCATCCAACCGGGGGATGATCGGGGTCATCAACTGCATGATAATTGACGCGGTAATGTACGGGTAGACACCCAGCGCGGCAATGGAGAAGTTCGTCAGCGTCGAACCGGAGAATAAATTCAATACCCCGAGAAGCTCATTTGTCTGGAGGAGATCATGCAGCGCTTCACGATCAACGCCCGGAATCGGGATCGTGGCGATGAACCTGAAGATGATCAGAATCCCCAGCGTGAAGAAAATCTTTCGCCGTAAGTCGGCAATTTTAAAAGCGTTTAGCGCCGCTTCAAGCATTAGCTGATTACCTCTACCGTCCCGCCAGCGGCTTCAATCTTCGTCTGTGCCGACTTCGAGAATTTGTGTGCCTGAATGGTTACCGAGCGACTAATGTCACCGTCCCCAAGGATTTTCACCAGTGCATCGGCGCGTCGGATGACGCCTCGTTCGTACAGCGATTCCGGTGAAATCGGACCCTCAAGCTCCAACTCTTCGATCCTTTTGAGGTTAATAATCTCATATTCGACCGGGAAAGGTGATTTAAACCCTCGTTTGTACGGCATTCTCCGGTAGATCGGGTTTTGCCCGCCTTCGAAGCCAGGCCGGAGGCTGCCACCGGATCTGGATTTCTGGCCTTTCGTTCCACGACCGGCTGTTTTGACATGACCGGAGCCGTGTCCGCGACCAACACGTTTTCGATTTTTATTGGCGCCTTTCGGCGACCTGAGTTCGTGTAATTTCACGTTCGTTGAGCTCCTTCGCAAACAGCCCTGAAAACTTCCGAATACTAAACCTATGCAGGATTACGAGTCGGAGGATTCGTCAGCTTCCGAAACTTCTACCAAATGTTCGACTTTGCGTACCATTCCCCTGATGTCAGCCGTGTCTGGTTTCTCAATGGTTTGGTTCAAACGGGTGAACCCGAGAGAACGAATCGTGTGCGCCTGATCGGGCGCATATCCAGTTGCGCTTTTGACGTAGGTAATCTGGATGGTCGACTGGTCACTCATGCGATCGCAGCCTCTTCTCGCATCCGACGTGGAGCGACATCTGCAACACTCTTGCCCCGGCGGCGGGCGACATCTTCCGGAGATTCAAGCTGGCTTAGCGCCATAATCGTCGCTCGCACCACATTCACCGGATTGTTTGAACCAAGCGATTTCGTCAGAATATCACGAATTCCTGCCAGCTCAACGACCGCGCGAACGGATCCACCAGCGATCACACCGGTACCCGGCGCTGCCGGACGCAACAGGACGATGGCCGCGCCTTCTTTTACCTCAATGTCATGAGGAATGGTGGCTCCATCCAAGGGAACTGTTATCAAATTGCGCTTTGCGAGTTCGACGCCTTTCCGGATTGACTCAGGAACCTCACCGGCTTTTCCGATGCCAAACCCGACACGGCCTTTGCCATCTCCGACGACAATGACACTACTGAAAGAAAATCTGCGACCACCTTTGACGACTTTGGAAACGCGATTGATTTTTACAACGCGTTCCTCGAACTCCTTCGGTTCATCTCGCCGCCGGCTTCGCCTCTGATTCTGATTTGCCATGTGGTGACTACTAACTTTCTTTCACCGTTGAAACCACGGTGCATTCATCGTTTGACTAGAATTTCAATCCAGCTTCACGGGCGCCATCCGCCACAGCCTGCACGCGGCCGTGATACTGGTACCCTCCACGATCAAAAATGACTGCTTCGATTCCGGCTGATTTCGCACGCTCTCCGATAGCGAGACCAACCTGATGGGCTAGCTCAGATTTCTGAGTTCCTTCAGCGGAGTCCCGCACCTCGGCTTCAAGCGACGACGACGCAACGAGGGTATGACCAATGGAGTCGTCAATGATCTGAGCGTAAATGTGTTTACTGCTCCGAAAGACATTGAGCCGCGGTCGCTCCGCCGTTCCAGAAAGTTTTGCTCGAACGCGCAAATGTCGCCGCTTTCTCGGGCTCAATTGCGACTTGTAGTGGTAACGCATCCTCTTCTGGTCTCCGTATCTCTAGAACCTGCCGTTGCGATAATATCCGTTTACATCAACTCCAATGACCGGCGCTCGGGTAGAAAGCTAGACGCCTACTTTTCCTGCCTTGCCGGCTTTTCTACGCACATACTCGCCTTGATACCGGATGCCTTTGCCTTTATATGGTTCCGGTGGGCGAACGCTTCTAATTCTGGCAGCGTGTTCTCCGACGAGCTGTTTGTCAATTCCGCTGACTGTGATCCTGGTGTTGCCTTCAACGGCAAAGGTGATCCCTTCCGGTGGTTCCATCCGGACCGGGTGAGAGTAACCAACGTTTAGCACCAGTGTCTTACCTTCAAGCGCCGCTCGGTAGCCGACACCTTGAATCTCGAGATTTTTCGAAAATCCGTCCGTCACGCCTACGACCATGTTTGAAATCAACGTTCGGGTTAGACCATGTAGCTGCCGGTGACGTCGTTGATCGGAAGGTCTCGCAACCTGAAGTGAACCGTTCTCACGACTCAGCTCCATCGCCGGGTCAACCCGTAGCTGAAGCTCACCTTTGGGGCCTTTTACTTTGACATCCCGTCCATCGACCGTCAGGTCAACGGTACCGGGAATTTCTATAGGAAGGCTGCCTATGCGCGACATGTTTCGAGTTCCCTTCGTTACCGACTGTGACCGGTTAAAATACGGTGCACAGAACTTCACCGCCGATGCCGCGATGTTTTGCTTCCTGACCACTCATGACACCTTGCGACGTCGTCAAAATGGAAATTCCAAGTCCGCTTTTGACAACCGGAATCTTGTCTGAACCGGTGTACACACGCAGACCAGGTTTTGAAATCCGCTTGATGTCGCGAATGACATGATTTCTGTCTGACATATATTTCAGGTATACCGTCAAGGTGTTGTACGGCTTTCCTTCGACAATGTTGTATCCGGCAATGTACCCCTCTTGCTGGAGTATTCTGGCGATGGCAACGAGCATGTTCGAAGACGGCATGGAAGTGCTTTCATTGCGAGCCATGCCTGCATTCCGGATTCTCGTCAACATATCAGCAATCGGATCAGAAATTACTGCCATCAATCTCTCTCCTGGGTAGGTTTGGGGGCTATTTTCCCCATCTGTCTAAATGATCGTGTAGTGCCAGGTTACCAGCTTGATTTGGTCACGCCGGGAAGCTGGCCCGATAGTGCCAATTCACGAAAACATATCCGGCACACGCCAAACTTCCGCATATATGCGCGAGGTCGGCCACATACGTTGCACCGGTTGTAGTTCCTTGTCGAATATTTAGCCGGCCGCTTGGCCTTAGCGATCATCGATTTTTTAGCCATTGTTTCTCCTGCTCGCTACTGCACGGCTTGCTGTGCACTCTGGAACGGCATGCCAAGCAGCGTCAGCAGCCTGAGTCCTTCGTTGTCTGTCTTTGCTGTCGTCACGATCGTCACCTCAAGACCGCGTGTCCGGTCGACCCGGTCGTAATCAATTTCAGGGAAAATGATCTGTTCCTGGAGACCGAGCGTGAAATTCCCACGACCGTCAAATGAATTTGGTGATATCCCCCGGAAATCCCGGATTCGTGGCAATGCGGCGTTGGTTAATCGATCATAAAACTCATACATGCGTTCTCCACGCAAGGTGACCTTTGCTCCAATCGGCATACCTTCACGCAACCGGAACGCAGCAATGGACTTTTTCGACCGTGTGATGACCGGTCGTTGCCCGGTAATTGCCGAAAGCTGGTCGACCGCGGCATCGAGTGCCCGGTTGTTCTGAATTGCCTCGCCCAGGCCAACGTTGAGAACGATTTTCTCCAGACGAGGGACTTCCATGTCATTTCTGTAGTCAAATTCACGGCGGAGCGTTGGAACAATCTCCTCCTGAAATTGTGATTTCAACCGTGCGGTCATACGTTCTTCCTTACGTCAGTTGCCAGCTGCTACTCCCGGTTGTGGGGTATCTCTTCTTCGCAAACTTTACAGAACCGGTATTTGTTGCCGTCATCATCGAACCGAAATCCAATTCGTGTAGGTGAACTACATGATGGGCAAATAACCATGACTTTCGATTTGTACAGTGGCGCTTCGACTTCAATGATCCCGCCACGCCGGCGAGTCTCGTCCCTGGGAAGGTGCTTCCGGACAATATTGACGCCTTCAACGACCACTTTGTCTTCACGGATGAGATTCTGCCGAACCCGGCCGATCTCACCTTTGTTTCTGCCACGAATGACAATTACTTCATCACCGGTCAGGATTTTGTTTGCCATTAAATATTCCGCCTTTCCGGTCTACTAGAGCGTTTCAGGCGCGAGTGAAACGATGCGCATAAAGTTCTTCTCCCGCAGTTCGCGGGCAACTGGTCCAAAAATGCGGGTACCCCTGGGGTTACCCTGCGGACCGATCAGCACGGCGGCATTGTCGTCAAATCGGATGCTTGAGCCATCGTTCCGCCTGAATTCGTGTGCAACACGAACGACGACAGCCCGGACAACCTCGCCTTTTCTCACTGCCGCAGCAGGTTGAGCGGTTTTTACTGAGGCAACGATGATGTCGCCAACACCGGCATATCGCCGGCCAGAGCCGCCAAGAACCCGTATACACATAATTTCACGTGCGCCGGAGTTATCCGCAACTCGCAAGCGGCTCTGCTGTTGAATCACTTCCCTCTACCCGTCTTCCTAGCTGCGATCCGCATGCTGGATCACCTCAAGAATTACCCAGCGTTTTTTCCGGCTCAACGGCCGTGATTCCTCAATCCGAACGATGTCTCCCGTGACACAGTAATTTTCAGGATCATGTGCGTGAAACTTCTGTGTCCTGGTGATCGTCTTGTTGTACAGGCGATGCCTGCGACGATTGTCGACTGCGACGACGACGGTCTTGTCCATCTTGTCACTCACGACCACACCGACCTTTGACAGTCGTTTCCGCTCGACTGGAGCGGTTTCTTCTACAACAGTTTGTTCAGACACGTTTACTCAACTCTCAGAAACCTTTCTGGAAACTATCCTTGAGTTTCCGCTACTTCACCCAGCGCTGTGGCAATCTGGCGCTCCTGTTCGCGTTCAGTCTGGATCGTATAGATCCTGGCGATATCCCGTCGAATGTGCCAGATGCGACGCGTATTTTGAAGCCGGCCGACTGCATGATCAAATCGTAGTTGCCGGTGTTCTTCTCGCAGCTCATCGACAGTCTCGATCAACTGCTCATCGGTCATAATACGGATTTCGTTTGGTTTCATCGGTTACTCTCCGGCTGCATGGACTGCGTCGGTTAAAGCGACACCGGCAACTTCGCGTCGCACTATGCGTGTTTTTATCGGTAGCTTGTGCATCGCCCGGCGCAAGGCTTCGTGCGCGGTATCTTCATCAACACCCGCAAGTTCAAACATGACTTTGCCCGGTTTGACAACACAAACGTGGAATTCCGGGTTGCCTTTGCCTTTGCCCATCCGGGTTTCAGCTGGCTTCTTTGTCACCGGTTTGTCTGGAAATATCCGTATCCAGACTTTACCGCCACGCTGAATGTAGTTGGTAATTGCACGCCGGGCAGCTTCGATCTGCCGGCCGTCAATCCAGGCTGGTTCCAGCGCTTGGATGCCGTAATCACCAAAGGCGACCGTCGTGCCACCTTTTGCCTGTCCACGCATGCGGCCGCGAAACACTTTGCGATATTTTTCCCGTCTTGGCATCAACATGAGTCAATCCCTTTCATGCGAACGCTCGTTGCTACGAGATTTCGGCTAAAGCTGACTCTGCATCAGCAAGAAACTGCAGTTCTTTCTCAGGCAGAACGTCACCGCGATAGATCCAAACCTTGACACCGATAACGCCATACGTCGTCTGAGCGTGAATGACGGCGTAATCAATATCTGCGCGGATAGTGTGCAATGGCACACGGCCTTCCATTTCAACGACAGCTCTTGACATTTCTGATCCGCCGAGCCGGCCGCCGAGCCTGATCTTGATGCCTTCTGCGCCACGCCGCATCGCCTGACTGGCAGCGTGTTTCATTGCCCGGCGATATGAAACTCTTCTGGCCAGCTGTTCCGCGATCGATTCCGCAACCAGCCTGGCATCAAGCTCGGGATCCTTGATTTCCTCAATCTTCAGATGGATTCGTTTGCCCAGTTCAGTTTCAAGCATCTTGCGCAAGCGATCGACATTCGAACCCTGCTTACCGATAACAATGCCTGGCTTCGATGTATATATCGCAATCTCTATCCGGTTCGCCGAGCGCTCGATCTCAATCCGAGAGATTCCGGCTCTGGTCAGTTCGCCGTTAATCAGATTTCGGATAAACAGATCCTCGTGCAACTGTTCGGTGTAGTTGCGTTCGGCATACCAGTTTGATTGCCACTGGTGCACTCCGCCTAAACGGAATCCAACCGGGTTTACTTTTCGACCCACAACTACTCCTCTACTTCGTCAAGTATGACGCTAATGTGACAGGTGCGTTTCAGGCGTCGGTTTACCCGGCCTCTGGCTCGCGCTCGCCACCGTTTAAATGTTGGACCTTCATCAATCCAGATTGATTTGACGAAGAGTCCATCCGGATCAAGATCGTGCACCTGTTCGGCGTCAGCCTGAGCAGCTTTAATCGTCCGGGCAATTTCCACAGCCCCGCGTTGCGGGGTAAATTTCAGCATGGCAAGAGCTTCAGCAACTTCCTGACCTCGCACCATGTCAGCAACCAGGCGAACCTTCTGTGGAGAAATGTTCACTCGCCGGTTCCTGGACATTACTTCCATATTTGCTGCGCTACCCTTCTCGTCAATCCATCATCCGGACTAAAATCGGCTCGACGATCTTGCCGCGTCGCGGCTGTGACCGCGATAGGTTCGGGTCGGCGCAAACTCACCCAGTTTGTGACCAACCATATTTTCCGTAATAAAAACGGGTACATGGCGACGCCCATCGTGGACGGCAATCGTGTGGCCAACCATATCCGGGAATATTGTCGAGGCTCGCGACCAGGTTCGAATCACCCGACGTTCGTTCGCCTGATTCATCGCCTGTACCTTCAATAGTAACTTCTCATTGGCCCAAGGGCCTTTTTTCGATGATCTTCCCACGATTCCTCCAAATCTCCATCGCAAGAGCAGGATGTTGGCCGCCCCTTAGCGCCGTCTGCCTCGACGACGAACAATATACTTCTGAGATTTCTTGTTTCTGCGTGTGCGATACCCGAGCGTTGGCTTGCCCCATGGCGTCTTCGGCTGGCCACCAATAGGAGCCTTACCCTCGCCACCACCATGTGGGTGGTCCGCAGGGTTCATCGCCGATCCACGCACGGTGGGGCGACGACCTTTCCACCGTGAGCGCCCAGCTTTCCCGATCTCGATGTTGCTGTGATCGACATTTCCTACCTGGCCTAATGTTGCCATGCACTCAAGCCGAACCATGCGGACTTCACCCGACGGCAGTCGTATCTGGGCGTAATCGTCCACCTTTGCCATGAGCTGTGCGCTGGTGCCGGCGGACCGTACCAGTTGACCACCTCGTCCGGCTTTGAGTTCGATATTGTGAATCTCCGTGCCAAGCGGAATATCTTTTAACGCTAGCGCATTGCCGATCTGGATCGGAGCGCCCTCGCCCGCCACAACCTCGTCGCCGATTTTCAGACCGAGCGGGGCGAGGATGTATCGTTTTTCCCCGTCCACATAGTGCAAGAGCGCGATGCGGGCTGAACGGTTGGGATCGTATTCAATGCTGGCAACCTTTGCCGGAATACCGAGCTTATTGCGCTTGAAGTCAATTTTCCGGTAGTACCGCTTGTGCCGTCCACCACGGTGTCGGACACTTATCCTGCCTTGAGAATCACGCCCGGATTTATTCGGAAGTATCTCGATCAGGCTCTTTTCAGGGCGGACCCGGGAGAGCTCATCGTTGGATAACGTCGACATTCCTCGCCGGCCAGGGGATGTTGGTTTGTATCTTCTGACTGCCATAATGATCTACCTTCCGCCTGCCAGGCGACTAAATATCACCAAAAATATCGATCGAATCTCCCGGAGCAAGGGTTACGATAGCTTTCTTATACGCTGAAATCGCGCCATATTTCGTCGTTCGCTGTGCTTTGAAAACCCGACGTTTCTTCGGTTTGACGATCATGGTGTTTACGTTGACAACTTCGACACCAAATACTTTTTCGATTGCTTCACGGATCTGGATCTTGTTGGCATTCATGGCAACTTCGAACGTGTACTGTCCGAGCGGTGTCAGATTCGTGTTTTTCTCAGTTATCATCGGCCGTATCAAGACGTCCGCTACGTGTAAAGTCGCCATCGAATCCCCTATCCGGTTGCCCAGAGATTGTGGATATGCTCCACCGCCTCCGTTGTTAGTAGCAGTGTGTCGTACTTCAGCACATCGTGTACATTGACCACGTTGGCTCTGATTACTTTTACGTTTTCGATGTTGCGTACCGCCCGGTAGAACTCGTCCCATTCACCGTCCGGACCGATCACAATGAGCACAGATCGCTCCGAGACTGGGAGACCTTCGAGCAGTGAAACCATTACCCGCGTTTGTGGTTCCACTTCAGACAGCCCGCTAACAACAACAATACTTTCCTCTTGAGCCTTCACCGAAAGCGCCGACCGGATAGCCAGTCTTCGCATCTTCTTATTCATCTTTTTCTGGTACGAACGAGGGTGTGGTCCAAAGACAACACCGCCGCCGCGCCACTGAGGAGCACGAATCGTTCCCTGGCGGGCACGACCGGTGCCTTTTTGCCGCCATGGCTTTCGGCCGCCACCGCGCACCATCCCACGGGTTTTCGTCTGGTGCGTGCCAAGCCGTTGATTTGCGAGCTGTCTTGTGTGCGCCTGATGCATCACCGCGACGTTTGGTTCAATGCCAAACACCGAGTCGTTGAGGATCAGGGACTCCAACTCACTCGCACTCGTGTCGTATACAGGTACTTGCATATTGATTCCCTCTCGCTACGGAGAAGTCCAGGCCTTTCGTTTGCTAGGATTTCACCGCGCGCCGGACCAAAACAATTCCTTGATTTGGACCGGGAACGGATCCTCGAACAAGCACCAGATCTCGTTCTTCATCTACACGAACAATCTCAAGATTCTGTGTCGTCACCTTTTTGCCGCCCATCCGGCCTGGCATTCGCATCCCTTTGAATACCCTGCCTGGAGTCGCGCTGGCGCCAATCGATCCAGGCGCACGATGCCGGTCTGACTGGCCGTGCGTCGCTGGACCGCCAGCGAAACCGTGCCGTTTCACAACGCCAGCAAAACCTTTGCCTTTGGAAACGGCAGTGACATCCACTTTGGAACCAGTCTCAAATATCGAGCAGTTTATAACCTGACCGACGTCATAGTCTGAAACGTCGTCCGCGTCTACTTCACGCAGGTGTTTCAGGCTTGATCCGGCAGGTTTCTGATGACCTCGTTGTGGGCTATTCAGCCGCTTTGACTCTTCGAATCCCAGCTGAACTGCCTCGTAGCCATCAGTCTCCGTCGACTTGATCTGTGTCACCACACACGGTCCACACTGTAGAACCGTGACGGGAATGGCTCGCCCAGATTCTTCAAAAATCTGAGTCATTCCCAATTTCTTACCGATAATTCCCTG
>CAZNYB010000026.1:0-41087 GCA_964577155.1 uncultured Thermomicrobiales bacterium | reverse complement strand
CAGTACATTCATGTTGATCCGGAACGGGCCAAAGAAACCTTTTTTGGCGGAACGATCGCTCACGGATATCTGACGCTATCGATCGGGTCACTCCTCAATCAGGGTTCAAAAGGCGTCAAAGTTGATCTCGGCGGCAGGATGGCGGTGAACTACGGGCTGGACCGGGTCCGGTTCCCTGCTCCAGTGCCGGTCGGCAGTAAGGTGCGCATGCGTTCCAAACTCCTTGAGGTACAGGACCACACAACTCCTGATGGCGGTGGCTACGTTCAAACAAAGAGCCTCAATACAATCGAAGTCGAAGGCTCAGACCGCCCGGCTTGTGTAGCGGAATCGCTGGGCAGAACCTATTTCTAGTTGAAGGTCTGTCGAGAATGAACGGAACGGGGAATCCGTCAGAGTGAGGACCGCCAGACCATGACAACTACCAGACCTCCGGCCAGCAACGCATTTGGACTTTCAGAGACCAAGGCAGCGATTGATGCTCTTTTCCATTCTGATCGCATCGCGATTATCGGTGCTTCGCCAAACCCGGGTTTTGCCAACGGGATTCACCGCAATCTCATAGGTGGCGGGTATGAAGGCGAAATCATCCCGATCAACCCACGCTATGAAGAGATACTTGGGTCGCGAGCTTACCCAACGGTAGATGCTGTTCCCGGTGGTGTTGAGCATGCAGTTGTCGTCGTTCCCAGCAGGTTTGTGCTACCGGTCCTTGAACAGTGTGCGGTAGCCGGGGTGAAAGCCGCCAATATCATCTCAAGCGGATTCGGCGAACAGGGCGATGATGAGGCGCACGAACGACAACACGAACTCCAGGAATTTGTCGCCCGGACCGGGGTCAGGCTGGTTGGACCAAACTGTCTTGGTATTATCAGCACATCAAACAAACAGGTCACCAAGACCGGTCAGTATGAGGGTGTCCAGCCTGGACCAGTTGGTCTCGTATTTCAGAGCGGGTTGCTGGCATTCAGCATCGGCATTCCCGCCAGATACCGGCGGATGGGGTTCACGTATATTGTCACGACCGGTAACGAAGCCGACCTCGAAGCAGCGGATTACATTCGCTACATGGTCGAAGATGATGAAACACGGGTCATCGGCTGTTTCATCGAACAGTTTCGTGATCCAGCCAAATTGATCGAGGCAGCTGAACTGGCAGCGGATCGTCAGATTCCCATCGTCGTCCTCAAGGTCGGACGGTCGGAGCATGCCCGGCGGGCAGCTCAGGCCCATACTGGATCGCTAGTTGGTTCCGACGACATCGTCGACGCGGTGATGCGTCAACACGGGATTGTTCGTGTCTACAGTCTCGAAGAGATGACCGAGACCCTGATCGCGTTTCACACCGACCGGTTGCCGAAAGGTCCCGGCGTCGCGGCGATGTTCGCTTCGGGCGGCGCAGCCGGGTTGGTTTCAGACATTAGCGATCAGCTTGGCGTCGAGTTCCCCGCCCCAGAGAAGGCAACTGCCGAGAAACTTGAACAGCTGATTCCCGAGTACGGAACGGTTGGGAATCCGCTGGATTTCACCGGTCAAGCCTGGCTGATCCCCGGCGTCGTTGAAGGATGCCTTGACGCGCTCGGGACCGATCCCAACATCCACTGCATCATCTATGGCCAGGCTTTTCCAACACTGATGGATCTCGGCACCGAGGCAGGTGAAGCCTTCAAAACCTTCCCGCAACGCTACCCGGATAAACTCCTGTTTGTTTCCTCGCTGGTAACTGGTGAAGTCAAGCCAGGTATGCGCTTCGATCAAGATCCGGTCGAACCCGAACTTCAGATTGGCGGCGTGCCGTTTCTCCAGGGCGCGGAAAATACATTACGGGCAATGAAGTCGATCATCGACTACGCCATGTTTCTACGACAACGTACCGGACACGAGATCTCGGATGCAACGCAGGAGGAAATCGCCATCCAGGCCCGGAACATAGTCAAGGAATCCGGCGGCAAACCCCTGGTTGAACGGCACGCCAAGCAACTACTCCAACTGTATGGCATCCCGGTAACGAACGAAGCGCTGGCAACGAACACCAGCGAAGCGGTCTCAATTGCCAACGACATCGGCTATCCGGTCGTCCTCAAGATCGAATCACCAGACATCACCCATAAAACCGACGCTGGCGGTGTGCTACTGAATATCGCCGATGATGAGGCTGTTCGTGATGGGTTCAACCAGATTATTGACAGCGCCAGATCATATGATCCGGAAGCAGAGTTGAACGGGGTACTCATTCAACAGATGGTTAAAGGCGGGAGGGAATTGATCCTGGGAATGACGCAGGACCCGGACTTCGGTCCTGCCGTCGCCGTCGGATTAGGCGGCATCTTCGTTGAGGTGCTCAAGGATGTCGCGCTTGGCGTACCACCGCTCACTGCGTATCACGGGCAAGAGATGCTGGCGAGTCTGCGCGGCAATGCCATCCTCGAAGGCGCCCGGGGAGAAGCGCCAGCCGATATAGAGACCGTCATCGACATCATCAGCCGATTCTCTCAACTTTGCATCGACCTCAAGCACGAGGTTGCGGAAATCGACATCAATCCGCTGCTTGTGTTCGATAAAGGTCAGGGCGCGATGGTGGTTGACTGCCTGATCATTCCGCAGTAGGAATCAGTACAACTCAACGGCAAGATTTGGGGAAAGAAGGAGCGGGCGGGGATGTCGAGTATGCTGGAGAGATTTCCAACGGATCAGCAGACGTTCACCAGATCGATGGAGGCATTGCTTCATCCAAAGCGGATCGCCCTGGTTGGCGACTCGCCAAATCCCGGTTTCGCATCGAACATTCATCGCAATCTGATTACCTGCGGGTACGATGGCACCTTGCTGCCGATAAATCCGCGTTATGAGGAAGTTGACGGTCTCACCGCTTACCCATCGGTTGACGCCATCCCTGGCGGGGCTGATCTGGCGATCGTCGTCGTGCCAAGCCGGTTTGTCGAAGGCATCCTCGCTCACTGTGAAGCAGCCGGTGTCGGGGCGATCAACATCATCACCAGCGGTTTCGGAGAACAGTCCGATAACGAAGCCCATGAGCGCCAGGCTATGATCCGCGACTTCGCCGCCCGGACCGGAATTCGCATCGTCGGACCAAATTGTCTCGGCAACATCAGCACGCCAGGCAAAATGGTCGCCATGAGCGGTCCCTACCAGAAGATCCAGCGCGGATCGATCGGGCTGGCGCTTCAGAGCGGGCTGCTCGCCTACAGTCTGGTGCTGCCGCCGATGGACCGTGGGATTGGTGTTACCTATGTCGTCACCACCGGCAACGAGGCGGATCTCGAAGTAAGCGACCTGATCAGATATTATGTCGACGATGACGAGACAAAGGTTATCGGCGCATTCATTGAACAGGTGCGTGATCCGGAGAAGTTTATCGCGGTCGCCGATCTGGCGGCGGAGAAAGAAAAGCCGATTGTGCTGATTAAAATCGGGCGCTCCGAACAGGCCCGCCGGTCGGCACAAGCGCATACCGGTTCGCTGGTGGGATCGGATGAGGTCATCGACACGGTGATGCGCCAGCACGGCATTGTCCGGGTCAACAGCCTCGAGGAGATGACCGAGGTGTTGGCGGCTTTCCATACCCCGACACTGCCGAAAGGAACCGGTGTCGGGGCCATTTACGTCTCCGGCGGCGCGGCCGGTCTCGTATCCGACCTCAGTCAAGATCTCGGCATAGAACTCCCGGAGCTTGCTCCGCAGACCGTCGAACGCCTGGAACGGGTTATTCCGGAGTACGGGACGGTCGGCAACCCGCTCGACACAACTGGAATGGCCGGCGCGATACCGGAAATTATGGAGGGCGCGCTGGTCGGAATGGCCGAGGATCCCAGCATCCACACCATCATCTACGGCCAGGCTTACGCTACCGAAGTTGATTTTGCCTCACCGGCCGGCAAAGTCATGAAAACTATCCATGAGCGGTACCCGGACAAAGTATTCTTCGCTGTCTCACTGGTTCCAGGCCAGATTTTTGAAGCCCGCACCCGCGATGGGAGCACGCCTCTAGAGCCGGACCTGCACTGGGGTGGCGTTCCGTTCCTGCAAGGTGTCGAGAATGGGCTGCGGGCTGTGGCAGCCGTCAACCGCTATGCCGCGTTCCAGCGGACCAGAAACGAAACCACGCTTCAGACAGGAGTTGCCAGTTCAATTGCCGAAGAAGCCCGAACCATCGTTCGATCTTCAAATGGCAAACCACTGGTAGAACGTACCGCCAAAGAAGTATTGCAACTCTACGGACTGCCGGTCACCTCAGAAACGTTGGCGACCAGTGCCAACGAGGCAGTGAACGCGGCTCGGGAAATCGGATATCCGGTCGTTCTCAAAATCGAATCACCGGACATCGTCCATAAGACGGATGCTGGCGGCGTACTGCTGAATGTCAGCGGAGATGAAGCAGTACGTGCCGGGTTTAGCCAGATCATGGAAAACGCGCAGGCTTTCGACCCTGAAGCATTACTGAGCGGCGTTCTGGTGCAGGAGATGGTCAGCGGAGGACGGGAACTGATCCTCGGCATGACTCAGGACCGGGAGTTTGGACCGGTCATCGCGATCGGTCTGGGAGGCATCTTCGTCGAAGTGCTCAAAGATATTGCCCTTGGCGTCCCGCCACTGTGCGAACACGATGGGGAAGCCATGCTTCAGCGGCTGCGTGGCAAGGCCATCCTCGAAGGAACACGAGGTGATGCCGCAGCGGATATTCCCGCCGTTCTCGACATTCTCAGCAGATTCTCTCAGCTCTGTATCGACTTGAAAGACGATGTCGCCGAGATTGACATTAATCCACTGCTCGTTTTCGACGAGGGTGACGGCGCGACCGTCGTTGATTGCCTGATCATCCCGGTATCTCCGTAATTTCGGTCTAGCCGGTCATCAGTGTTCGACTCCTTCAGACTATCGTACTGGATCATCATGCTCATTTCTTCGCCCACGAATCGAGTCAACTTCGAAAACCAGCACTGCCCGCTATGAAGTTGGTGAAGCCAGGCAGTGTATCATCTGCTACTGTACATTCGCGGTTGGATGGAAGAACCCAACAATGATGAAGGAGAGTCAGTGAGACGTTTATCGAAACTACTAGCGGTCGTGATGCCGCTCCTGTTGATGTTGGGTCTAATTCAGACCGCAGCGGCAGTTGATCCGGCCCCGCCCTATTTCTCAGCCACCTGGGCCAGAACAGACATGCCGGTGCAGCAGGGTCAGGCCGTTCGCACCTGGAACTGGGGACCGGACGCCGACACAACCGTGCTCTGGGAGCAGTACGAACAGTCGCCTGAGGGACATCGGCAAGTACAGTACTTTGACAAGAGCCGGATGGAAATCACCGACCCGAGCGCCGATCCCAATTCGATCTGGTATGTCACCAACGGGTTGCTGGTCGTCGAACTGGTTACCGGTCAGATGCAAGTTGGTGACAATCAGTTTGTTCCGATGACGCCATCGCAGGCCAATGTGGCTGGCGATCAGGGCGGACCCAATGGCCCATCCTACGCCACTTTCGAGAGCCTAATGGGACCGGTCAATGACGGTACCGGAGCGATCAACATCCAGACACTCGATCGGGATGGCAATGTCGGATCAGACTCGTCGCTTTCCAGCTACAACGTCCTCAACGCCGAGTACAACACGACAACCGAGCACAATATCGCTGCTCCATTCTGGAACTTCATGAACTCCAGCGGCATCATCTACGAGAATGGCCAGTATGTTGAGGGATTGCTCTATCCGAATCCGTACTACGGCACCGGCTTTCCGATTAGCGAAGCCTACTGGTCGCATGTCCTGGTCGGCGGAGTAGATACGCTGGTCCTGATGCAGTGCTTCCAGCGTCGTTGCATGACCTACACCCCGTCAAACGCCGAGGCCTGGCAGGTCGAAGCTGGCAATGTTGGCCAGTCTTACTACAGCTGGCGGTACACGAACCCGCCGGCGACCGCAGCCATCGCATTTGAGCTGCACTACAGTAACGGCAACAGCGATCTGTATTCGATCAACTCCGATGGTTCAGATCAAATGATGCTCACCGACGATTCAAGCGATCAAGATCTCCTGCCGTCCTGGTCCCCGGACGGTTCACAGATCGCCTTCTGGGCAAACAAGAGCGGTGCCCCTGGCCTCTGGGTCATGAATGCCGATGGCAGCAGCACGACCGAGATCGCGACCGATGCAACCGATAATGCATCGTTAGACTGGGCGCCCTCCGGATCACTGATTGCGTATGCCTGCAACACAGCAAACCTGTGCACCACCGGACCGGACGGAAGCGGGAATGCTCAAATCACCAACTTCCCAACCGATTCCACCGGCATGATTGACAACATCAACTGGTCTGCTGATAGCAGCAAACTGGCGTTCAACTACAAATCGAGCAGCTCTGCCACCAACGATGTTTATGTGATCGATGCGAACGGGTCCAACCAGGTCCAGATCACCAACAACCCGGACCATGAAGATGTGCACCCGACCTGGGCGCCAGATGGCTCGATGATTGCCTTCTCAGCCGATACCCTTTCGGATGGGCGATACGCAATCTGGACGGCTCACCCGGACGGCACGGCGCTCAATGAACTCACCAACGGCGGTGACTTTGGCGGCTCCGACCAGGCGCCGGTTTGGTCGACGGCTGGAAACACCATCGCCTTTGTCCGCTTCCGGTCGAATGGCACCGATGTCGTCGGGAACATCCTGAAGATTAACTCTGACGGTACCGGATTCGCCGAACTCACAACGAACATGAACGACACCGACGAAGGACCAAGCTGGTCACCGAACGGCAGCCATCTCGCCTTCTGGGCGAACCCGAACGGTGTTCCGAATATCTTCGTCATGGATTCCAGCGGCAACAATATTCAGCAGATCACCAACTTCACTTCGGAGACTGGCTCTGCAATGAATCCTGTCTGGGGACCGTAACCAGCCAGCGATCTGGAAGATGAAGAAACCCCCTCACATGTGAGGGGGTTTCTTCTGATTTCTCGTCTGTCGCCTACACGGACAGCAGCCCTCTATGCTACAGTGCCAGCCGGATGACACACAGAATGGACCGCAACAATGAACGCAACAGTCCTGAATGATGTTGTGATTTTGAGCGCCGTCCGAACACCGGTCGGCAAACTACAGGGCGCTCTTGGCACTGTGCTTGCTTCACAGCTCGGCGCAGTAGCAATTCAGGCTGCGGTCAAAGCAGCCGGGGTCAACGATCTCGCCGCCATTGATGAAGTGATCCTCGGCAACGTCGTCTCTGCTGGCCTCGGTCAGAATATCGCCCGGCAGTGTGCAATCGGCGCGGGCTTGCCGTCTTCGGTTGGCGCGATGACTGTCAACAAGGTTTGCGGGGCCGGTCTGAAATCCACAACACTGGCGGCGCAGGCGATCCGGGCTGGCGACGGCGATCTGTTTGTGACCGGCGGGGTCGAGAGCATGAGCAACGCCCCGCATCTCGTCGATGGAAGGATGAACCAGCTCCGTTACGGCAACACGCAGCTCAGAGACGCGCTGGTCGTCGATGGTCTCTGGTGTGCATTCGAAGACTGGGCGATGGGGAACGCCGCTGAATACATTGCGGTCGAATATGAGATCACTCGTGAGGAGATGGACGCCTACGCTCTGGATAGCCACCGGAAAGCCATCAACGCCATCGAAAACGGCAAGTTTCAAGCAGAGATCGTCCCGGTTTCGGTACTTGGACGCCACGGGGAAACGCTGGTTAGCACCGATGAGAGCCCTCGCAAGGACACCTCGATGGAAGCCCTTCAACGACTCAAACCTGCTTTCAAACCTGGTGGACGGGTGACCGCCGGCAACGCGCCGGGTCTCAACGACGCCGCTGCCGCGCTCATCATAGCCAGCCGGTCAAAGGCAGAGGAGATCGGATCCACACCGCTGGCGCGGATAGCTGGTTATACTCAGGTAGCCGTCGAACCAAGAGACATTTTCGCTGCCCCGGCGCTGGTTATCCCTCGCTTGCTCGACAAACTTGGCTGGACACTTGAGGATGTCGACCTGATCGAACTCAACGAAGCCTTCGCGGCACAGATTCTTGCGAACGGTGTTGCGCTGGCTGACCAGGGCTGGGTTTGGAATCGAGTGAATGTCAATGGTGGCGCAATCGCGCTAGGTCATCCACTCGGCGCAACCGGAGCACGACTCCTCACTACACTCGTTCACGCGCTTCGAGACCGCCAGTTGGACCGGGGAATTGCCTGTCTCTGCCTGGGCGGCGGCGAGGCGATCGCCATTGCGATCGAGCGCCAGGCATGACCGATCTGACAGAACCGGGACAAACTGAGCTTCTCATTATCGGTGCAGGTCCGTTTGGGTTGTCGGTCGCCGCGTACTGCCAGCATCTTGGCATCGACTACCGCATCGTTGGCAGACCAATGGGTTTCTGGAAATCCGATATGCCGGGAGGAATGATCCTGCGTTCGGACTGCGACTGGCATCTGGATCCTCTGGATATTCACACGCTCGAAGAATTCGCCAGCACATTGGGGTATACCAGGGATGATGTTGAGCCACTAGCTATCAATTTTTATCTGAATTACACGCAGTGGTTCCAGGATCAGAAACAGATCGTTGCCGAGCCTGTCCAGGTCTCACGCCTCGACCGTTTTCAGGAAAATGGTGGTCAGTTTGCCGCGACGTTGAGTGACGGGCAGCAAATACTGACCCGCAAGGTCGTTCTGGCGGTCGGATTCCAGTATTTCAAACACATCCCGGCTGCAGTAGCCAACATGCTACCGCCGGACTGTTACACGCATACCTGCGATCTGGTGGATTTCAAGCACCTGGATGGAAAACGCTGCCTCATCATCGGCGGTCGTCAAGCGGCATTCGAGTGGGCGGCCCTTATACACGAGATCGGCGCTGAGCAGGTACACGTCGTCTACAGGCATGACACGCCTGCCCTCGAACCGTCCGACTGGACCTGGGTCATGCCAATCCTCGACAATATGGTTGAGCATCCGTCCTGGTTCCGCGAGTTGACTCCTGAACAGCAAGATGAGCTCAACAGACGCTTCTGGGCTGAAGGGCGACTCAAGATCGAGCCGTGGTTGGCCCCGCGGATTCTCGTTGACGGGATCAATCTATGGCCAAACACCCGAATAACAGGTTGTGACACCGCACCGGGCAAAGATCTGAAAATAAAGCTGGACAATGATGAAACCCTGGCTGTCGATCAGGTCATCTTTGCCACCGGATACCGCGTCGATCTGAACCGCATTCCTTTTCTAGCCGCCGGGAATCTCCAACCGCAGATCGAGCTACTGAACGGCTATCCGGTGCTAGACACACATTTCCAAAGCACTGTCCCCGGCCTGTTCATCACCTCGATGCCCGCCACACAGGATTTCGGCGGATTTTTCGCCTTCACCGCCGCCGTCCGCACCTCGGCAAAACTTATCGGACAGGCTCTCAACACGAGCTGAGCGCTCCAGACACCGCGTTCCATTCAGGTACGCTAAAATGTTCTGGTGGCAGTTCGTGAAATCGTAAACGGAACACGTTATCTTTCAGACTCAGGACACTGAACATGTCACCCTTGGAGCAATGGTCGGCATCTTCTCTGATGTTCACGGCGAGAACCGGACACTGGTCCGCGCCCTCGAACATTGCAGGCAAAGCGGAGTCGAAACCATCGCCTTGCTCGGCGACCTCTTTGACCTGGTCGAAGAAGCTGATCGCTGCGCGGCCGCTTTGCGAAACTGGTCAGTCGTCGGAGTCTACGGCAACCATGAGAAGGAGATCGTTGAGGACGCCGCCGCTGGCAGAATCAAGGTCCGCGATGAAACGTTGCAACTACTCCGCAGTCTCGAAGAACGTATCGTTATCGATGATGCCTGTCTGATCCACGAACAGGAACGATGGGGCTATCATGACCCGGTCGCTCGCATGTTTCAGCGCGGTAAAGCGAGCAACGGGCACAAACCAGCTGCCTGGATCACCTTTGCCGGCCATACCCACGTCCGGGCGGCGAGAACGGAGAGCGGACCACTCGACATATCACGCGGACAGGTTAAACTGACAACACTGAGGAATTACCTCATCAATCCAGGCGCGCTCTCGATCGGGCAGTACGCCATCTGGGATAGAGACGCGCATACGATTTACTTTCACCAATTGGAAGATCGGTAACAGAGGAGAGGGAGATATGGGAAACCTCGACGGTAAATCCGCTATCGTCACCGGCGCGGGCCGGGGCATCGGCAAAGCTGTTGCAAAGCTGCTGGCGGCCGAAGGAGCTTCGGTGATCGTCAGCGATATCGGCGCTTCGCTTGACGGTTCAACCCCCGACTTGTCGATTGCCCAGGAGGTGGTCGACGAGATAACTGCCGCAGGTGGAACAGCGGCGGCAAACACCAACACAATCACGGACTATGGCGCCGCCGAGGCCATGGTCCAGCAAGCGGTCGATGAATTCGGCAAACTCGATATCCTGATCAACGTTGCGGGCATCCTGCGTGACCGGATGGTCTTCAATATGTCTGAAGATGAGTGGGATGCCGTCATCGACGTGCACCTTAAAGGGCATTTCAACCTCTGCAAATGGGCCTGTGTCCATTTCCGCGAACGGCGCGAGGGCGGCAGGATCATCAACTTCTCGTCGACTTCAGCCTGGGGCGCTGCCGGGCAGCCGAACTACGCCGCCGCCAAGTACGGCATTCTCGGTCTGACCGCGGTGCTGGCAAACTCGATGAACCGCTACGGCGGCGTCACCGCCAACGCAATCCTGCCCTACGCGGCCACCCGCATGATCGACTCCACCCCGCGAGCGGCAGCGATTCAGGAAGAGACCGGAAAGCTCCCGAGCCAGCTCGCTGAAGAAGACGACACAGATCCAGGCAACCCGGCCAACGTCGCGCCGACGGTCGCGTATCTCTGTACTGACGCCGCCTCGATGATCAACGGGCATTTCTTTGGCGTCAGCGGCAATACGATATCGCTCTATTCCAGCTGGGAGCTTGCCGATGTCCTGCAAGCTGACCGGCAATGGACGCCACAGGAACTCGGCAACCTCATGTCTGAATACATGGGCGACGCGCTGGCTTCGCCGGAGGTTGAAATGGACCCGGACACCAACCGGCCGGTCAGCGTGACAGCCGCTCTCCAGGCAGCAACAACCTGGGAAGATCTGGGCAACGGAGTTGAACTCTGGACCCGGAACGCGTACTACGATGCACGCCCGTCAATTTAGGATTGCGCCTGGCAACAGGGAGAGAGGATAACAGTATCAATGGGAATGCTTGACGGAAAATCGGCCGTAGTGACCGGCGCAGGCCGCGGCATCGGACGCGGTGTTGCCAAGCTGCTGGCCGCGGAAGGCGCGTCAGTCGTCGTCAATGATCTGGGGGCAACCCTTGATGGAGCTGGCGAGGATATCGCTGTCGCCCAGCAAGTCGTGAACGAAATTGAAGCAGCCGGAGGAACAGCCGTCGCCAACACCGATTCGGTTGCTGATTTCGGGGCTGGCGAGGCGATGATCCAGCAGGCAATTGACGAGTTCGGCAAGCTGGATATTCTGGTTAATGTAGCCGGCATTCTGCGCGACCGGATGATCTTCAACATGTCCGAAGATGAGTGGGACGACGTGATCAGCGTCCACCTCAAAGGCACCTTCAACACCTGTAAATTCGCGGCAGCCCACTTCCGGGAACGGCGTGAAGGTGGACGAATCATCAACATGTCATCCAACTCGGCATTCGGCGCGCCAGGCCAGCCAAATTACGCGGCTGCCAAGGCCGGCATCATCGGCTTCACCCTGGTGCTTGCCAGTTCCATGGGCCGCTATGGCGGCGTTACTGCCAACGCGATCCTGCCAAGCGGCGCAACCCGGATGATCGATTCGATCCCTGCCGCGGTTGAAGCCGTCGCCGATACCGGCAAACTCCCAAGCGAACTGGCGGTTGGCACCGAACGGGATCCGGACAATGTCGCCCCACTCGTCGCCTACCTGGCGTCTGACGAAGCGGGATACATCACCGGCCATGTCTTCGGATCCTTCGGCTACAATGTCGCGCTGGTGTCGCAGCCCAAGGTGATCAAGACGCTGAGCGCCGACCACCGCTGGACAGTCAACGAACTCATCGAGTTAGTGCCAGACGCCTTTGGCGATCGCTTCGAAGGTCAGAACAACCAACCCGGGATCGGCCGCAAGATCGCCGATATCCCGGAAGGCCAGTGGGTCACCGTCGGGGAAGGGTTGCGCTTCTGGGGCACTGATCTTGAAGCATACGGAGAACGCAGTTGGTAGCCAACTGGCAGGCTAGCTGCAAGGAGGAAACCAGATGACGGCTGAGGTTGTCTTCAACAAAGATGTAGAAGTCTACTACCAATACATGTGTCTGGCAGTTGACCGTATATTCGCGAGCCTGGAAGGTCTCTCTCACGAGCAGATGAACTGGCGGCCTATACCCGGTGAGACGAACAGCATCTTCGTCCTCTGCACCCATATCATGGGCAACTTCAGGCAGACTATTCTGGCTACCCTCTGCGGTGAGCCAGACAACCGCGACCGCGATGCCGAATTTCAGGCCAGAGTTGAAGACGAGCTACAGCTCCACTGGGTCGAACGGGACGGGAAACTCGTTGAAGAATGGGAAAGCCACCCGATCCAGGAGGAGTGGGTCGAATTGAAAGAAGAGCTGAAAGTCGCGATGGCGGAGCTATCGCCAGAAGATCTCGATCGAGAGTATGACCACCCCAGACGGGGCAGAATGACTGGCTGGGAGGTGTTGCTTGTAGCAGCCACCCATGCCAATGAACACACCGGCCACGCCGAGTTAACCCGGCAATTGATTGATGCGAAGATAGAGGGTTTGAGTTAACCAGGGAGGGAGTGGGCACATTGTCCATCTCAAATAAAGCCGCCATCGTAGGAGCGGCCGAGACCGACGAACTCGGTCTGATTCCAGATAAACCGATGATTATGCTGCACGCCGAGGCAGCGATGAATGCCCTGGAGGATGCCGGGCTGTCGCTCGAGGATGTCGACGGCATCGCCACGGCTGGACCAGCGCCGTACGAGGTCGCTGAGTATCTGGGTTTTGTGCCTCGGTACACCGATGGCACCGCCGTTGGCGGGTCGTCATTCGTCATCCACGTTGGCCACGCCGCCATGGCGATCGCCACCGGCAAGGCAGATGTCATCCTGATTACCCATGGTGAGAGCGGCCGTTCTCGGATTGGCATGAACCCGCGGCCAAACGTGCCAGCTTCATTGCGTGGCCAGTTTGAAGGTCCGTGGGGGTTGCCGCAACCGGTCGGCGCCTATGCGATGGCGGCGACGAGGCATATGGCCGAGTACGGCACGACAAAAGAGCAGCTGGCGGAGATCGCCGTCGCTGCCCACGCCTGGGCCCAACTCAACCCGAAAGCCTACTACTACGGGCGCGGGGAGATTACCGTTCAGGATGTCTTCGACTCCCCGATGATCGCCTGGCCATTCAATCGTCACGATGTCTGTCTGGTAACCGATGGCGGCGGCGCGCTGGTCATGACCAGTGCCGAACGCGCTAAAGACCTGAAACAGACTCCGGTGCTGGTCAAAGGCACTGGGGAGAGCCACGACCACGCCATGATCAGCCAGATGCCAGATTTCACCGGTTTCGCGGCTAAAGTCTCCGGTAACGAAGCGTTCAACATGGCAGGCGTCAGCCGGGATGATATTGACCTGGCGATGGTCTATGACTCCTTCACCTATACCGTGCTGCTGACACTTGAAGAACTTGGTTTTGCTGAAAAAGGCGGCGGCGGGGAGTTCGTCAGTGGCGGACGGATCGCGCCGGGCGGGGAATTCCCGATGAACACCAGCGGCGGCGGCCTGGCCTACACCCACACCGGCATGTACGGCATGTTCGCCTTGATTGAAGGCGTGCGTCAGGTCCGGGACGAGTTTGCCGGACAAGGACTGCGCCAGGTAGACGACTGTGAACTTGCCGTCGTGCATGGAACCGGCGGGCTCCTCTCATCGGCCGGCACCGTCATACTGGAACGCGGCGCGTAACGCCGGGAAAGGAACAAGATGTCCGACTACAACAAACCGCTGCCTCAGCCGGACCCGATCACCCAACCATTCTGGGACAGCCTTAAAGACCACGCCATGAAAATTCAGCGTTGCAACGATACCGGGAAATTCTTCTTCTACCCGCGTGGGGTTAGCCCGTACACCGGCTCAAAGAACATCTCCTGGGAATCGGTCAGCGGCAATGGCACGATCTACGGCTTCACCATCATCGGCGAGCAGCGCCGTGCCTGGCCGGGGTTCGAAGCGCCGTATGTCATCGCAATGGTAGAGCTTGAAGAGGGTAATGCCCGGATGATGACCAACATCATCAACGTTGAAGCCGACCCGGAACATGTCAAAGTCGGCATGCCGGTCAAAGTCGTCTACGACGATGTCACCGATGACATCACCCTGGCGAAGTTCGAGCCGGCTTAAGACCCCTCACCCTAAATCCCTCTCCCACAAAGGGGAGAGGGACTTTAAGACCGGCTAGCTTGTTGTATTTTTCCTCATTTTCCGCAAAGGGGAGCGGGAGTAGGATTGGCAACGTGACACAATAACTCTTCCTCCCCTCTCCCGTTTCTGGGAGAGGGGATGGTGGTGAGGGTCGGCGTTCCGACGAAAGGCTAAACAACCTGTGACCTGGAGAATCGCGCTCTCATCGCTCCGCTTCCAGCCGGTTGATGCCAACCTGGACGATCTGGTGCTGAACAAGATCACCGGAAGCAACGAGGAAATTGAGTCCCTTACCCGGGCTGAACAGCAACGGCTGGCCGAAGAGGAGCTGGGTGTCGATGAGCATGCCCATATCCACATGATCTCGGTGCCGAACGAGGGAATGATGGCCGGCCAGCCAACGAACTGCTACCTGATCGGCCCGGTCGCTGGCGACGGACCGCTGACACTGATCGACGCCGGGCGCAGCGAAGGTCTGGAGGTCTTTACCGGAGCGTTCGAGGCGGATGACATCGACCCGACCAGGATCGAACGCATCGTCCTGACCCACTGCCACCCGGACCACGTCGGCGGTGCGGAACAGTTGCGAGAGTTGAGCGGCGCACCCATCTACGCCCCGCCTGGAGAACGGGAGCATATTGAGCGCTTCACCCCCGGCCTTGAGATCGACCAGTGGCTCGATCACGATGCACCGCTGGTCTGTGAGGGATATGAACTACGGCCAATCTACACGCCGGGCCACTCACCGGGACACATCGCCTTCGTTGAGAGTCAGACTCGGATGCTACTTGCCGGTGACATGATCTCCGGATTTGGCAGCGTCGGCATCTTCCCGCCCAATGGTTCGGTCGGCGACTACATCGACAGCCTCCGTCGCCTGCTCGCTGCCCACGAGGCGGACCCGTTCATCGCCATCCTGCCCGGCCACGGACCGGTCGTTCCCGGCGTCCGGGAGAAGATCGAGGAGTACATCGCGCACCGGTTGCAACGCGAGAACGAGATCATCACCGCTCTCCAGGAGCAAGGACCGCTCACCACCGACGAACTGATGCCGATCATCTATGTCGAGATCCTGCCCCACCTGGCTCCGGCCGGCAAAGCCACGATCACCATGCACCTGCAGAAATTACTCGACGAAGGCCGTGTCATACAAGATGACGAGACCTACCGGCTGGTATAGGTAGAAACGCCGTCAATTGCCGGTATCTGATGGTCGAGCCGCAGTCCGAGTTCAATCCAGCCTTCGACAACTTCCTTCAACTCGCAACGGGCGTGTTCCAGCGTATCCCCGGTGGCCCAGATCCCGGATAATTCTGGTATTTCACAGTAGATCTTGTCGTTGTCGATCGAGCTGCACACCGCCTTTGTCATGGCTGCTCTGGTAAAGCTCTCAAGGTCCACGATCTACTGCTCCGCAGGCATGCTCAATTGTGCATACTCCCGACCCGCCTCGACGTAGTGATCGACAACTTGCCGGACTCCCCGAAGATCCTGGTCGGTAACCTCGCGGGTTGGCCGGGCTGGGATGCCCATGACGACAGTGTTGGCCGGAACAGTCGCTCCTTCTGGGACTAGCGCGCTGGCGGCAACGATAGCGCCGGGTTCAACGGTTGAGTGCGAGAGCAGGATTGCACCGATGCTGACTTGCGCGCCATCGCCAACCGTCGTTCCATGGACGATTGCGCCATGACCGATGACGACGTTCTCGCCGATCGTCGTTGGCGCGTCTTCGTCCACATGGATGATCGTGCCGTCCTGAACGTTCGTCCTTGCGCCAATACGAATCGGCGCGGTATCGCCACGGATGATCACCCCGAACCAGATACTTACTTCAGGTCCAATTTCGACATCGCCAATGACGACCGCCGTCTCAGCCAGAAAAGCGCTGGGGTCGATCCTGGGGGTTTTGCCTTTGTAGGTCACTACGGTTGCCAATATAAACTCCATCTCGTTGCAATTGATTGACCAGCTAACGATAATTACCAGGTTTATCGACTATTGATTGTCCGTTGTCTGCGTATTTCCGGCAACTCGGCTAGCCGGTAGACGACCATGTGGTCAGGCTTGAGCGTGAAAGAAATACGAAAAGCGTCTGTCTCGGATCAGACGTACCGGCAACTTATGGAACTTGAGAATGAGACAGGGCAGTCCAAGTCCTCGATTCTTGAAAGGGCGGTCAAACGTTCATGGACCGAACAATGGCTTCTGAAGGCGAACGTCGCATGGTCCAGCATCCTCGATGATGAAAACGCGAGAGCCGAATTCGATGCAGAGGATAAACTCTGGGATCAGACCCTTGCTGACGGGTTGGCGGATGACTCCTGGTAGCATCCAATCGTAGTCAGTTTCACGGACAAAGGAACACTCCGATGAACGCTCGCAACGACAGCACCGAAATCGATGAGGATCTGGCAAAGCTCAATCAGCAAGATCTGGACCGCTTCCTGAACGCCGCAGAGAGAAGCCTTGAATCCATCGGCTTTGACCGGATAGAGGAGGATACCTTCAATTCAATTGCTGGTGTGTTTCGGCATCGCGGAGACGAGCACCCTGCCTGGGATGATGAAACGTTCGGGAACGCATTTTCGGATTGGGGCGCAGCCTGGGTCACAATTGATGATTGGTCCTCCAGGCGGCTCACTCTGGCTGGCTATCAGGATCGACTTACGGAAGTCAACACAACGATTTACTGGCGCGCCCAGCAAAGCGCCGATCATCAGCCGGCACAGGATATCTTTCATATGCCTGTGAACTTGATCAGCATCGAAGCGTATCTCGACGGCTCCAGTGACCTCGATGTGCTCCAGACGTTTTTGACCAATGTCCGGCCAGAGAACCAAAACCTCCCGTTTGAGCACCGATGGAGAGGATATACCATAGGCAAAGATGTCAACCGATCTCGACATCGCAACGCTCAGTTCAAGTCCAGTCCGCTCTTCGTCATCACTCAAACCGGTGATTACTTCTTCACCCCGACGCCACGTCTACGATTCATCCCTCGCCAGGTTTACGGGAAAGAAATCATTGAAAAAACAATGGGTTCGATTCAGAGACAATATCAGATCTCCGAGTCATTTCGGAGCGAGGCACGCCGCAGGCAGCGGTAACTTCATCTGATCAACTCTTGATTGGCCAGATCAACAACTGTTCAGGCTATGATGGGAACGACGTTCTATGCATCAATCACGTTGGAAATGGAGTTGACGTGACAGTTCAGCAACAATCGGACCGCGGACCACAGTTTGACGACGACTACAACGATGAACGGGTGAGCAATACGCTGGCGCTGTTCGCCAAGCTGCTCTGTTCAGGGACGTTCGTCGTCGGGCGAGATCCGGCTGAGTTTCTCGAACATGACCTGAAGACGCACGTTCGCCGGGAAGGTATGCCGGTTGGCTGGGATGAGATCGACATCGATATTGACCGGGTCGCCGGGACGGTGACGATGTCAGCCAGTGGCATCAGCCGGACAGCCAAATACAACCAGGGTCAGGGCTGCACGATCTTTCCAGCTAATGAACGCAGACTGCACTTCACACCAATTCCCGTAACTTCAGCTCTACCCGATGCCAGATCAATCTCATGGCCGATGGGCGATCTCCTATCCGACGTTTCGTTGCCCGAGGAGGTCGACCGGCAAGCATTGGAGAGCACGCTTGATCTGGCATTTGACGATAGCCAGCACCAGGTTCCGCAACGGACGCGAGGTATGGTTGTCCTCTACAAAGATCAAATTGTCGCCGAACGCTACGCGCCAGGTTTTGGCAAGAACACCCGCCAGGTGAGCTGGTCGATGGGCAAGAGCATCACCGCCGCGCTCGTAGGCATTCTAGTCGGCCAGGGACATATTAGCCTGGATGATCCCGCGCCAATCGCCGAGTGGCAGGGGACGGAGAAAGAAGCAATCCGGATCAAAGACCTGCTGCGGATGAGCAGTGGTCTCGGTTTCAGCCGTGCTCAGGATGATGACAAACTTGAACTCGGTTGGACGAATCGGGACGACCATATGTATATCTACTACGGCGCGGTCGATGTCTTCGAACATTCGATCACCCGACCGCTAAAACGACCCCCAAACACCTTTTGGACCTACCGCAACTGCGATCCGCTGACGCTCGGCAAGATCGTCCGCCAGACGGTGGAGGCGCAGGGCGAAGATTATCTGACCTTCCCGCAACGGGCGCTCTTCGACCGCATCGGCGCTCGCAACTACGTCCTGGAGCCGGACCCCTGGGGGAATTTCATCATGACTGGTTTCGATTACGGAACTCCCCGAGACTGGGCGCGGTTCGGGCTGCTGCACCTGCATGATGGCGTCTGGCAGGGAGAGCGTATTCTCCCGGAAGGTTGGGTCGATTTCATCCGCACACCTGCGCCTGCCGCCGAAGAAAAACAGTATGGCGGTCAGTTCTGGCTCAATGCCGGGAATCGTTACCCGGATATCCCGTCCGACGCATTCTGGCCGATGGGCGCCTGGGGACAGGTGGCGTTCATCATTCCGTCAAAGGAGATGGTCGTCATCCGGCTCGGTCATAGTCCGGAGTGGGGCGGCGAGTCATACTTTGACACCTACATCAACCAGACAGTCGGGGACATCGTTCGCGCCGTGGGCTGATGTACCGGCTGATCAGCCCCGAAACGGGTCTTCCTCGCCTTCTGGCAATCGACCGGCCAGGTGGCCTGCTTCGGCCTGATCCGCCCTGGCCAGCTCGACCAGGTAGGTGATGAAGGCGGCTTGCCGGGTATCTTGCTGAAAGTAGTGGTAGCGGGCAACGGCCAGGTGGAGCTGCTGCCCGGGCTCGAAGATATCACGGAAATTCGTTAGCGCGCTAATCTCTTCCAGTTCCTCATCGTCATCGGCTAGCAAAAGCACGTAGCTGGCGAGATCGTCCAACCCCGAGGCACTTTGTAAATTTCGTGGGTCGGCATCATATTCGTTCGCCCGCTCCCGCCGCCAATCGGCCATGCTCCGGATGTAACGAACGAATGCCAGCTGAAACTCAATCGACATGCTTCCTGCACTCCTTCAGTTGCTATGATGACACAATCTCGCGGCAACCATCACGATTGAGAGCAACAAATGACCGGAGAAGACCAGCAACGCATCCGAGAAGGCGTCATCGCATCACTGCCTGAGATCAATCAGATCAAGGACGCTGATCTGCGCGAGAAAGTCGTTGATGCCTGGACGTTGTCACTTTCACAGACGGAATTCACCGAGATCGATCAGATTCGAGCATCCGGCGTTCCCGACTCACCTGCTATTGCTGGAGGAACGCAATCGGACCACATACGCGGTGTCGCGTTGATGGCGCAGGGGTTAGCCGACGGAATAGAGCAAGTCAGCGGAGATATTGGCATCGACCGTGATCTGCTCTGGGCGTGTGCGCTCTGTCATGATGTCGGGAAACCTTACGAGTTTAGCCCGCGAAATCAGGAACGCTGGAAGAGCAATATCGGCGCGTCAGGATACCCGGCTATCCGGCACTCAGTCTATGGAGTCCACCTCTGCCTGACAGTCGGGCTACCAGAGGCCGTGGCCCATGCTGCGGGAGCACATTCAGCCGAAGGCGAATTGATCGAACGCAGCCTGGAAAACTCGCTGGTTCACGCCGCCGATATTGCTTTCTGGCAAGCGTATGAACGCGCCGGCTTGATGGAAAGCTGAACGAGGTCCTGTTGACCTTCTTGACCCGGCACCGTACATTACCTCAGAGCAGATGAATTTCGGAACGCCAGCGACTCACAGGTAAGCCGGTTTCATGAGCAAGACGACGCCGGAACTCAATGTCACTACAGTGAAACCGGCAGTGTCGCCGCCCGCAGTCAAACCAGCCGAAGGCGGCATGTTTGAATCCTTCCGGCTCTACCCGGGTGTTCGCTGGGTTTCTGCTGGCGCGCTATCGACGACAACCGGCCATGCCATGTACCAGGTCACGCTGGGCTGGCTAGCGCTGCAACTCACCGACTCGCCATTTTTTGTCGGCCTGGCTGGCTTCGTCGGCGGGATTCCCATACTCATCTTTGGCCCTCCGGCCGGGGTCGTTGCTGACCGGATAAACCGCAAAGTCGTGCTGATGGCGGGGCAAATAGGATTGTTGACCGCTGCGACTCTCTACGCGGTATTGATCGCCGCTGATTCCATCGAACGCTGGTCGCTCCTCCTGCTTGCGTTTGTATCCGGCGTGAGCATGGCCTTCGTTTTCCCTGCGAAACACTCCATTCTTGCCCAGTTGGTGAAACAGAAAGATCTGGCCAACGCCGTCGCTCTCAACTCGGCTGGTCAGAATTCATCGAGGATTTTCGGTCCATCGCTGGCCGGGGTGCTCATCGCGGCCGTCGGAATGGCGGCGACGTTCGCGGTAGCAGCATTCTTGCAGGGATTGGCGTTCTTCACAACAACACGATTGCCGTCATCGAAATCGAACCGGGACAGGAGTGTACGGACTTCCGCAGTCCGTGACTTCGTTGGCGGCATCATCTATGTCGCCCGCGACCCCGTCATGGCTGGCACCATCCTGCTCGCCACGATTGGGACGATCCTGATCATGCCGTACATTATCTTGTTGCCGGTCTTTGTTCGGGATGAGCTTGGCCTTGGCTCTACCGGTCTTGGATTTATCATGGCCGGGTACGGACTTGGATCAGTAGCCGGCGCATTACTCGTCGCGGCAATGAAGAATGTCGTCACCACCCGGGGTGTTCAGGTCATCATGATCGTCGCCTGGGCCATCACCGTCCTGCTCTTTGCGATTTCCCCGTCGGTCATCCCCGCCGCGATCATGCTGCTGCTATCCGGGGTGCTCAGCGCGATCTTCCTGGCAACCAACCAGACCGTCTTGCAAATTCGTTCGGACGATGAATATCGAGGCAGGGTACTCGGCGTCATCATGGTCACCTGGGGAATGATGCCATTCGGGTCACTGCTGCTGGGCATTCTGGCAGATCTGCTGGGCGCGCCTACCGCGGTAGCGATCTCATGCACGGCCGCGCTCTTTCTGGTCGCCGTCGTCGCCTGGCGAATACCGGCGCTTCGCTAGCCAAACACCAGCATCGCGGTTGTCAGAAGAATCATCGAAATCACTAGCACCGGCACGGCTAGCACAATAGCCGCGACAACAGCCAGGGTGCGGGCGAATGAAGAAAAGCGTAATGCCAAAAATACAAGCCCGCCGAGAAGGAGGAGCGGAGCGAAAAGCAGCACACTTAGCGCCAACCCGACCGCTGAAAACAGAGCAATGAACGGATGTCGCCTGCGAAATGAACGTCGATCCGGTCGAGTCGCTTGCTTCTGACTCGACTGCGAGTGTTGGGTTGTCGATTCTGCAAGCGATGCGGTTGTTTTCCGTCGAAAGGCTGGACGCCATCGGCGCTCAGATTTAGCCAGCGCTTCTCCCATTTCGACAGCGCTCTGAAACCGGCTGGATCTCTCATCCAGCGTAGCTCGTTGGACAACGGCAAGCGCTCTGCTATTGGACTGTGACCATTCATCCTCTAGCCGCCTGCCAACTGGCAACCCTTCACTACCGGTCATCATCCACCAGAGGAGGACGCCAGCGCTATAGAGATCGGACTGCGGATCCGGTGAGCTGTCAGCCGGAACCTGTTCGACAAACGGGTGAGCAGGCAGCACGCTGAGGCTCTTCAGACTACTGCCATTTAGCGGTCCATCTGGACGGTCAACAAACGTCGCCATACCAAGATCAAGAATTTTCAGCTGCGGGTCATCTTCGTCACCGGAGATAATGATGTTGTCCGGGTGGAGATCCCGGTGGACAACACCAGCCTGATGTAATGCTCCTAGCCCACTCAGCAGTTGCTGAACGAGCACAATCGACTCGATCTCCGATAGCCTGCCGCCACGCTCCGCGACATAGTCACGCAGGCCAACCCCGGCCACGTACTCATAGAGCAGTCCAGGAGTGTCCAACTGGACGATTCCCTCCAGCCGGGCGATATGGGCAAAATCGATCCCGGACTGTTCGAGCCGGGCAATTTGTCGTGCTTCGCGACCGATCAACGAAGCAACAGCCGGATTGCGGAGCACTTTCAGCGCCTGGCGTTGCTCGGGATCGGCGGTGCTTTGGACCAGCCAGACATCGCCCGCCGCTCCCTGACCGATGCGCTCGATCAGCAGCCAGTCGTGAGCGACGACATCACCAGGTTGCAGCATCTCAGCCAGGTTACTGGTTTCGACGATCACAACGTCATCCAGCACTTCGCGCAAACCAAGGCCGAACAGCAACTCAAGCGGTTCACCCAGACGAATAGCAAGCTCTTCAGGAAGGGGCAAATTTGTGTGAATTGCCATACGTTGAATAGCCAGCCGGACAGCGTTGTCGCGAGAAAGCATATGTGAAATATCAGCTGCCGTGAGTTCTTCCCGATCACCGACGATCGATGTCGCAAAGCGAATCGGATCAGCGATCATGGTCACAATATTGAAACAACAGGTCTGTTCGGTAGTCGTTGTTACCGCCAGCGAAAGAACGAACTCTCCGGCTGGAAGCAGGATAATCCGATCTCCCGTCTCCAGAGGTGTTAGAGACGGTCCGGTAATCCCGCCCAGGCTGACACCGCCGCGAGCGTGTTGTACCAGCGCCAGGCCCGGCGTACTGAGAACCAGTTGTCGGGGTGTCCCCTCCCCTGCGGGGACCGTTGCGGCCTCGACCAGCACGCCGCGTTCCGGAGTCCATTTTCCCGTGGTTATGTCAAACATTATTTAGTAGCTATCATGTTTGATCGTCAGGACCGTCCGCGCCGGAACTCTTCGATCTCCGCCAACATCAGCAGGTCTGGTTTTGCCGGCCGGACGGCATCCAGCGCCGCCGCGAGATCGCCGGCAGTCACTTTAACTTCTATGTCGTCTTTTCCGTTGCCATTGTTCGAGTGCCGCTGCCGAACGATTCGGTCACGGGTCTGCTTGCGGGCTTCCCGGGCGACGGCGGCCACATCGGCGGAACTGTAGCCATCTGTGGCATCCGCAAGGGCATCAAGATCAGCATCGTTGTCCAGCGGCACCGCTTTCATCTCGATCTCCAGGATCTGGCGGCGGGTTTCAACGTCCGGCAACCCGACGTAGACATGGTGGCCCAGCCGGCCAGACCGGATGAGTGTCCGATCTATCCGCAACGGGTGGTTTGTCGCGCCGATGGTCAGCAGCATATTCTCGCTCTGGTCAAACCCGTCGAGTTGCTGCAGGAACACGCCGACCAACCGGTCAGAGTAGACCGAACCGGTCCCGCGACGAGGGAACATCTCGGCGATCTCATCAATATAGACAACCGCTCGTGGTTCTGCTTTCGCCTGAGTCATCAGGGCCGCCAGCCGCTGCTCCGACTCGCCGACCCATTTGCTGAGAATCTGAGCTGGGTCGATGACAAAGAAGGCGCAATCGAGTTCACCGGCCAGCGCGCGGGCAAAGTAGGTCTTGCCGGTACCCGGCGGGCCGTAGAGCAGCACGCCAAATCCATAGGGGATGTTCAACACGTCGTCAATTTCAGGGTAGCGGATCGGATCGACGATCTCTCTGCGCACCAGGTGTTTGAGATCAGCCATCCCGGCGACATCGGCGAGTGTTATCGCCGGACGTTCCGCCACCTGCCACTGTCTGCCTGCTCCGGATTCACCCTGCACCATCTCGGCACGGCGAGGCCGTCGAGATGATCGTTCGGGAGTCAGCTGACGTTTCGAGGCCAGGCGACGCACCTTCAAGTCGCTTGCCAGCCGCAGATATTCGTCGCTGAGTTCGACAAACTGCTGCCGCTGGCTCAACTCGCTGGCGAACTGTGCCAGGCGGATAGCCTCTTCAGCTGCCGCAAGCAATACCTCATTGGCTGCCCGGTGATTGCCTTGCCGGGAGAGTTCAAGCGCCTGAGATTCAGCCTGTTCCAGGGTAGCCAGGCTCACTTCGCGCCCCGCGCCTGATCCAGCTCTGCTCGGCGCTGCTGAATGACTTGCATCCGTTGCTCAAGCTCCCGATCAGTAAGCCCGGGAACCAGATCGGCGTTCGTGCCAGCAGCTTCGCTGGCGATCTCATACTCAAGCTCCTCACGCAGACTTTCCAGAGCCGGATTGTGACGTCTGGCACGCCGCCGGTCAGTCTCGACATCGCCATACGCCTCGGCGGCATCTCGGAGCTGTTCGCTCAGTCTGGTGATTTCAAGCTCCACATCCGTCGCCGGGTGCGCCGATGTTTGCGCTATTTTGCTGAAGGCATCCAGCGCAGCGGCAAATTGCTGGTAGCTTGAGTGGGCACGGGCAGTCGACAGCGCCCGTTCCTGACCGCCAAGGATCATTCGCAAGTCGGTCATCACCGTTTCATCGTGGAGATAGAGTTCCATCTCCTCGTCAGCCCGGCTATCTCGACCTTCCCGCAGGAATCCTTTGGCTCGTTCACGCCGCTCGTCGAGTTCATCTTCTCGACGGTCCACATCGCGGCGGAGCTGCCGGATGGCCGCCTTCATCTCGATGAGCGCCTGCGTGCGCGCCATCTCCGGCGTCTGCTGTGGTTCAGCTAAGGTGTCGGTGTTCTGTGTCATTTGCTCCGGCTTTCCAGTTGATTCGTTGGATTCTCGAGGTAGTAATTTACTCAACAGTGACATCTTTGTCTCATGCCTCCGGTTCTGCCAGCGTTGAAACCGGCTCTGGATCACGTGTCCGGGTTCTTTCCCCTACGGGATCGTTGATCAGGTCATCAATCAGATCTTCACGATCGCGCGCCATGTCCGCGGTCAATTCATGGATAGAGCGTGTGCCTTCATCGGCAATAGCCAGCGTCGCCTGTGATTGCTGGAGTTGGTGCTGAATGGTCATCACCATGTCAGGTGACGGCATCGTCTGTGCGGCAACGATCGTCTGCACCGCTCCTCGTTGCGTCTGTAGCGCGACGATGTTGGTAGAGATCGTGCCCATCAGTGTTTCGAGTTGCTCTATCTGACTCCGGACTGTCGCCAGCCGGTAGCGCGATGCGTCGGCCATATCGCCGGACTGATCATCTTTCAGTAGGCGTCGCTCGAGTACCCGCAGATCACGAAGTTGATCCTCCGTATCATCAAATGCTTGTTGCTGGTCGGCAAGCGCGCTCGAAACCTCGGCCAGGAGTTCTCGTTGTGCCGAAGGAATCTGATTTTTCTGTTTCTGTTCTGGGATCTGTTCGAGCACGACCGTCTCCGGTGAAGTCTTGCTTTGCTTACCAGGCAACAACCCCAGCGCTAGCCAGACTACAGCGAAGACCACTGCTGCTGTGGCAATCTGAGCAACGCCAGCCGAGTACCCGGCAACGAGCCAGATGATTGCGACAGCCAGAGCGGCCAGTAGCGCCACACCCGGTTTCCATCGTCTCATTGGCTTTCCCTCTTTCCAAATTCATGCAAATAGATGGCGTTGAAATACTGCATCGGGTCCAGGCCCGGCTACGGCCCTAGAAAAACCAGACGCTGTTTTTCGGGTTCGTAGAGCCAGCGAGCGGGATCCTCAGACGCCACCGTTATTAAGAATACTTCGGCCAGCCGCTCCGGTACTCCTGCCTGATCTCGGACCATATCAACGGTTAATCCGGCAGCGGCCATCGCAATCCGGCGTCCATGATCTTCAAACCAGTACGTGAGCCGGACTTCAAGCTGTTGATCAGATTCTGGATGCAGGTACGTCGCCGCCCATTCAGCATCCAGTTCAGCCGGAGCCTGGTAGATAGCCCAACCTCCGAACGGAGCAGGCACGAAGTACACACAGTGGACGTGCCCACGAATTATACGGGGTAACGGTTCTCTCCATCCGGTGGTTGAGCCAACAGCCAGCCAGACAACTGCATCATGCAGAAACGACATCCGGTTGACAAGCCGGACGGCATCCGCTGCATACCCAGGCGAAAGGCAGTCACCTCTAGCCGAAACAATCTCCGGCAGCGGACTCCAGCAAACGGCTGCAACGATGGTTCCACCTGGCTGCCAGGCCGGTTCGCGTAGCAACTTCCGATCTGGAACCTCAACCTGCCAGGCAATCGCACGATTAACCGGCATCGAGTTGATGGCTACTTCGATCTCGTGGGCGGTTAACCCATGGCGCAGCAACAGCCGGTGAGCCAGCTGACTATCAGTTCTACAGTGCGTCCCGAATGGATAGGCACTGAGCCGAAAATCAGTGATGTTCTGTCCCGTGACTAGATCGAGAACCTGCTCAAGCTCATGTATTCGGGACTCTACTCCATGCAGAAAGGCTTGCTCGTCGTTCAGAAACTTTAATGCATTGTCGGGTTGCTCAACCACCGCCGACCTGGCCAGAACGCACCAGTGATCCGATGAGATTGGTTATCAGCCGTCCGGCGGTGAGCGCGCAGATCTGATTGTGATCGAGCCCGGGAACAAGCTCAACGATATTGAACCCGGCAACCCGGCCTTTTCCTGCCAGCCCCTGAATAATGTCGGCAACCTGGATGAACGTCAGGCCACCAGGCGCAGGCGCGCCGACGGCTGGCATCACTGATGGATCGAACGCATCGCAATCGATGGTGATGTAGTAGTTGCCGCCGTCCGGAATCTGATCCAGCACCCAACGCGCCCCATTAGCATGGACCGTGCGAGACTTGATGATCGTCGCGCCGTAGGCGAGCGCATCATCCACTTCTTGCTGGCGGGCGCTACCGGCAGCGCGCATTCCTATCTGGTAGATGTCATCAACACAGTCCATCTCGCTGGCCCTGCGAACGGTGCTGCTGTACCCCTCGGCAACGCCGCCAATTTCCTCACGCCAGTCGATGTGGGCATCGATCTGAACCAGGGTGAAGTTCTCCCGATTCTCGAACGCACGAAACACCGGGATCGGCACCGCATCGTCACCTCCCATGACAACCGGTAGAGCCCCGCGATCCAGAATGGCGCGGACAGCGCTTGTGGCCCGTTCGCTGTTCCCCGCCAGATCAGACGGATCGCCTGGCACGTCACCACAATCAACGATGGCAATCTCTTTTCCATCCAGCAACGGGCCATCGAGATCAAAATCGTAGTGGTCGAGCCAGGATCCGTAGCGAGACATCGCCTCCCGAATGGCAGAAGGAGCCGCAGCGGCATGACCGGAAACGCCTGCCATATTGTATGGCTCACCGTACGGAATCCCGATGATCGCGATATCTGCCGTTAGTCTGGACAGATCGGTCTCAACCGGGAAACCGAGGAAACTTTTGAATCCCAGATCTGGGATGGCTGTTAGCGGTAGCGGCATGGCAACTCCTTCGATCTAAACATAGTTCCGTCAGCAGTGTAGCCCGGACAATACAGTCCTGATCATCATCGGCGATCAAATGTTCGGTAGCGCCCACTCAATCCGAAATTATGCCCGAGCCCGTCTACAACTACACTGGATAGCTCACCCGATCCGCCCAGTTGACTCCTACCCGAATCCGATTAGCCCTGCCATCAGGTCCAAACTCGAATGTAACTCGTTCACCGAGCGCTCCGCCGCCTTTGCCCTCCAGCTTGAAGACACCGGGGGTCACTGGCTCGAGCGTCAGAGCATCAGGTTTCGGATCGTCCAGCGTCGGGTCGATCATCTGTAGTTTGCCGTCCAGAAACAGCACATGTTCGTCGCCCCAGGTTTGCCGGTAGGTGCCTTCCAGCTTCCCCCAGTCCGGGTCAGCTTTCAGGCCTTCAACACCCTTGATCGCACCACTGATCGCCGGGGCTACCCATTTGAACAGTCGGTTGGAGATCTCCTGCGGAGTTCCGTCCAGCGAGTTCGTAAACACGATGACACCAACCCGTTCGTCCGGGCTAATACGGGTACTGGTCAGGTAACCGGGGTAACCCCCGCCGTGCCCGATCAGATCCCGATCTTTCGTGTGCTGGATCGAGAACCCGATCCCAGCGCCATTCTCCCAGTCCGGTGTCACCCAGTGAGGCCGTTGCATCTCCCGGAGCGTGCTGGCTTTGAGCAATTCTGTATCGTTCGATGCGCGCAGCCGGAACTGCCAGGAAACGAATCGCGCCATATCTGCTACCGACGATGAAAGACCGGTTGCGGCTGCCATCCCACGCGCATCCACAAAGGGAAACGTCTCCCGCGACCCGTCTGGCAATCGACGGCCATAGCCGGTCACCAGCCGGTCGTTGTGAGTATCCGGGAACACCACGCTTGTGCTGGTCATCCGCAATGGATCGAGGATATTGTCCTGGATGTAGTCCGCGAACCCAACGCCGGAGACAGCGGCGACAACCTCACCGGCGATCGTTAAGGCCAGATTAGAGTATTTCCAGCGTGTTTCGGACGGAAAAATCGTTTCAAGTTCTGGCAGGCGTGTTTTCACATCATCCAGCGTCGGAAAGTCAAAATCGAGCCAGTAGCCGGAGCCAGCCTCTCTTGGCAGGCCGGACGTATGAGTCAGCAAATGCCAGATGGTAATAGGCGGCGCATCTGGGAAAGTATGTTGAACATTGAACCAGGGCAGGTATTTCGTCACCGGATCGTCAAGTTGCAACTTCCCCTGATCTCGCAACTGCATGATCGATATCGCAGTGAACAATTTCGAATGAGAGGCGATGCGAAAAATAGATTCTGGGGTAACCGGGGGCTTCTTCTCAACATCAGCGACGCCGAAACCTCTGGCGTAGATGAGATCCTGGTCGTAGACGATGCCCACCACAGCACCTGGTTGCCCGCGATAAGCGAGCCTGGCCTGCAGCCAGATCTCGAACAGGGCGATATTTGACGCCACATCCGGGTGATGTTTCAAGTCATTCACTGGAGTTTTCTCATTCGCAATCATTGTCACACAGCCTCACTGAAAATCGACTCGCCGCATCAGATACCGCGCCATTATGCACGCTACAGCCATATCAGCCGACATGAAACGCTCATTTCCTGACCCAAACACCGAACATCAGTTTTCGATAGGGGTAAACTTCAAACTACACAATTTTGGACCGTTGCTCCGGCGGGCAAAGCAAGGACATCCATGTCAACTCTCGATATTCCGATAGATCGTTCGGGTTCGCGCACTATTGCTCCAACAGACATCTCACAGTTCATCCGGCTCAATCAGTGCCAGCGTTACTTGCGTTTGCGGTTACACCAGCGTAAGTCGGGCGGCAGGTTCGTTGATGATTATGGTGTCACCTATCAGCGCCTGCCTGTCCTGCTCACCGAAGTCGGTTCCGATTTTGAAGAACGCATTGAGACAGCAATTCAGGCAGCCGGGATGGCAGTTCACGACATGCGAGAACCTGAGGCAGGCACGTGGACCAGCAACAACGACCTTCTGGTCGAAATCGCCAGGTCACTACCACCAGGTGATGTCACGGTGTTGCTCCAGACCCGTCTGCTTGTTGATCTATCGGGCTGGCTAGTCCGTGGAGATGTCGATCTGTTGCGGCTGGAACGAGACTTGCACGGCAACCTGCATGCGGTCGTCGCTGATATCAAAAGTTCGAAGATTGACAAACTGGAGCACCGCCTGCAGGTTACGTTTTACCTGGAGATGCTGAATGAGCTGTTCAACACCGCAGGAATTGAGGTCGCTTCGATCCAGATGGGCATTCTCTACCGGGGATCTCCGCACGGCGACCTGGGCATGACCGCAGAAGAACGTGAGGAATGGTTGGCCCTTCGGGACCGTTGCTTCAAGTTCTTCGGAACTCGTGACGGTCTGTTTGACATCATTGACGATGCCGATATCTACCGGGATTCGGTCCATGATCTGGTAACCGGCTCGGATTCAGTCGCAAATCAGATCGCCGCCACCGAGTTCGAGCAGGTGCCTTTTCAGCTCAACTACAAATGTGATTTCTGCACCTACAATCAACTCTGCCTCAAATGGGCAGCCGAGCAGGATGATCTCTCCGTATTGCCGTTTCTGACTCAGATCGATAAAGGTGCGCTTCAACGGTCAGGGATTCAGCACACACGAACGCTGGCGAATCTGAAAGTGCGGGAGAACGGCGCGAGCGGGAATAATCACCAACTGACACCTGCTCCCGGTTCAGAGGATCTCAATCGCCGCTTGGCTTCAACCTGGCCGATTGGCGCTCGGATTGATGAACTGATTCACCGCGCACAGCGCTACCGCGCCTGGCGTGGCGACAGCGGCTACAACTCTCCAGGCTACATCCCCGGACGCGGATATGGATCGATACCCTACGTCGCTGCCGACCATGATCCGAACATGATCTTCATTTATATAGACGCCCAGAACGACTATCTCCATGACCGGATCTACCTGGCAGGCGCGAAAATTGTTGCCTGCGAGCGAGGCGCACCGGCTCGCTCACAGAGTATCGTAGAGATGACGGCCGGTCCACCGGAACATGCCGATCAGGAAAAACAGCTGCTGGTGAGCTGGATAGACCGTACGCTGCAGGCGGTTATCGATCTGGCCACCCCCGATGAGGATGGGAATCCGCGTGCTCCAATTCACCTCATCTTCTATAGTCAGTTTGAACAGCAGAAGCTGCTTGATGGGCTGGCGCGTCACTTCGAATCGGTGCTCGGCGCAACCCCACTCTATGACTTCATTACCCAGATGGCATCGTTTGATTCACCGGTCGCAACCTTCCTGGACCAGGAAATCCGCGATCACAAGAACTACCCGATCATCTGCCAGTCGCTTTACAGCGTTTCGGCTTTTCTGGGATTCGACTGGCAAGAACCAGAACCATTCAGACAACTCTTTCGGCAAAACATCTTCGATTTCTGGATGAAGCTCGACGAAGATGAGTCCGACAGTATGGAAGAGCGGCCCTGGTATGTTGGCCGCTCACGGTTCAACAGTCAGATTCCGCTGGAGTATGCCTACGCTGCCTGGGGTGTCCAGGCAACCTCCGAAGCGATGCGCTCGGCGATGAGCATCGATCTGATCAATCAGTTCCACAAGCGGCGGCTGGACGCGCTCGAGCATATCGCCGGAAATTTCTACGGCAACCGGGACTCCAACAAATCCTATTTCGTTTTGCCCGACCTCGGGAGCTTTGAAGAAAAGGCCGCCTCCCTTGCCCAGGCACTCGATGAATTCGTCATGATCGAGCGGCACGTCGAAATGAGCAACTGGAAGACCGCTCGCAGGGCAACGCCGGAACGGCGGGTTCTTTCTGGCGACGCCCTGCTGGTGCAGTATTCTGAGACAGATCAGGATCGAGAAACGATTGAGCGCAATCGGGAGCACCTCCAGCGCTGGGAACACCGAACACAGTATCAGCAGACGTACCTGAAGCAACATCCCGGCGCGCCGAAGGCTGAGCTGACGAAAGAACAGAAGGATGCAACGAAAATCGACCAGGAAGGGATGGTCGTCAAGTTGCGGATCGCGACCTCTGAACTGGACGGCGATCTCGACGACTTGCTGGCGATATCCGGCTTGAAAGAAGGGTCACCAATCGTCATCAGTCCACGCTGGACGGTTGACGAGCGTTTGCTGGCTGAAAACCAGACACCGATGACGCCGACGGCGAAGCAAATCCTTTATCGGCAACGAGGGTTCCTACAACGTATCCGTGTTGAACGTGATGTGAGTGGTAAAGCGATAAGAGTTCTTGTAGAAGTTGAGCTTGTCAACCGTTATGGAGTTCGAGGGTCACACGGATTTATATTTGGCGGTTCATTCACACAACCCTTCAGAGATCACGAGTTGTTTGCTATTGATCCAGACCCGAACAGTTGGACCGGCTTCTGGAGCTCAAAAGTTACAGAAGGACTTCGCAATGGCGGCCGCAACACCCTCTACCGGACGCTGACAGGAGAACTCCCTGACCGTATCAACTGGCCGGAACCGGCAGCGGCCGGTCAGCGACAATTTCTGGAAGGTCTCTTCGCGCTTCAGAACTCCGGCGATTTTCACCCGCTCGAACCGAGCAAACAACGCTACATTGGCGACCATGGATCCGACCGGATCCTGCTGGTGCAAGGCCCGCCCGGCACTGGCAAGAGCTACGCAACTTCCTTCGCAATCTTCGCCCGAATTCAGGGAGCGCTGGCAGCTGGATTGCCCTTCAGAGTCTTTATCTCTTGCCGGACCCACGCCGCCGTTGATGTGTTGCTCGAGAACATCCGGAGAACCAGAGCTCGACTCTTGGACTGGAGCCAACACCACCCCGAACTATTCGACCGTTATTTCGATCGCCGCCTCTTGAGCATCCCGCTCTTCCGTCTGAAACCGCCCGATCAGGTCGCCGACGGTGTGATTGCCTTAAACGGCAGCAACAAAGAGACCGGCGAACACCGCATGTACGACTATATTGAGGAAGAAGACTACTGTTTGGTGGCCGGAACTCCTGGCAGGATTTACGGCGCGATTACTGAAAAGTGGAATACGAAACGCCTGTTTGGCCATGAATTCTGCGATCTGCTGGTTCTTGATGAAGCCTCACAGATGAATCTTCCGGAAGCTATCATGGCCGCGTTGCCGCTGCAGGAGAATGGCCAGCTCTTCGTCGTTGGTGATCACCGGCAGATGCCGCCAATCGTTCAGCATGACTGGTCCAGTGAATCGCGGCGCACCTTTCACGAATTTCTGGCCTACCAGTCATTGTTTCTCTGCCTGCTTGACGAAATGGAGCCTCAGATTAAATTCGCGGAAAGTTTCCGGCTTCACAGCGACATGGCTGGTTTTCTTGGCCGGGAGATCTACAAGCAGGACAACATCGATTTCCATTCGAATCAGCGCGAGGTGCTCGCAGCGTTCCAGTATCCGGATCCGTTTGTCGCTAGCGTGCTGCAGCCCGATCACCCGCTCATTGTCATCGTCCACGATGAGGAGCAGAGTCAGGTGCGCAACACATTCGAACGCGATCTGATCGCGCCAGTGCTGGAAATCCTTGCAAATGAAGACTACTTCGGGTTAGGCCCACAGAGAGGTCTTGGTGTCGTGGTTCCTCACCGGGCTCAACGTGCAGAACTCCAGGACGCGTTGCCAGAGCTGAGCCTCATCGATAGCGACACCGGCGCAATAACGCTCTCAGCGGTCGACACCGTCGAACGTTTTCAGGGAGATGAACGCACGGTTATCGTTGTCAGCGCTACGGAGAGCGACCCTGGTTACCTGCTACAAACCGGCCGGTTTCTCTACGACCCCCGCCGGTTGACCGTAGCCTTGAGCCGGGCCAAACAGAAGATGGTCCTCGTTGCTTCACGCTCGGTCTTCAATCTCTTTAGCACCGACGAGGAGATCTTCACCAATTCACTGCTCTGGAAACACCTCTTGCGCCGCACCTGCACCGTCAAGCTCTGGGACGGAGCGCGCGACGGGCACTACGTACAGGTCTGGGGAAATAGCCACGAACCAGGCGAATAGGTCACAATACGCGAGTTGACCTTCTCGGCGACACACTGGGGGTGGCTTGAACACGTTCGCACGGGTGCGCGGAATGACTCCGTTTTATGGCTGGGCTATCGTGGCGTCGGGATTCGTCGTCGTCTTCTGTTCCGGCCCCGGCCAGTCGTACGTCTTCTCAGTCTTCATCGACCCGATCATCGAGACAACCGGCTTCTCCCGCACCGGCATCAGCGCGCTCTACGCCGTTGGCACCGGACTCAGCGCAGTGATGGTCGGGCTGGTCAGCCGGATGGCGGACCGCTATGGTCCCAGGCTGATGCTGATTGTGGTGGCGACTGCGCTTGGCTCGGCCTGTTTCCTGATGGCTTTTTCAACCGGTATCGCGGGCATCGTCATCGCCTTCGCCGCCCTCCGGGCGCTCGGGCAAGGCGCGTTGCCAATCAATGCAACTCTGCTGACGGCGACCTGGTTTGTCGTCCGGCGGGGCAAAGCAATGGCCATCGTCATGCTTGGCTCAGCAGCCTCAAACGCCGTGCTTCCGCCGGTTTCCAGTTACGTGATTGGAGCATTCGACTGGCAAACAGCCTATATGGCGCTCGGTGTCATGGTCTGGCTGCTCGTCATCCCGCTTGCGATCATTGTCGTGCGTGATTCACCAGAAAAGGTTGGCCTACATCCGGACGGATTCGACCATCCACCGGTACAGGAAACTGTCGCAGGCGGCGGTCCTGACCTGAAAGACCGCAAGGTGTTCTCCACGGCAACCTTCTGGCTGCTGGCTATTCCGATGGCGATCCCGAGCCTGACGGTGACCGCCCTGACATTCCACCAGGTATCGATTTTCGCGGAACAGGGCTTGAGCCGTTCGGTGGCTGCTGGCGCGTTTATTCCATTCGCAATTGCCTCGGCTGGATTCTCGCTTGCGGGCGGTGTTTTGCTCGACCGCTACGGGCCGAGACCGATCTTTCTAATTAACATGGCGGTGCTCAGCGCGGTAACCTTCTCGTTGCTTCTGATCTCTACCCCGGCTCAGGCGACGATCTATGCGCTGGCGATGGGCGCGACGACCGGCATGGGCATGCTCATTAGCAGTGTCTCCTGGGCGTACTATTATGGCAGGCATGGATTGGGCCGCGTTCAGGGCACTGCGGTCATGATCAGCATCACTGGCGCGGCACTGGGACCATTGCCGCTGGCAATGATGCAAAGTCTGACCGGTAGCTATACTGCTGGCTTGATCGTTATGGCCCTGTTGCCGATCGCCGGGCTGATCGCCTTCTCATTTGCTCACCCCCAGAGTTCGACGGCTGCCGCTGCCGCAGCTTGACTTCATAGATACACTCGAACGCATTGATCGCTGGCACACAGGTGTCGCTATGGACGGATACTGGCTCTTAAGCGGATGAGGCTTCCAGGACAACAGCTCCGCAAGCCGTTTTACGGTTGGGCTATCGTTGCAGTCGGCGCAGTCGTCGCCTTCTGTTCCGGACCAGGTCAATCCTATGTCTTTTCCGTCTTTCTTGACTCGATCATCGAGAGCACCGGGATATCCAGGACCAACATCTCGTTGCTCTATGCCATCGGCACCGGCGTAAGCGCGATCATGGTAGCCACCGTCAGCAGACTGGCTGACCGGTTCGGCCCCAGGCTCATGCTGATCGTGGTGGCTACCGCGCTAGGCACAGCCTGTTTTGGCATGGCGTTTGCGGCCGGATCAATCAGCTTTTTTCTTGCGTTTGCCGCGTTGCGGGCGCTAGGCCAGGGCTCACTGCCGATCAACGCCACCCTGCTAACTGCCACCTGGTTCGTCAGCCGCCGGGGGCGGGCCATCGCAATTATGGGACTGGGATTTGCGCTATCGAATGCGATTCTTCCGCCGGTATCTCGCTACCTGATTGACGGTTTCGGCTGGCGAGAAGCCTATATGGTGCTGGGGATCATGGTCTGGGTGCTGGTTATTCCAGGTGCTGTCTTCATCGTCCGTGACAGCCCGGAGAAGGTCGGGCTTTACCCGGACGGCGCGGACCACCCACCGGAAAATGAGCCGCAGCCAGTCAGAGACGCGAGCGGCCGGGATACAAGAAAAGTGTTCTCCTCCACAACGTTCTGGATGATTGCCCTGCCGCTCGCCGCGCCGTCGCTCATCTCGACCGGCATGGTATTCAATCAGACATCTCTCTTTGCCGAGCAGGGTCTCAGCGCTCAACTCGCGGCAGGTATCTTCGTTTTTGCGGCGGCTGCCTCGGCTATCGTCTCCATGGTAGCCGGCTTCGCGATCGAGAAGATCGGGCCAATCAACCTATTCACCATCGGCATGAGCTTGCTGCTGACAGCAACCTTCATGATCCAGATTATTACGACACCAGCTGGCGCAATCTTCTATGCATTGCTGATGGGAAGTGCAGGAGGGACCTGGCGAATTGTCACCGGGGTGACCTGGGCGCAGCTCTACGGTCGTCACGGCTTAGGGCGGATACAGGGCTCAGCCGTCATGGTCGGCATTACCGCAGCTGCTCTGGGTCCACTGCCCCTTTCAGCGTTGAAAGACCTGACCGGGAACTACAGTCTCGGCCTGGCATTTTTCGCCTTGCTGGCCATCCTCTCAATGATCGTCATCAGGTTCGCCAAACCGCAAAGAGCAGGCCAGAACGTGCCAGCTGTCGCCGATTGAGCCGCAGTAGCGTCGCCCAGTATTGAGCATCCAGGCCTTCGAAACACTGCTCAAGGCCTGGAAGATCAACTACAATACGCGACGTTCAAACCCAGCCCCCGGGTAGCTCGGCTCGTTCGAATCCGTGCCGACGGACCTGCCGAAGAAAGTGCAAGAACCAATCGACCACAAATTCAAGGCAGGCTAGCGCTAGTAGGAATTGGGGCAGTTCGGCTCTACGAAACTAACTCATAGAAATGCACGGCAATATAGTCAAAAGAGGTCAAAATGAAGTTGCTACTCACGTCTGCGGGTATTAAGAACACGAGCATCCACAATGCGCTGGTCGAACTCCTGGGCAAGCCAATTGCTGAGTCCAGCGCGCTCTGTATTCCCACCGCATCATACGGTCACCCAATGGCTGGCCCTGCCAGCGCCTGGCGGTTCATCAGCGGCAACGAACCCAGAACCCCTATGTGTGAGCTGGGTTGGAAGTCCCTGGGAGTGCTGGAGCTGACCGCGCTACCCAGCATTGGTGATGAGCTTTGGGCGCCACTGGTCCAGGAAACAGACGTGCTACTGGTAAATGGCGGCGATCCCTTGTATCTGTACTACTGGATGCGACAGTCCGGTCTGGCGGATCTTCTACCGTCGCTGCACCAGACGGTCTGGGTGGGACTGAGTGCCGGGAGCATGGTGATGACCCCCAGGATCGGCGAGGATTTCGTCGGCTGGACACCGCCCACTGGTGGTGATGAAACGATGGGCATCGTTGATTTTTCAATCTTCCCGCACCTCGACCACGCAGATTTGCCTCACAATACTATGGCTCACGCAGAACGTTGGGCCGCCAGGATGACAGTGCCGGCTTATGCGATCGACGATCAGACAGCCATCAAAATAGACGACGACACCGTTGAAGTCGTTTCCGAAGGGCACTGGAAGCTGTTTACCACCTGATACCCGAAGGCGCGGCGGACTCAATGCGGTGCCCTACTAGCAATCCCTGCGCTCGCAATCGCGCTGTTCGCTGACCTGCCACGACCGATCAGCGTCGCCTGGTGAATCATCAATGTAGAAGGACTATCTCATATGGACGACCGACAGGTATTTTCTACGTATGAAGACGAATCACAAAGTCGTAGTAGGTTCGCCTACATCGCCGGTGGTTGTGTCGGGTTGATGGTAGTCTGTTTCGGTTGCATGGCTGTCATCTCTATCATGAGCTATCTCTTCGAAATATAATCCGTGAACATGTTGCCGATAAGAGTCTCAGTGTGTGTCAGACGTATATCATTTATGCGGAAATATCGGTAAAACAGGGATCTGTTAGTGGTATGCTCTATGTCATCGTGTCCTGGGTGGATACAGCTATCAGCATGAAACCGGAGGGAAGCCATGGCAGCAGAGCCAACGACAATTAGCCCTGCACTCGAACATTTGGTTGATGAGATACGTGATGTCGTCCAATCTGAATCAGAGGCAGCCGTCGTTTCGCAGCGAGTCGCCGATTGCCTGGAACCTTACCTGCGGGGTGGTGATTTTCTGACTCCGGCACAGCGGGTTCCAGATCCTAATAACTACCGCCAGCATGTTCTGTATGTTGAACCTGACGGCAGCTTCTCCATTGTCGCGCTTGTCTGGCTGCCTGGACAGGCGACTCCGATTCACGATCACATCTCCTGGTGCGTGGTTGGTGTCTATGAAGGCAATGAGTACGAGACACTGTACGAGCGGAAAAAAGATGCTGATGGCGCTGAATATCTGGTCGAGAGCGGGGTTAAGACCTGTCCGACCGGCACGACAGAAGCGCTGACCCCGCCTGGCGATATCCACAAAGTCGAAAATCAGGGAGACTGTCTCGCCATCTCTTTGCACATCTATGGCGCTGATATCGGGAAGCTAGGCTCTAGCATTCGCCGGAGTTACAGTCTGCCAGTACGCTAGTTCGTTCTGTAACCTGTTATTGGCCGTTGAAACGCCCCTCTCGGAGTCCGAGAAGGGCGTTTTTATTTCATCAATACTTGACGGTTCCATCGAATTCGATTCAGAATGATTCTGGACCAAACATAGCTGCAATCCAAGGAAATGGAGACCGCTTTGGCTCTCGAACTCTACGACCAAAATCTTTCTTATGTCCATGGCGCTAGCGATATTTCACTGATCGGCTCGACCATCGGCGATCTCTTCGACCGTGTCGTTGACCAGGCGCCGGAGGATCATGAGGCGCTCGTGGTCGCCCACCAGGGTGTGCGCTACAGCTATCGAGAATTACAAGATGCATGCAACCGGCTGGCGCGGGGATTAATCGCACTCGGAGTCAAAGAAGGAGATCGGGTTGGAATCTGGGCGACGAACTGGGCGGAGTGGGTTATCGCCCAATTCGCCACTCCGAAGATCGGCGCAATTCTGGTCAATATTAACCCGGCCTACCGCACTCACGAGCTGGAGTACGCGCTGAAACAGTCCGGCTGCAACACACTGATCATCTCTCCGCCCTTCAAGACATCGAACTACGCTGAGTTGATTACCGAGGTCTGCCCGGAGCTGGCGCATTCCTCGCCCGGCAAGCTGGATGCTGCCAGATTGCCCGATCTCAGAACAGTGATCGCATTTGGACCGCAAGAAGTCGCTGGCGCTTACCACTGGGATGACGTGCTCGCCATGGCTGATGGCATTACGGCGTCAGAACTGGCTGAAGTTCAGCATCGTCAGAATTTTGACGATCCAATTAACATTCAGTACACCAGCGGGACTACGGGATTCCCGAAAGGCGCAACGCTCTCACACCATTCGATCCTGAACAATGGATTCTTTATCGGTCAACGAATGCGCTTTACCAGCGAGGACCGGCTCTGCATTCCGGTTCCGTTCTACCACTGCTTCGGCATGGTGCTCGGTAATCTGGCTTGTGTTACACACGGTGCAACGATGGTGATTCCCTCACCGGTATTTGATCCTCGAGAGACGCTGGAGGTTGTTGAGGCAGAACGCTGCACTGCACTGCACGGCGTGCCGACGATGTTTATCGCTGAACTCAACCACCCTGATTTCGAGAAATTCGATCTCTCAACACTGCGCACCGGGATCATGGCCGGGTCACCTTGCCCGGCAGAGGTCATGCGTCAAGTGAATAGCAAGATGCATATGGGCGAAGTAACCATCGCATACGGCATGACCGAGACCTCACCGGTGTCGTTCCAAACCAAACCAGATGACCCTTTCGAGAAGCGAGTGACGACCGTTGGCACCGTTCACCCACACGTCGAATGCAAGATCATCGATCCGGAGACTGGCCGGGTCGTGCCACGCGGCGAAACCGGCGAATTTCTCTCACGCGGCTACATCGTCATGCTTGGCTACTGGGGCAACCCGAAAGCAACTGCCGAAGCAATTGACGCTGGCCGCTGGATGCACACCGGTGATCTGGCAGTAATGGATACTGAAGGGTTCGTCGACATCGTCGGACGGTCGAAAGACATGATCATCCGTGGCGGAGAGAATGTCTACCCGAGGGAGGTAGAAGAGTTTCTCTACCAGCACCCGAAGATTGCCGACGTGCAGGTCATTGGAGTGCCAGATGACCGGTACGGAGAACAGGTCATGGCCTGGGTTATCGCCCGGCCTGGGACAACTGTTACTGAAGAGGAGTTGCGTGAATTCTGTGATGGGCAGATCTCCTATTTCAAGATCCCGCACTACTGGCGTTTCGTTGACAGCTTCCCAATGACCGTGACCGGTAAGGTCCAGAAGTACATCATGCGCGATCAGGTGAGCGAAGAATTTAGAGCTGCCGATACCTCGGCGGTACCAACTGACTAGCTCACTGATACTAGTGTCAACGAATCGGACGAATCGATTCAGCAACACAAGTGTTGGCTTACAACGATCGGTAAATTCCGTAAAATACCCATCTGGCTTGCAGTAACGCAAGTATGCAGGAAGGGTAACCGTGGATCTAATCAACCACTGGGAAGCGCTATTGCGATTGATCATCGCCGCGGTGCTCGGCGGAGTAATCGGGTATGACCGGGAACTGCAAAACAAACCAGCCGGCATCCGCACCTATATGCTGGTGTCGATGGGATCTGCCCTCTTTATGCTCACGACCTATGTCATCATCGGACAGCTTGAGGAAGAGGACATCGACGGCGTGCGCGTCTCCGCGGATGCCAGCAGAATCGCAGCCGGTGTTGTCGCCGGGATAGGGTTCATCGGCGGAGGATTGATCTTACATTCCCGTGAGCGAGTAACCGGGCTGACGACGGCAGCTGGAATCTGGGCAACCGCAGCCATCGGCTTGATGGTCGGGCTTGGCGAATTCATTATCCCGATCATAGCCGCCTTCATCATTCTCATTACGCTGACTGGCGGCCGGTTCTTCCCGCCGCTGAACAGGGAAGACCCGCCAGATGACCATCTCCCCTGACGGGATTCTCCGTTCTCGTTGCTCACCTCCGGACAGCCGTCTCCCCGTCGGACCGTTTGAAAACAGGCATTAACAATCTCATCGCCTGACCTGTTGTAATGCAGATCCCTATTCTGCCCTCGGGTGATGTTGCTATTTGATGATAACCAGCCATTGAAACTGGTTGCGCTGCTGAGCCGGTGTACTACGATGAATGAAGCTTAAATATTGTCAGTAAAGTAGAGGAAGAACCACATATGACGTTTACCATCATCGGGCGCTGTGAGCGCACCGGCATGCTCGGAATCGGAACAGC
>CAZNYB010000025.1:0-42914 GCA_964577155.1 uncultured Thermomicrobiales bacterium | reverse complement strand
TCGCCAACCAGGAGAGATATGGACCGTCCTTCTGCAACTGGATTTCGTCAGGACTGGTACGAAGAAAACCTGTTGCTGGTCGCCGACCTTCAGTCGCGGTTAGCCCGGGCTGCCGAAGGCGGCGGTCCACGCAGACGGGAGCGGGACCGTGAGCGCGGCAAACTTCCGGTCCGGCAGCGGATCGACCGGGTGATCGACCCCGGAACTCCATTTCTCGAACTGTCACCGCTCGCTGCTACAGAGATGTATGACGGAGAGGTTCCTTCAGCGGGCATCATTACCGGTATCGGCATGGTCGATGGTCGCCAGATCATGATCGTCGCCAATGACCCAACGGTCAAAGCCGGCACCTACTACCCGATGACGGTCAAAAAGCATCTCCGGGCGCAAGACATCGCCCTGGAGAACCGGCTGCCGTGCCTGTACCTGGTGGATTCAGGCGGCGCGTTTCTGCCATTGCAGAGCGAGGTGTTTCCCGATCGGGATCACTTTGGCCGGATATTTCGCAATCAGGCGGTGCTCTCTTCAATGAGCATTCGGCAGGTGGCGGCTGTGCTTGGTTCCTGCACCGCGGGTGGGGCATATGTGCCAGCCATGTCGGACGAGGCGATCATCGTTCGTGGAAACGGCACGATTTTTCTCGGTGGCCCACCGCTGGTGGAAGCCGCCACCGGTGAAGTGATTTCGGCCGAAGACCTCGGCGGCGCGAATGTTCACAGCCGGATCAGCGGCGTCGTCGATTACGTTGCTGAAAACGAAGATCACGCCTTGAAGCTGGCTCGCCGCCTCATGTCCTTCAGGAACCGGAAAGCTCCGGAACTGCCCTGGGAACGCATTGCTGTACGAGAGCCTCTTGAAGATCCGGATAACATACTTGGCTGTGTTCCTCCCGACCCGCGAGTGCCGGTCGATCCTCGTCCCGTGCTGCGGCATATTCTTGACGGCAGCGTCCTCGATGAATTCAAAGCGGTCTACGCTGAAACCATCGTCTGTGGTTACGGTCACCTGTTCGGCATTCCAGTCGGCGTGCTCGCAAACAACGGAGTCCTCTTTTCCGACGCCGCTCGCAAAGCAACCCATTTCATCATGCTCTGCACCCAACAGAAGATACCGTTGCTCTTCATTCAGAACATTACCGGATTCCTGGTTGGCCGGGAAGCTGAGCATGGCGGCATCGCGCGGGATGGCGCGAAGATGGTTGCCGCCGTCGCTACCGCCAAGGTGCCAAAGATTACCCTGATTACCGGCGCATCCTACGGCGCGGGAAATTACGCGATGAATGGTCGGGGGTATGACCCGCGATTTCTATTCACCTGGCCAACATCGCGGACAGCGGTGATGGGCGGCGAGCAGGCGGCGGGAGTGCTGGCTTCGATCCAGGCACGCACGGTGGAACGGCAAGGCGCGGTGCTGGATGATGAAGCGCGCAACACGCTGACCGGCGAAATACGAACCAGGTATGAGACCGAGACCAGTCCATATTTCAGCACTGCCCGCTTGTGGGATGACGGCGTCATCGATCCACGTCAAAGCCGCACGATCCTTGGGCTTTCCCTGGAAGCCACGCTCAACCAGCCGATTGCTGACTCGCAAACAGGTGTGTTGCGAATATAAACGAAAAGAGAGATGAAGGAATGTCAGATTCACCGCTCCTGATATACGAGCAACGTGACGATGTCGCCTGGCTGACGATGAACCGGCCGGAGGTGCGCAACGCGCTCAGCCGGGAGCATATTCTGGCGATCCGAAACGGTATTGGGCGTGCGTCGATCGATCACGGAATACGCGCGATCGTCCTGGCAGGGGCCGACCCTGTTTTTTGTGCCGGTGCCGATGTCAATCAGTACCGGGAAGCGAGCGATCGGAACATTGTTCTCGACGACGGTGGCATCCTCTACGACACGCTGGATCTGATGCTGAGAGCCCCGAAGCCGATAATCGCCCGGGTTCAAAAGGCGGCGTTCGGCGGAGCAATCGGTCTGATTGCTGCCTCAGATCTTGTCGTCGCCTCCGACGATACCCGTTTCTCGCTCTCTGAAGCTCGTCTGGGACTGGTGCCTGCGGTGATCAGCCAGGCAATACTCCTGGCACTCGGACCACGCAATGTTCGGGAGCTGATGGTCCGTTCGGAACCATTCGGTGTAACCGACGCATTGCGGTTGAACCTGATTCAACGGGCTGCACCGTTGGCAGACATTGACAACGTCATCGATCAGTGGATGGCTGAGATCCGCGCTGGCGCCCCAGGCGCTCTCGCTGACTCAAAGATATTGCTGCATGCGCTGACCTGCGCAGGCATGACCGCCAGCGAACAACGGGAGTTAATTCTGAATCTGGCCGCCGACCGGCGCGCATCGGATGAAGGCCAGGAAGGTCTGGCTGCGTTCCTTGAAAAACGCCCACCTGACTGGAACCCGGAGCCATCCTGATGCAGCGACGTACGCTCGCAATCGCCAATCGTGGCGAGATTGCTATCCGGATTGCTCGAACAGCCCGGGAATGTGGCTGGCGTCCGGTGGTATTGCTGGGCGACCCGGATCTGAACTCGTATGTCACCAGTGAAATCCCGGATGTCGTCCAGCTCGGACCGGCGGGAAATGAACTTGTACCGGAAATCGTCGTTGCTGCTGCTCAACAGGCCGGAGCGGAAGCCCTTCACCCCGGCTACGGATTTCTCAGCGAACGCCCTGAGCTGTCACGGTTGTGTGAGCAAGCCGGCATCACTTTTGTAGGTCCATCTCCGGAAACACTGGAGCTGGCTGGAGATAAGATCGCCACCCGGGAAATTGCCGAACAACTCGGACTACCTTTGATTGCTGCCAGCGAATCCCTAAGTCTTGACGAGCCGGATCAGTGGATAGCCGCCGCCAACGCGGTTACCTACCCGTTGATGGTCAAGGTCGCCGAGGCAGGTGGAGGTCGCGGGCTCCGGGTAGTTCGCAAGGCGGATGAACTCGCCGCGGCAGTTCAATCAGCCCTCAATGAAGCCGGCATGTCCGGAGCGAGCGCCTCATTTTTCTTTGAACGCTTTTTGGAACGCGCACGACACGTCGAAGTACAGATCGCCGGCGACGGATCGAAGGCATTGGCGTTGGGAGACCGGGACTGTTCGCTCCAGCGTCGCCACCAGAAAGTCATCGAAGAAGCTCCCGCGCCGGGATTGTCCGGCGAACAGCGGACCGTCCTCTGGGCCGACGCCGTCAATATCTGTGAAGCCATCAAATTGAAGGGTCTTGCAACTGTCGAATTCCTGCTCGATCAGTCCGGCAACCACATCTTTATGGAGATCAACCCTCGGCTACAGGTGGAACATACAGTGACCGAAGCAGTGACAGGAATGGATCTGGTAGCCATTCAGCTGGATATTGCCACTGGCAAGCAACTCCCGGATCCTGTTGTTATGACTGGACACGCCATTCAGGCACGTCTGTACGCCGAAGACCCGTTCCGGCAATTTCTGCCATCGCCGGGAGAAATATGCCATCTGGAGTTCCCGCACGATCCTTGGGTGAGAATTGATGCCGGGTATGCTTCGCATGACATGGTGCCGAGCCACTATGATCCGCTGATTGCCAAGATCATCGCCCTCGGAGTGAATCGCCAGCAAGCCATTGCCAGGCTTGTCACGGCTCTCGAATCCACCCGGATCGCAGGAATTTCCACCAACCGGCCGTGGTTGCTTGAACTCCTGCATGGCGACCCGAGATTTCAGGAGAACAGCCACGATCTGGCGACTGCCGACGATGTTCAAGTGATTGAAACAGCGCCAGATCCAGGGACGCTGGCGGCGGCAACCGGGATCGAGTTGGAAAATCGTCGTGATTCATCTTCTGCCTGGGATGCTTCTGGGCCGTTTCGTATTGTCGATCCCGCAACGGTCGTCCTGCACGGTGACGAAGCAGGTGGCTGGCAAACAACGATCGAGCTGCCTCACGATCATGAATCAAATACAACAATGTTTTGCCTGGCAGAAGACGATGGTTTCGAACTGTCAACTCCGCACGGCCGCTGGCAGGTCAAATTTGGACCGCAACTGCTCGGAATTGGCGAGTCATCAATCAGCGACGGCGTTCTGAGAGCGCCGATGCCCGGTAAAGTCGTCTCCATCAATGTCACGGCAGGGCAGCAAGTTGAAGAAGGAGACGTCGTTGCTGTCTTCGAAGCGATGAAGATCGAAATCAGCCTGGCTGCGCCATTTTCAGGGCAGGTAACCGAAGTCAACGCAACCGAGGGGGAAATCGTTGGTTCAAACCAGTCAATTGTCACCATAGTTGAACTTTCAAATGATCAGGAGTCATAGACGTTGATCGATCTCTACAGTGATACGCAGTCGAAACCTTCATCAGCCATGCGGCAGGCAATTGCCAGCGCCGAGGTAGGCGACGAACAGGCAGGCACCGATCCAACCGTCAACAGATTGCAGGAGGTCGTCGCCGAACTGTTGAACAAAGAGTCAGCGCTCTTTCTCCCGAGCGGCACGATGTGCAACGAGATAGCGATTAAAGTGCATACAGATCCGGGTGAAACGGTGCTTGCCGACCGCATGGGGCACATCATCCGATCGGAGGCTGGCGCGCCAGGGTTGCTCTCCGGGGTGCTTATTGACCAGCTCGACGGCAATCGCGGCATCTACACCGCTGCTCAGGTCGAAGCTGCTATCACACCTGGATCGTTTCACGTTTCCAAAACAACCCTGCTCTGCGCGGAGCAGACGCACGTTTTCGGCGGCGGGACAGTCTGGCCGCTCGATCAGTTGCAGGCAGTCAGCGACGTTGCGAGGGTTCATGGACTGGCAACGCACCTGGACGGAGCCAGACTCCTGAACGCCTCGGTCGCCAGCGGCGTTCCAGCAGCCAGTTATGCGGCATCGTTTGATTCGGCCTGGATTGATCTCACCAAAGGGCTTGGCTGCCCGGTTGGCGCGGTGCTGGCAGGAAGCGACGCTTTCATACAGCAAGCCCGCCGCTACAAACACATCTTTGGTGGCGCGATGCGTCAGGCAGGAATCATCGCCGCGGCTGGCGTCTACGCCTTGGAGCACAACGTCGACCGGCTTGCCGAAGATCATCTCCGTGCCGGGCGTCTGGCGGAGGGACTGGCCAGCATTCCCGGTGTTGTCGTTGAAAACCCTCAACCGGATAGCAACATCGTCTTCTTCGATATTACCGGAACCAACCAATCCGACCACGAAATTGTTGCCAGGTTGTACGACAGCGGGCTGCGTCTTGGACTGCTCGGCCCGCATCGCATCCGGGCCGTCACTTACCTTGATATCACCGACCACGATATCGACAACGCCATTGACATCATCGCCACATTCGCCGAGCAACATTCCGGCCAGTGACCATGTCTGAATAGACTGTTGTTGAATGAAACGAGGTCACCATTATGTCCGCCCGACCGAGACTGCTCCAAAACGTTCCGAAGAAGGTGACGATTTTTGAGGTAGGCCCACGAGATGGACTTCAGAATGAACCTTCTCCAATCTCAACTGCCGCCAAAGTCAGATTTATAGAAGATCTGGCTAACGCCGGGCTGAAGTGGATCGAAGCGACATCATTTGTCCATCCCAAAGCGGTGCCGCAACTTGCCGATGCGTCCGAAGTAATGCATGCAATCGATCGTTTGCCCGGAGTTCGCTACCCGGTGCTGGTGCCAAATGAGCGCGGAATGGAACGCGCGCTCGAAGCGAATGTCGACAGTATCTGCGTGTTCACGGCAGCATCTGAAGAGTTCAGCCAGGCAAATGTCCGGGGTTCAATTGCCGAAACGTTTGAACGCTTCGAACCAGTCATCCAGACTGCCAAACAGCACAGTATCTGGTCCCGTGGCTACGTCTCGATGGCCTTTCACTGTCCATACGAGGGAAAAATTCCCATCGAACGCGCCATAGATGTCGCCCAACGGCTGTTCGACCTGGGGATCGACGAGGTGGCCATCGCAGACACGGTCGGTCGCGCCTTGCCAATCGAGGTCGACAGGTTTATGGAGCAGGCGGTCTCGGAGTTGCCGATCGGGCAGCTCGCTTTTCACATTCATGACACCTATGACCTGGCCCTGCCAAACATCATGATTGCCCTGGAAGCCGGCATCACCGTCTTTGACGGCGCGGCTGGCGGGCTTGGCGGGTGCCCGTTTGCTCCCGGCGCACCCGGCAACCTGGCCACGGAAAAACTCGTCCGGTTGCTCGACGGGATGGGCATCGAGACCGGGGTTGATGCCGATGCGGTCACCAGGGCGGCGGAAAGCATCCGTCAATACCTCTAGATCAGGAACCCGCCGCAAAGCGTGATATCCAGATCAAACGTGGCTAGGCACTGATCAATGGTTTTTGGTGATGTCAGACCATCAGATTTGTTCGTGGTTTTGAGAGCTTTCTGAACGCAGTCCTGATCTAAGAACCGTAATGAACTTAAGTTAAGATGGTATGCGCGATGTTGATGAGCGGTCGAAAGCCGCCAATGTAAGTCGTATACAAATTTTTTATTCTGTTATGAACAATAAACTGTGAATCGAGCAATGATATGGTGCTGAATCGACTGTTTCGCCGTCGCGCTGAGGCGGAACCGCATATTGAAGAAGGTCTGAAAAAGACCCGGCGCGGAATTTTCGCCGAGATTACGGCGTTATTCGACCGCTCCTCGATGGACGAGGAACTATACGAAGACCTGGAATCGTTGTTGATTCAGGCTGACCTGGGGGTCGAGACGACGCTTGAAGTGGTTGAAAATCTGCGTCTGGTCGTCGATGAAGCAGGAATAACCGAACCAGCCGAAGCAAGGCTGCTACTGCGTGACGAGATGGTCAAGCTCCTCGCTGACGCCACGAAAAACAGAAAGCTGAAGGTCTACCAGCGTGGCGTCCCGTTCGTTACTCTTGTCGTCGGTGTCAACGGCACCGGAAAGACGACATCCATTGCCAAGTTAGCTGAATTTCACAAACAACGCGGGAGAAACGTTCTCTTGGTCGCGGGTGACACATTCAGAGCTGCCGCAATCGACCAGCTGAAAGTCTGGGGCGATCGGTTGAACATCCCGGTAATCGCTCACAATCCTGGCGCGGACCCGGGCGCTGTGATTTTCGACGGCATGAAAGCTGGCTACGCACGCAACGCCGACATCCTCCTTGTGGACACAGCCGGCCGCTTACACACGAAATACAACTTGATGGAGGAGCTGACCAAGATCAAGCGGGTGATGCAGCGGCATGTTGATATTGCCCCGCAGGAGGTACTGCTGGTCATCGACGCGACCACCGGTCAGAACGGGTTGGTTCAGGCCCAGAAGTTTTCGGAAGCAGTGGATATCACCGATATCATGGTCGCCAAGCTCGACGGTACGGCCAAAGGCGGGATCGCTTTCGCGATTTCACGGCAGATCGGCATACCGATCTCCTACGTCGGCACTGGTGAAAAAGTCACCGATTTCGCCGAATTCGATCATGTGGCTTTCGTCGACGCCCTCTTCTTTGAAGAAGATCAGGATTCCATCAATTGAGCTACCCGCTTGATCCGGAGCGGATGTACCGGATGCCAACTCACTTCGGTCCCCGAACTGGCCCCCGCCAGGGTCCGGATGGACGCACGTTTGCCAATGTTAACTCCCCGAAGACGACAACGATCTCAGTCTCCTATCTCACCAATCAGAGCCAGTTGCAGGGACTGTTGCCGGAGCGGTTCGAGGTTGCGGGCGAGCCGGTCGTTACTATCGCAGCCCGGTATATGAAAGATATCGAGTGGCTGGCAGGTCGCGGATACAACGCGCTGGGTGTCTCATTCCCGGCAACGTTCCGCGGCGATCGAGATGAGGTGACCGGTTCATTTCTGGCCGTGCTCTGGGAGAATCTGACTGATCCGATTTTGACCGGGCGCGAAGAGCTTGGATACGCCAAGATCTACTGTGAACTGCCGGAGCCGGAAGTTGACGATGACGGGAGCTACCACCTCACCGCCAGCTGGCTGGGGTTCAAGTTCCTTGATATACATGTCCAGAGTACCCGCAAGCGCGAATCACCTGAAGTCGAGAACCAGACAGGCGCTGGATTGCTGCACTATAAATACATCCCCAGAACCGGTGACTGGGGCCAGGCGGATGTCGCCTATGCCACCTTGACTCCAGCTGGAAACACCCTCGAAACGCTTGTCGAATGCTGGACTGGCGATGGCGACGTTCAGTTTCATGCCGCGCGTTGGGAGGATATGCCGACGCAGTACAACATCGTCAATACGTTGCGTGAACTTGAGATCATGGAGTATCGCGCCACCAGCATCACCAGCACGGTCGGCGGCAAGGATCTCAGTGATCAGCGTATCCTCCGCTAGTTCAGACTCTAGTCAGAAAGTGGCCAGCGCTTCACGCATCCCCGGTTCCGGTTGATCTTCTGTTCCACCCAGACTAGACTGCAACCAACGGTCCTCATCGACTTGCTCGAGTGATTGGATAGCTTAATGGCGGCTACTGAACCACGGCATGAAAGTTTTCGTTCGCCCGCTTCCCGCTCCGCGGCGCTCCACAAACGCGCGACCCATGTGTTGCCAGGCGGAAATAGTAGAACAACAGTGCACCTGGACCCCTACCCGGCCTACGCCGAACGAGGTTTCGGCGCGGTTATCGTCGATGCTGAAGGTGTCGAGCGGCTGGATTTCCTCAACAACTACACATCGCTCATCCACGGTCACGCCGATCCAGATGTCAATAGAGCCGTGGTTGAACAGATTGGTTTTGGCACCGCGTTTGCCGCGCCGACTGACCGGGAAATCGGACTGGCTGAACTTCTGGTAGAACGCATCCCGTCGGTCGAGCAAATTCGCTTCACAAATTCCGGAACCGAAGCCGTGATGATTGCCATCCAGGCCGCCCGCGGTTACACCGATCGGCCGAAAATCGCCAAATTTGAAGGGTGCTACCACGGCACATATGATTTCGCCGGGGTAAGCACCTTCACACCTCCAGTTGACGCTGGTTCTGGCGATCCAGTCTCCTACCCGTACTCTGCCGGGACACCGCAGAGCGTTCTCGATGACGTGATTGTGCTGCGATACAACGACACCGAAATGCTGGAGCGGAAACTGGAGAAACACCGGCACGAGCTGGCGGCGGTGTTGATCGATCCGATGCCGTTGCGAATTGGGATGATCTCGGCGGAACAGCAGTTCCTGGAACGCCTTCGGGAACTCTGCACCGACTATGGCATCGTCCTGATCTTCGATGAGGTCATTAGCCTGCGGGTTGGGTATGGCGGCATGCAAGATCAACTTGGCGTAACACCCGACCTGACGACGATGGCGAAGATCATCGGCGGAGGTTTTCCGGTTGGCGCAGCTGGGGGATCTGCGGAAGTTATGGCCGTCTTCGACCCTCGCGGCGGCAACCAGAAGGTCCAGCACGGCGGCACTTTTAGCGCAAACCCGGTAACGATGGTGGCTGGTCTGGCTGCAATGGAGAAGATGACGAAAGAAGAGTTCTCCCGACTCGACGCCCTTGGCGACTACCTGCGAGAAGGCCTGGCGGAAGCCATGGACGGCGCGAGAATCCAGGGCCAGGTGACCGGTCAAGGTTCACTCTTCAACATTCACCTGCACAACCGGCCGCTGAGCGACTATCGCAGCAGCGTTCCGACGCCCGAAGAAAAAGCCCGCATGCTGAAAATCCACGACTACCTGATCGACCACGCTGCTATTGTCACACCGGCGTTAGGTGGCTGCCTGTCCACACCCATGACCGAGAACGAAGCCAATGATTTGATTGACGCCTTCGCAGCTGCGCTAGCAGCCGAAGAGTGAGGGAAGGGGTTGGGGAAAGTGGGATGAGAGAGGATCAGGATAGTAGGAAGATAGGGAATAGGGAAGAGTAGGGCAAACAAGTTGATTTCCGTCTTCCGGAGTCCTCCCTTGCCGTCTATCTTTTCACTCACTTTCTACTCTCTTCCCACTTTCTTATCACTCTCCCTTGGTCTTCTCCATGCTATGCTGACAGGTAGACGGAAACCCATACGCTGCACAAACAGGAGGTTTACATGCACCACACCTATATTGGTACGACCAGCGGCGTTTATCGACTTGATGAGGATGGACTGACATCGCACGGGTTAGACGGTCACCGGGTCTGGGCGATCCATGGATCATCAAATGGAAACGGCCACGACGTAGTCCTGGCTGGCACCTATGGCCAGGGCATGTTCCGTAGCGTTGACTCCGGCCAGACCTGGCAACTGGCGAACGAAGGGTTAACATCCTCGGCGTTCAGAACAATCCAGAACGACCCGGGTGATGAGGATGCGCTCATCTGCGGAACAGAGCCAGCCCGCGCCTACCGCAGCACTGACCGGGGTAAATCCTGGCAGGAGATGGAAGCAATTGCCGGACTGGATGGCAGTGCCGACTGGTATCTGCCGTATTCTCCGAGAGCGGGCGCGATCAGGAATTTCTACTCTCCGCCGGGTGAAGAAAACCGGCTGCTAGCCTCAATCGAAGTTGGCGGATTGCTCGATAGCCACGATAGAGGGGAAAACTGGCAGGTTGCGCCGATACTCGGCGATGATGATATTCACCATATCACCGGTCACCCGACCAATAGCAGGTTGCTTTACGCAGCTCTGGGCTGGGCATCGCTTGACCGCGACCGCCGGAGAGAGGACGAACCGAAACTTGGCGGTCTTGCCCGTTCAGACGATGGCGGGAAAACCTGGCGAAAGTTTTTCTCTGACTACACGCGCGCCGTCATTATTCCGCCATCCGATCCGGCGATGTTGCTGGCGAGTCCCGGGAAGCAAGTGGGACGCCAGGCCGACATCATCGTGTCGAATGATGGAGGCGAATCCTGGCAACCGGCAAACAACGGCATAGAAATTCCGATGGCAGATCAGGTTGAGAATTTCTTTGCCGCTCCGGACGATTCAATCTGGGCTGTTTGTGCTGCTGGCCGGCTATTGCGAGCCGAACCGGGAGAGTGGAGCTGGCGTTCCATGTTGCCTGCCGATTCGTCGATCAGTGTTGAGTCAATCAGTTTCGTCGAGTAGCCGCAAAGCGAACCTATACCCAGCGATCCGCCCAGGACTGGATTGCATCAAATACCGGCAGCAATGTTCGACCTTTCTCGGTCAGTACATACTCGATCTTGACGGGTTTGTCCGGAATGACGATTCGCTCGATCACGCCTTCTGTCTCGAGTTCTTTCAGACGGAGCGAAACTAAGCGGTCGCTCAAGCCTGGAATTGCTGAAGTGAAATCGCTGAAATGTGTTGCCCCGCCAAGCATCGAGCGGAGAATCACGCCTGTCCAGCGTTTCCCAATCAGCTCCACGGCTATCCGAAACTCCGGCGAAAATGTGGCAAGGGACTGTTGTTGTGTAGTCATATCTCTCTTTGACATATAGTACGAATAGGCCAGACACTCGCACAGGTACCAAGGTCCGCACGACAGATGTGCGAACTTTGTGCCATGCGGTAGCTTACGCTCCGGTACATCAACCAGTTGGCTTGTTGGCCAGTCTGCACGATTTAGAGACCTGCAAGACCGCTCACGCTGCTACAGTTGTTCTACGGTAAAGTGCGTGACATAGATTGTATACGCTGCTGAACAATAGTTTTGAACGCATGGATGCCCGGCTGAGTCGGCGTGCTGGAAATTGATTGCCAGTGTCAATAGTGGCAGTGTAAACCGGACTCTAAGAACGTCGGCGGATCCGATATGACGAAAGGGGTAAGCCCGATCAATGGAAACGTATCTCGCAATAGTCTCGAAACGTGACGTTCGAGCCTACGCTGACAAACCGGTACCGGATGAGTCGCTTCACCGTCTGCTGGAAGCCGGACGGGCCACCGGAAGCGCTCGCAACCGGCAAAACTGGCATTTCATCGTTATCCGAAACCGGGAATTGCTTGACGAGCTGGCAAAAACGATGTCCTCTCCCGCTAATCTCCAGGCTTGCGATGTTGCGATAGCCATCGTGATGTCGGGAAGAACGGCAGCAATCGACGCTGGCCGTGTCGTTCAGAACATCATGCTAGCCGCCTGGAGTGATGGAATCGGCACATGCCCCAACACGCCGATGCAGGAAGAGCAGGCTAAAGAACTGCTGAACTTGCCGGACGAATCAAGTGTCCCGACGGTGTTGTCGCTCGGATACCCGGATGAACCGCTGCGACCGAAATCCAGCGACCCTGCGGCGGTGCTTGCAACCATCGACCGGAAACCACTGACTGAACTGACCACCTGGATCGATTGACGGAAACGAGGTGATGCGTGTCGATGAATGTGCTTGTGGTTGGGTCTGGAGGTCGAGAACACGCGCTGGCATGGAAACTGTCACAAAGTCCAGGGCTAGGTGAACTCTTTTGTGCGCCTGGAAATCCAGGCACTGCTCAGATTGCGACAAATATCTCAGCGACAGATTTTCAGGCGATCGCAGAAGCGGTGGAGCGCCACAAAATAGATCTAATCATCATTGGTCCGGAAGCACCGTTAGCCGATGGACTGGCGGACCTGCTCCGCGAGCAGGAACATCTCGTCTTTGGTCCTGGGAACGAAGGCGCAAGGATCGAGAGTAGCAAAACCTGGGCCAAAGACATCATGGAGGAGATGAATGTCCCGGCTGCCCGAGCGACCGTCGTAACAGATCCGGAGTCTGCCCGGGAGATCATACATACAAGCTCGTATCCCGTTGTCATCAAAGCTGACGGTCTGGCGGCTGGTAAAGGAGTGCTGATCTGTACATCGCAAGCTGAAGCTGAATCAGCCATTCAGCAGGTCATGGTAGATCGCGAGTTCGGCGAGGCGGGCAACACCGTTCTGATCGAAGAGTTTCTCACTGGCACGGAAGTATCGCTGCTCGCTGTCACCGATGGCACAACAACCTTGCCGCTGATCCCGGCCTGCGACTACAAACGGGCAGGGGATAACGACACTGGTTTGAATACCGGCGGGATGGGCGCCTACACACCTCCCGGGCTGATGAGCCCGGATCTCGTCGACGAAGTCATGAAACAGATAATCCAGCCCACGATCTGGGGTATGCGCGCTCAGGGAATTGACTACCGGGGTGTGCTCTACGCCGGGTTGATGCTGACCGAGTCTGGACCCAGGGTACTTGAGTTCAACTGCCGGTTTGGCGACCCGGAAACCGAGGTGGTCTTGCCGATGCTCGATTCAGATTTTCTAGAGCTGTGCATAGCAACTGCACAGGGCAAGCTAGCTGAAGTGCCACCGCTGCGCTGGCATTCCGGCGCCTGCGTCAGTGTCGTTATGGCCTCTGGTGGGTATCCAGGTTCCTACCAGACCGGGTATCCAATTTCCGGACTGGACGACCTACCAGCAGAAAGCATGGTCTTCCACGCTGGCACCACAAGCGAGAACGGCAGCATTAACACCGCCGGCGGGCGGGTTCTGGCTGTCACGGCACGCGGAGACAGCATACAGACTGCCAGGGATCTGGCATATGAATACTGTCAAAGGATTTCGTTTGAAGGCGCAATTTACCGTCAGGACATCGCTTTGCGAGAACTTTTGTAGCCTGTTAAGTTCCTCCCCGCAAAATGTTCTATTAGGGTGACTGACTTCTGTCTGGTGCGATCCCTGTCAGCTATTTGCGCAAGCACGCTAATCGACGGTCCTAATCTTCACGTTGATTCAGCAGGTATGACTGGAGCGCAACGACAGACTTGGCGTCTGAGATCTCGCCGTCTCTGATAAGTCCCGGGATTTCATCTGGGCGAACCTCCACAACGTCCAGAACTTCATCCTGATCTGGATCTGGACCGACAAAACTCAGCCTGGTTGCTTGAAATATCTGGATCTCCTCGTTGCACCAGCCTGGACTGACCAGTATGTTTGCCACCATCTCGATCTGATCGGCAGCATAACCAGTCTCTTCTTTCAGTTCTCGAATCGCACAGTCCTCGGCAGATTCTCCCGATTCTCTGGTTCCCGCGGGTAACTCCAGTAGCGTGCGCTGAACGGCGTACCGGTACTGTCGAACCAGCACGATATCGCCTTCACTGGTCACCGGCAAAATCGCTACCGCGCCAGGATGTTCTACCACTTCCCTGTCGGTTAACCGGCCAGTGGTCAGGCGAACGCTATCTAACCTGACGTTGATTAGCTTTCCTGAGTAGATCGTTTCGCTGGCAACGCGCTTTTCAATCACCACGTTTTCCCTTTTCATAATGCAGCACAACAGCGACGAATGTTCAAATTGTCTGGCATACACAAAGTCGCCCGTTGCCTGCGTACAAATGCGGGTAGCTGGCCAAAACAGTGACTGCAAGTAAAACATTGATCGACATTTCCATTTGTGCAACTGAACGACAGATTGCCCACTGAAAGGTCAGGAACGTACAGGCAGTTGCCAAAATTGGAAGCCAGAATACACACGATTTTAATGATTGTGTGATTGAATAGTAGCTGTTATGGGATGCGTTTTATGACTGGCTGACACTTTACCACCGCATCTCCGAGAGTTATCCGATGAGTTGGCCTGAGCTCATGAGGCTTGCAGGTTCTTCAGGAAAGAGTGGATGAGCAGCATTAGCAGTGCCGGGGAAGCTGTCAGCACCTGGCCACATTCCGACCAGAAAAAGATCGCGAATAAACAAACCAGCAGATTTAGCAAAGCTACCCAGACATACTTCGCCGTCGTCGCAATGATCGTTCCAGCTGCACTGCTCCTCGTAGCTGGCGTTATCGCCGGCTTGCCACCTGATGAAGGGGAGATCGTGAGCGGCGTCCGCATCGGTGGATTTGAAGTTGCCGACGTAGGCTGGGCGCAAACGGAGCAAGATTTACAAGCGAGTCTGAATAAGTACATGGCTGAGCCGGTTGTCTTGCATATCGGCGATCAGGAGATTGAGGCGTCTCCTGAGGATCTCGGTCTTGCTATTGATATGGAAGCAACGAGACTGCACGCGCAAGAAGTCGGTCGTGGCTCGCTTTTCGATGCGGCGCGCGAACGGATCACGGCAAAAACCGTTGGAGTGGATGTTGAACCGGTCGTCACCTACGATGCAAACCAGTTTCTTGCCACGCTGGCTGCGATTTCCGACAAAGTGCTCGTTCCACCGACAAATGCGCACTTCTACTATGAAGCTGACATGATCAACATTGCTCCATCCGAGCCGGGAGTTGGCGTGGATACCGCGGCTGGCGCGCTTGCACTGCAGGAGGCTGTAGCGCATTTCAGTCATGAGCCTGTGGAAATACCGGTGGTCAGGATACAACCGGAGATCTCATCCTCAGATTTGAAAGCTGTCTACGACGATGTCTACCGTCTGGCCGGACAGCCGATCTACCTGTATGACAACGGCGTGGCGTGGCAGATGAACCCCGACGAACTGCTCACCATTGTCGACATCGACGACCGCGGCGTCTCATTGGATATGGACGCCATCGCCACCCGCATCGGAACACTCGGACCAACAATCTTGCAGCTTGCCAGCAACGCGACGATCAATCTGAACGAAGATGGCACCTTCGGCATCATCCCTGAAGTCATCTCCCGTGAACTCGATGTTGATGCCAGCGTCGCAAATCTTGAGGCTGCCCTGGCGCGAGGCGAGTACGTGGTTACACTGGCTGTCACCGAAGAGCAGCCGCAAGAAACGACTGCCACGCTCTATGACCTTAAGAAAGAACTCAACCAGATCGCCAGCCGGGGAATGATCGTTGGCTGGTCCGACGGATTTTATGAGCTACCGAGAAGCGACTGGGCTTCCGCACTGCGTTGGGATGTCCAGAACGACGAGATCGGTTTCGATCGCCAGAAGCTTGGTCAGATCCTCCGGCCAGCATTTGACCAGGCAACCACGCCGCCGACCGGGTTGCGATGGGTTGGCGGCCAGCTCATCACAACTGAGGATTCCCTGCCTGGCATCGGCGTTGACGTCGCGGCGACTGTCGACCTTGTAGCTGCCTCAGCGATCAACGAGAGCGCCTGGGCAGAACTGGTCACTGTTGAATCCAGCGATCCGGCGATTGCGGCCGGTGAGATAAATATCAATACGATTCTTGGATACTCCGCGACCTACTATGGAGGATCGAGCGCCAATCGCCGCACGAACATCGAAGTTGCGGCGTCAGCTCTCAACGGGGCTATGATTGCGCCACGTAGTGAATTTTCGTTCAATGCTGCAATCGGCGGAACAGCTTCTCTCGATGACGGCTACATGATGGGCTACGGCATCATCAGTGACGCCAATGGCACGCCACAAACCGTGCCCTCGGTGGCTGGAGGAATCTGCCAGGTTGCGACGACGGTGTTCCAGGCTGCCTTCTGGGCTGGAATGCCGATCACGAACCGCAGCTGGCATATGTACTGGATTCCGAAATATGGGAATGGTCCGGGTGGGCTGACAGGCCTCGACGCAACCGTCGACCCTGACTATGGTTTGGACTTCAATTTCTATAACCCGACCGATGACTGGCTGGCGATCAGCGCCTACGCCGATGGCGAATGGATCCATATCGAACTCTGGGGCTCACCGCAGGGCTGGACGATTGATGTCGGCGAGCCGAACGTTTACAACGAGGTCAAGGCTGACAAAGAGACCATCTACCGGCAGGAAGACCCTTCGATGAATCCTGGCCAGTCGCTCTGGGTTGAGGACGCTCGTGACGGCTTTTCGGTAAGCATCCACCGGGTGGTCAAAAATGCGGAAGGCGCAGTCATTGATGACAACGTCTTCGAGAGTTACTACCTCCCGGCTCGGAACGTCGTCCTGGTTGCCCCTGGTGAAGCCGAACTCTACGAGAATTAGCAAGGTTTGAATTTCAGCCAACCTGGCGACAGATTATCTGAACAGCAGCCGATTTGTCTACCCGCTGAAGCGGTGCTGCCAGTTGCGACAATGCGACAAGAGTTCAGTCCACCGTCAGCCACGTTCCGCACCGGTACGGTTTATGCAGTCCATCCAATAGCACAGCAAGGTATGTGTTCTGACCAACATCGTCGCTATTTATGGCGTTTTTCAGCCCGGTCGTGAACAATTAAGCCGTGGAGCGTTGCTCCACGGCTCTTCAAGTTCGTCAATTCAGGATCAAGGCCTAGCGGTCTTCAATCGGGACGAACACCTGACTGTCAGGACCAATGTACTCCGCCTGTGGCCGCATCAGACGATTGTTCTCCACCTGCTCCATGAGGTTCGCGCTCCAGCCAACGATACGAGAGAGCGCAAATACTCCAGGCATCAGATCGGGTGGGAATCCAAGGTTGTAGAGCAACGGAGCTGAATAGAACTCGACGTTCGGGTAGAGTCCGCGTTCGACAAAGTACGGGTGATGGTTCGTCAGCTCTTCCATGTTATGCGCCAGCTGATACCACTTATCGTCCCCGACTTCGTCGGCGATGATCTCCGACCAGGCCATCAAGTGGTTCACCCGCGGATCACGCACCTTGTAGATGCGGTGGCCAATGCCCATCAGACGGCGCTTCGTCTCAAGCGATTCGTCTACATAGGCTTCGACAGCGTTCGGGTCGCCAATTTCCAGCAGCATGTTCATGGCCATCATGTTCGCGCCGCCGTGGGCAATGCCCTTCAGGCTCCCAAGGGCCGAGTTGATCGCTGAATAGTAGTCCGTCGACGAAGAAATAGTCGAGCGGGCAGTGAAGGTCGAAGCATTCATCGAATGCTCCGCGAGTAGCATCAGATAGCAATCAAAGGCATCGTGAGCGTTCTGTGTTGGCTCTTTGCCGTTCACCATATAGAGAAAGTTGCCAGCGGTATCCAGATCATCCCGCGGCTCAAGCGGTTCTTTTCCACTGCGATGCCGTTGATAGGCGGCCAGAATTGTCGGGAATGCAGCCGTTAGCGTGGTTGCTTTGTCCCGGATAGCGTCATGCTCCCAGCTATCGGCATCTGGATCCAGCATAGCCAGCGCTGTAACACCGACTTTCAAAGAATCGATCGGTGCGCCACTCGTCGGAAGATCGGCAATAACACGGGCTACCGAGGCTGGTAGTTTTCTGCGAGCTGCCAGTGTTTCCATGAGATCATCGAGTTCAGCCTGTGTTGGCAGGTGACCATCCCACATCAATCCGAGGATTTCCTCGAACGCGGCATTGTTCGCCATATCGTCTATATTGATTCCACGGTACTTCAGAACACCATTGTCGCCATCAACAGAACTTAGCGCCGTTTGGGCGACGATGAGTCCGTCGAGACCTATTGAAACTGTTGACATTCGCCTTTCCTCTCACCTATCTACTCTCATTTCAACTATCTCAAGCATCGCTGGATCATGAAGATGCCGGGGTGCGATGTCATCAGTTATCCTAGCACGATTGGCGATCTAACCGGGTAGTTATTACCCTTGTGCAAGATCTATCTGATCGAAGTAAAGGACTGTTCTTGACTGACGAAAGCGCAAAGCTGTATATCTGGCTCGACGGTGAGCCAGGGGTTTCCCCGCCTACCGTTTCGATCGATGATATTCCTGGAATTTCGGATCGAGATCTAGTCGCGCAGGCAATTGAGGCGGGGACAATTGGCCGGTTTTTACCGGTTCGGATACGCATTGCAACTCATCCGAACCCGAGTGCCAGCCAGATACAATCAATTGACACCGCCAGGCTCCTGCAAGCTCATGCTATCCGGCACCGGCGAAGATACGAGATTATGTCGTTCAATAATCAGTAAGACCCAGAAATCTGGTCGAGCATCATTTCAGCACGATTGATACATCGTTTTGGAGGATCACATGACTTCGCGGTATCCAGCCACCGTTCGCGCGCCAGAGTTTCCCCGCAACTTGACCTGGTTCAACACCACCCGCCCGCTGACCATGGCTGATTTGCAGGGTAAGTTGGTGCTCCTTGATTTCTGGACCTACGGCTGAATCAACTGTTTGCACGTCATTCCGCAGTTGCGGGAACTTGAAAACCGTTTTCGCGAAGAGATCTTTGTCGTCGGGGTCCACAGTGCGAAGTACACCGCCGAAGGGGACGACAGGCACCTGCGTGCGGCGGTCCAGCGCCTGAACCTCACCAATCCGGTCGTCAATGACCGTGAAATGCGAATCTGGAGCGAATACGGCGTACGTGCCTGGCCATCCCTGATGTTTGTCAGTCCAGATGGGCGAGTGATCGGCAAGCACGAAGGTGAATTCCAGCTGGAAGCGATGGTTCAGGTGGTCGAAGAAATGCTTGAGGAATTCGACACCAGTGATTCACCGGTCGATTCAGCTACTGAGTTAACAGATGAAACAACGCTAAATACTGGAGTGCTCGCATTCCCGACAGCCATCCAGGTCGACGCTACTCGCAATCGACTGATCATCGCGGATACCAATCACAATCGAATCATTGTCGTCAGGTTCGACGGCTCTGTCACCACGCTCATCGGGTCCGGCGCCGCGGGAATGAAAGACGGACCTCTGGAATCGGCTTCCTTTCACCGGCCGCACGGCTTAGCGCTACACGACAATCTCCTCTACGTCGCCGACACCGAGAACCACGCTATCCGGCTGGTTGACCTCGAAACCGGAGAGGTTTCAACGATCGCTGGAACCGGCTTGGCAGCCGAGAGCTATCTCTCTGGTGGTCCGGCGCGAACCACACCACTGCGTTCTCCCTGGGATGTCACGGTCATGGACGACATACTCTACATCGCGATGGCTGGCAATCATCAGCTCTGGGTGCACGCTCTCGGATCAGATGAGATCCGGCGTTTTGCCGGTACAGGTCATGAAGGGAAGCGTGACGGAGCGATCAGAAGCGCCTGGCTGGCACAACCAAGCGGCATCGAGTCCTTTGGAAACCAGCTTGTTTTTGCCGATGCTGAGACGAGTTCCGTGCGAACCTCGGACCTTGTCGGGTCTGACGGAAACGTCACCACAGTTGTCGGCAAAGATCTGTTTGACTGGGGAGATCAGGTTGGGCTGGCGGAGCAGGCGCTCCTCCAGCATGTGACAGGCGTCACTGGAGATGCCGAGCAGTCAGTGATCTACGTGGCCGACACCTACAACAACAAGATCAAGCGGATCGACATGAAGGCTGGCCTCGTTGAGCACCTCGCCGGAAATGGTTTGCCAGAACTGGCGGACGGTTCAGCCTCTGAAGCCAGTTTCTTTGAACCACACGGGCTGGCAATCTCAGGCAACACACTCTATGTCGCCGACACCAACAACCACGCCATACGCCGGATAGCGCTTGAATCCGGTGACGTGTCAACACTTCAGCTTTATGTCACATAATTGTAGGGGCAATCACCCGATTTCCGGACAAACTACGCATGCCATCGTGTGAAAATAGGTAAATCTCACGATGCTGGATCCCCTGGCTGTGTTTAGGCTTGAACCACAAACAAACATCTCCTACCTGATCGCGCTGCAAAGTTGCGCTCAGGATAGGTATCTTCGCCTGGTAAAGGTAGTTTGGAGGTTCTCATGCCAGACACCGATCGATCCTGTGACTCCACCGGTCAGCACGGTTCTATCAGTGGTTACTGCACGGAATGTTTCGATCTTATCCACACTCGCGATCAGTGCTGGGTTTATGTTCGCTCCTCAGCGGAAGAGCTGATACGAGAATTCATCGGACCTGCCGCAAACAGGTACCGTCCGGTCTGCAAGGCCTGTTACCAGCAAATCGTTAGCGATGTGCCACAGGCCACTGAATCGGCCAGGAGGTAGAAGATGTGTGGTTACACATCTTCTACCTCAACCTGGCCCCATCCCCCGACCCCCAGGATTAGATTTCAGCTCACTCAGTGGCAGTGAATGTAGCAAGGACCTCGGATAATATTGCCGACTGCCAGTAATAAAAGAGGGCATTGATCTGATCGTCCGGTGTGCCCTGCCGCTGGATTCTGGCATTTTCATAGTAGAAAATGGATGAGACTGGTTCCTCATCCTGCACGGACGAGAGCCAGCCACGCGCCTGCTGATCGGCTAATTCGAGCATATCAGCCAGCGCCGTTTCCCGGTTGTAGCCAACGACCACGCCGTTTTCATCCACCTGCGCGCCGAGCGAATAGTATTCCGCGATGACCACCGACGACTCGGCGTATGCAGTCAACGAAGCGCCCATTGACATCAACGACTGGGACTCCGGTTTTGCCATCTGGCTGGTCAGCTGTTCCGCTCCGAAAACGGCGGCCAGCGCTGTGAGATAGCTGTTGTCCTCTTGCATGAAGTAGTACTGGGCAACTTCAGTTGAGACACCGTTGTCAGTCGCCCACGGTTCAATGATCAGTGAGTCGAAATACGCCAGGTTCGCTTCGGCGCCTCTACGGAGCGTCTCTGCTATTGCGTCCATGGTTTCGGCGGATGGCGCGGGAGCGGACCCGAACCCAAGCCCGATCTGCAGACCGTCTTCCGCGAGATCGATGAACAGATCTGCCAGCGCGTAATTGTAGGCGGCCGTGTAGATAGCAGTGAGAATGTCGTCTTCGGTGTATTCGGTCTGCTCAAGATTGGCCAGCGCATCCTGAGCCTGGAATATCAACCCTTGAGCCACCGACAGATTCGAGGCTGCTTCCATGATGGCCATCGCATCGGAGGCTGTGCGTGGTGTTTCGGCGTCGATTCGCTGGACCATCGCACCAAGTCGGGTCTCGACAGCGGATTCGGCATCCAGCCGGCTAACCATCGGACCAAAGTCGGGGTTGTTGATGTAGAGATTGTCAAGCTGTGCGTACAGGGTAGCCAGACGGGCCAGCGCGGCGGCTTCGAAGGCCTGCGAATAAGCTCTGGACACCTGACCTTCACCTAGCAATTGATCGGCACCGAGCGCGGTGTCATCAGCTAGCAGGATGAGATCGGCTTCAAGTTCCTGCACCTCAACTGGCAATTCCGTGAATTTTGCTCGCTCCTGTTGATACCGCGCGAACCAGTTTGTCGTGCCTGCCCGATACTTGTTAAAGGCATCCGGCGGCATTTGCGGCGCAGAACCGCCGGTCAACAGCGGCAGGCTGCTACCGGTCAGCAACTGATAAGCGGTGTGGACATCAGGAACCAGAATAACTTCGACACCGTTGTCCAGTCCGACCTGCACCAGATCGACAGATTGTTCGAGGCCATAGTCATAGTCAAATCGCTGGCCGCTTGGAACGAGAACCGTGGTCTTCCCAGCCTCGGCCGCCCCGGCGATTTTGTGGGGAATACCGCCAACCGGTCCAATCGTGCCATCTGGATTGATCGTCCCGGTCATGGTGACCGAGGGATCGATCTGATCGCCGAGGAAATTCGCCAGTACCGCGACGGTCATCAGACCACCGGCCGAAGGTCCGTCGATACGTCCCGCGACATCAAATGAAAACTCGAACGCTGAAGGATCAATGCCAAGCATAAGCGCCGAGGTGATAACTGCCATCCATCCGGCCGTTTGCCACTGCTCGCCGGTGCCGCCAACTTCGGACTCAAAAAAGCCTACCCGTAAATCGCCGAGATCGTTTGGTTCCACATGCACGCGCACCGTACTGGTTCCGCCTACCGGCGTCGCGCCGTCAAAGCCGAACCACAGCGCGTGAACTTCAACAGGTCCTGAGGGCACCTCAGTAGCTGTCTCCGTTGGAGGAGCCGGTTCCTCGGTAGCTGTTGGCGGGATTGTCGCGGTTGGTTCAGCCGGAACGGGCGTTGGAGTTTGTTCCTGAGCCTGCTCAGCCGTTGTCGCGGTTGGAACTGGAGTTGGGTCGTCGCTACTCAGCGGGCCACAACTGATCGTGGTTAGAGATAAAGATAATACGAAAAGCAACGAAACAAAAGGAAGAATTCGATTCAAGACAGCCCCCTTTTTACCCCGAGTTTCTTGCCAGCAATGCACACTTTAGATTCAGCCAGTGTAGCAGTCAGTTCAATCATTGATCCAGTCAAGAACCGATTGAATATGAATGTTTCGCTCCATGTCGGCAAAGTTCAAATTCGATTGTCTGGACTCGGACGACGGAACCAACAGCCCTGGTAGTACATTAGAATCTACGGAGAGCGGGTGAGGTTTGGATTCACCCTTTGATTGTTCACAATACTTGCCGTAAACGTATCTGTATCGAAGTGGGCTCATCAGCGTTTCATGAAATTTACAGAAGGTGCTGTTGTATGACCGTTCGAAGACTACTCGCGATAACTGTCGCGATACTGCTAGTCAGTGTAGCCATCCCAGCGCCGGCGCCTGTTTCTGCTGTCTCAATCGGGGACGATGCCTTTGAACGGACCTGGTCAAGGACCGATCATCCGGTCAGTGAGCTGCTGGTCAATCGAACCTGGATGTGGGGACCGGCTGCGTTCACCAGCACCATGGCTGAATACATGAAGGATGCGTCAGGGCAGGGACGAGTCGTTCAGTATTTTGATAAAAGCCGTATGGAGATCACGACCGACCAGGCCACCTCACCAGATTCAATCTGGTATGTCACCAATGGTTTGCTGGCGACCGAGTTGGTGACCGGTCGACTTCAACTTGGTTTCGCGACCTTCGAAGATCGACTTCCCGCGCCGATCAACGTCGCCGGCGATCAGGGTGATCCTCAGGGTCCAACCTACGCAACCTTTCAGAGCCTGCTCAAAAGCGCTCCATTCGCTGAGAACGAACTGCTCGTCTCCCGTATCGGCAGAAATGGCATTCCGGTTGAAGATCAGTCGCTGGCTGGTCTCGGAGTGCAGGCAACTGTATTTGTGCCGGAGACGAACCACCGGATAGCCGCACCGTTCTGGGATTTCATGAACTCGGCAGGCTTGATCTGGGAGAATCAGTACCTCACCGGCGGGTTATTTCCAAACCCGTTTTATGCGACTGGCTACCCGATCAGCGAGGCCTACTGGTCGACCGTTGAAGTTGCAGGCATACCGAAAAATGTGCTGATTCAGGTGTTTGAACGACGAGTCTTGACCTACACCCCTGACAACGCCCCAGGATGGCAGGTTGAGGCTGGAAATGTTGGCCTGCATTACTATGCCTGGCGATACGGGACAGCACCGCCGTTAGAGCCGCCGCCGCTAGGCGGGTCCTATGAGAACATCGGCCCGACGCCGTTGCCCGGGAACGTGGCAGGTGGCGGCCAGTCTCGACTGGAAATTGTGAACCTTGCGCCAAGCTCGCTGATGCTGACCTTCGACGGACCGGTCACACGCATGATCGAACTTGGTCCATGTCCTGACTGCCCGGTGAATCCGTCACCGCCATCAACGTGCGAAGCAAATGCGCCACGCACAACCGTTGACCTGCCCCCAGGCGTATATTCAGTGTTGAGCCACCGCGACGACGGCAGCACACCTGACCTTGGCGGTTACTGGACGCTGGTGCCCAATGGTGGCTATCTCGTCTGTTTCTTCGTCGTCAGCGACCCGACACCTCCCGGATGATGACCTTTACATGGCTTGGAATAATGTAGTGAGCGATACACGCCTCGCGAACAGGCATCGGGATAGAGCATGATGAAAACATCCGGCAGTAATCGACGACTACTCCTCGTTTTCCTGGCAGCATTCATGTTTCTTATCGCCGACAATCTGCCTGCTGGCGCTGTTTCCCCGGGTGTGCCGGTGTTTGAACGCACCTGGGCGCGAACAGATCTTCCGGTCGCCAGCCAGTCAGCGACCCGCACCTGGATGTGGGGGCCATCCGCCTTTACATCTCTCATGAATGAGCCATACCGTGAAGCGCCAAATGAAGCTCGCACGGTCCAGTATTTCGACAAGACGAGAATGGAAATAACCAGCGACCCGGCGGTCGACCCAAACTCTGTCTGGTTTGTCACGAACGGTCTGCTTGCAAAGGAACTGGTAACCGGACAGCTCCAGGTCGGCAACGACGCTTTTGAAGCGACCGAGCCTTCCGTCAGCGCGGTAGCAGGCGATGTTGACGATCTCAACGGTCCTACGTACGCTACCTTCCAGGGAGTACTCAACAACGCTCCGCTTGCTGTTGGCACTACTATCACCCAACAGATTCATCGTGATGGCGCTGTGATTGACAACCCTGCACACGCTCAGTACGCCACTTCAATCGCCTACTATGTTCCCGAGACGAACCACTCGATTGCTGCGCCGTTCTGGGATTTTATGAATTCAACCGGCCAGGTGTACGTTGATGGTTCAACGTTTGATGACCGGTTGTTCGAGAACGCGTTTTTCGCAACCGGATTCCCGATCACTGAGCCCTACTGGGCAAATGTGAAGCTCGCTGGAGCCCAGCAGGATGTGCTCATCCAGGTATTTGAACGGCGTGTGCTCACCTATACGCCGATCAATGCTCCTGAGTGGCGGGTAGAAGCAGGAAACGTCGGTCAGCACTACTACCGATGGCGGTACAGCACCGATACTCCGGCTGAGCCACCGGCTGTAGAAATGGCCGATTATCAGAAAATCGGCGCTCCGCCGCTGCCCCAGTACATCGAGGACCAGGGCGGTAACGTGACGTTGACGATTGGAAATCAAGCTCCGTTTGAGATGGTCGTATCCATTGATGGGGCAGTCTCAAGCTCATATACCCTCCCAGCGTGCGATGATTGCGAAATCTATACCAGCGCCGATCAAATAGAAGCCTGTCGAAACGATATCGCCTACGAAGACCTAGTCTTGCCAGCCGGCAACTACCGTTTGCAGATCAGCTGGCCAGACTCGGATGCGCGAAATCTGGCTGGACCGCAAACCTATGTCCCGAATGCGATATATGCATCTTGCTACGCGGTTGTAGAAAATTTGTAGTATTAACAACGTTTGTGGTTCAACGGGGGAAATCAGAGGCTGAACGTTTTTTCACACCCGGCACAACTGAATGGATGCCACTGGCCAGGTGAGTAACTTTCTTTCCTATCAACGGTATGATGACGGCTTCCTGCCAATAGAGGCCTATGGCGCAATTGGAAACGGCAAGACCGTCGCTCTGGTCGGAAGTGACGGCTCACTCGACTGGCTGTGCCTGCCAAGAATCGACAGCCCGAGCATCTTCGGCCGCCTGCTCAATGGTGGGACAGCCGGGTTCTGGCAGATCGTCCCGACGGGAAACTGGAAGGTCAAGCGAGAATACCGGGCAGATTCGAATGTCCTGGTCACAACCTTCGTGACTGAGACTGGCTCAGTTGAGCTCACCGATTTCATGCCTTCGATCGGCATGGGCGGCGCACTGGGAATCGTCGATCGCCTCCAGGGCGGTGTCCTGATCAGGATTGTCCGAGGGGTTCAGGGCACCGTGAACCTGCAGCAGCACATTGTGCCTGGATTTGATTACGGGCGAGACCGGCCGACCTTCGAGATGGTTCCAGGACGAGGCGCTCTCATACGCGGATCCGCTCAGTATCTTTCGATTCACACTTCAGCCAAGCTTGAACCACAGGATGACCGGCTTTCGGGGACATTTGACGTATCCGCCGGCGACGAGATTCCTATTATCGCCACCTACCATGGGAGCGCAGCACCGGTCTGGATGGAGTTCGCGCCAGACACCGCAGCGAGGCTACGGGACAGCGAACTCGAATTGTGGAAAATCTGGATCAATCGATGTACTTATTCCGGTCCATATGCAAGCGAACTGCGCCGTAGCGCACTTGCCCTGAAACTACTCGATTACCTGCCGTCTGGTGCAATGGCAGCCGCGGCGACCACGTCACTGCCCGAATTTCCGGGAGGAGTCCGCAACTGGGACTACCGGTATGCCTGGATCCGCGACACCACCTACGCTCTCTACTCCTACATGTCGATCGGCTATCAGGAGGAAGCCGAATCATTCTTTCAGTGGATCATCGACGCGACCGATCTCAACCCGGCCAGTCTCCAGATTATGTATCGGGTCGATGGCGGACGGGACCTTGAGGAGTTTTCACTCGATCACTTTGGCGGGTATCGTGGCTCGCGTCCGGTGCGTATCGGCAACGATGCCTACCGCCAGAAACAGCTGGATGTCTGGGGCGAAATTCTGGATGCAGCGCTCATCTACCGGCGGTTTGGCGGGGTGATCTCCGAAGCGCTCTGGGATTATCTGATGGCAATCGTCACCCAGGTGCTGTTGCACTGGCAGGATACTGACTCCGGGATCTGGGAGGTGCGTAGCGAGCCGACCCGGATGACCTATTCCAATGTGATGTGCTGGCTGGCGCTGGATCGTGCGATCAAGCTCGCGAAAATCGACAATCGAACCGCTCCACTAGCCGAATGGAATCACGTAGCAGGCATGATACGAAACGATGTCATGAGCCGGGGCGTCTCCCCGCTGACCGGCACATTTGTGCAATCGTTTGACAGCCATGTTCTGGATGCCTCCGCACTCTCATTTGCGCTGCGTCACTTTATCGACGTACACCACCCGGTGATGAACCGGACAATCGACGCTATCCAACGCGAACTGACCAGAGAAGGACTGGTCCGGCGCTACAAAGTGGACGACAATGGTGAAAATGTTGACGGGATCCAGGGTGAAGAAGGTCATTTTGTTCTGACCTCATGCTGGCTGATCGATAGCCTCATCGCTCGAGGAGAGATTGACAAAGCCCGGGAAATGCTGGAACAGCTGCTGGCGCGCTCCAATGATCTGGGGCTATTTGCTGAGCAAATCGACCCTGTCACCGGAGAGCATCTCGGCAACTTCCCGCAGGCATTCAGCCACCTGGGTATCATAAACTCGATCCTGAATATCGCTCGCGCTACCGGCGCTGCCGACATCCCCGCCACTGCCGAACAACTACTGTTGCATGCCGATGACTCATTCGTGGCCGAGCCCGGGGTTCAATTGCAAGGCAGCGGCGTCCAGAAAACGGACTGAGGAGACCCTCCATACCCTGCAGCTGCCGGGGTGTCCGGGTCGCGAGCGATCTGACGAACCAGCGTTTCGCGACGTCCTGGTCGAAATCCATGGTGTTGGATTAATTTATGTTCAAATGTGGCTCGTTCAGGTAGTCCAGATTAAGTCCGAGCTTTCTCGTTGATGACGGTCGTAAATCGTGCCAGCGCGGACTCGAGATCCATCACTGTAGTACCGGCATGACGCGGAGCAGGCTCCAGCAAGGTATTGGTGAATATCTTTGCCCGGTCTATAGCTTGACCGGCTTCCAACGCACGCCGGGTTTTGATTCTGAGCCGATCGTTGCCCGGGCGACCACGCCAACCTGCGGCGGAGTTGTTTACCTCCACGATGAGTTCTTGCAGGTAGTAATTGCCATTGTTCAGCCAGAAGAACTTACGGCGGTTGATGCTCCAACTGCGAATGTCGCCAACCGGAATGTGCCGCCATTTGTCCCTGGTAAACCGGTAGTGCAGCCCGTCAGAGTCGACGGCAATTGTCCTTGAGCCAGTCCAATTCCGGTAGGCGGTGAACCCGGCATAGAGTGCGCCAGCAAGAAATACCGACAGCAGAAAAATTCTGGATTTCATCGAGTTGTCGCCTATGACATAGGCTGCGACGACACTGATCAGCAGGGCAAGCGTGACCACACATGTCACACCTGCCGTCGCCAACCAAGGTTTTTCAAGTTCGTACTGTTCTTCATAAAACGTAGGCGGGGAGATTCGAATTACGGTTGACACGTCATCCAGCCTTTCTCCCGGGCTTGCACACCTTACCCGGCGACTTTTCGACAGCGGAGTCAGAAAGGTCGGGAACCTGTTCCACCGTGTCGTGTCGACTGCTGCCAGCCTGCCAGAACTTCTACTCGTGCTGGTTCAACTGGAAGTTGTGGCTGTTTTCTCGACTCCGGCTCTCTTGTCTCACTGCTGTCGATCCATGAGATCCTTCGTAACAGCTATCGTAGCTGTCAGGTAACAATGACCCTGTACAGCGCGATACATGCCGGCAGTTATTCCGGTAACAAATCGCCGTGCAATTCCCGTGTTGAGATCTATCGCACGAGGAAACCGCCACCAAGCGGATCATCCGGCTCGACAAAATAGGTATGCGAACCAGTCAGAAAACCGCGGCCGGAAATTTCGGGAACCACCGCGCGGAAGTGCGCGACACTGGTTTCTCCTACAACCGTGCCGCCGAAGGTCGAACCGATGATGCTTTCGTGGACATACCATTCCCCTGTCGCCACTTCTCCGGTGGCGTGCAACCATGCCAGGCGCGCGGCAGTTCCCGTTCCGCAAGGTGATCGATCGACCTCGCCATCGGCAAATATCGTGACGTTGCGGCCATCTGACTGGCTGCCGACCGGGTCGTCGCAAATGATCGTTCCGTAGATTCCCGTGAGATCAGTTTCAACCGGGTGAGCGACTTCAAGCTGGCGTTCGACCGATTCCTTCACCTGCATCCCGAAATCTACAAGCTGCTGAACCTGATCAGATCGCACCGCCAGTCCGGCCTGCCTCGCATCCGCAAGCGCATAGAACGCGCCGCCAAATACGACCGGTGTGCTGAACTGTCCAAATGTCGTCGTTACCTCGACACCTTCGGAATAAACAAACGAAGGCACATTCCGGAACGAGACCTGCACTACCCGGCCAGCTTCCAGGCGGGCAGTTGCCTTGATCAAACCTGCGGGGGAGTCATAGACCAGGTGACAGGGACTATCTCCCGAAAACGGATGCATGCCAGTCTCCAGCAGAATCGTCGATACGGCGATGATCCCGTGCCCGCACATGGTCGAATAGCCTTCATTGTGCATGAAGAGAATGCCGTAGTCGGCTTCAGGTGAAACAGGCTCAGTCAGGATCGCGCCATACATGTCAGCGTGACCGCGTGGTTCCCACATCAAGATGCGCCGGATCTCATCGTGGGAGGCCAGCATTTCAGCTCGTTTGGCCAGCATCGTCCGCCCTGCCAGGCGTGGCACGCCGGCTGTGATCAGTCGCAGCGGTTCGCCCCCGGCATGTGCATCGATGGTAGTAAGCATTCGACGATGAGCCACAGTTCACTCTCCAAATTTCCCGCAACTTGATACCCTTACCCGGCGTCGTTGCCGGGCGCTCAAACTAGCCTACCTTGAGCGAGGTCAACGTTGGGACAGGAAGCAACTACCACACGCACCCATGGCGACCCGAAAATCAGGAGACGGACAAAAATCCTGGTTCCGGTCGTGGTGGCGTTTCTCGTGATATTCACCCTGATCAATGTCTACATCTCTCTCAGCCGCCCGACGATACCAGATGAGATCCAGGGTCTCATTGTTTACGATGATCTGACCAGCCTGGCGGTTGCTGGTCCTGTCTCCTACCCGATGACACCGCCAGCGGGCGGATCACATGCTGCAGCGACACTCGAATGTGGCATCTACCGGCTGCCTGTCGACAACGAGCAGGCCGTGGCGGCACTCGCTACTGGAGCGGTCTGGATTGCCTATGATCCTGAACTTCCCCAGGCTGAGATCGACGGGCTGGAAGATTTTGCCGAAGGTGACCGGGAGATTTTCATGTCTCCGTACGAGGGTCTGCCCAACCCGATTGTCGTTACCGCCTGGGGGTATCAGCTCTACCCGGATTCCTCCGCAGATGTCCGTCTCGGATCATTTATGCGCGACTATAAGAATGGTCCTGATGCGCCAGCGCGAAACCTGGAATGCTTGCAAGAGGTAACTGTCCCGTAGCAGTTTGCTTGTGCATTGTGCACAAAACAAATTCTGATTCGGTAGCTGGATTCATAGCAATTCACGGTCAAGAGTCGTAACCTCCTTGCTGATAAGGCAGAGCAGGGCGTACGTACGAACTACGTCCCTGATATTCAGGAAGGAAACCTGAGTGGTAGCGACCATCGAACCCGCTGGCAGGACTACACCGAAAACCACTGCAAAAGAAGTGCTTGACGCTTGCCGCGAGCAGGCTGTCCGATTTATCAGCCTTCAATTCAGCGATGTTATGGGTATGGTCAAGAACGTGACCATACCAGTTGAGATATTTCCGCAGGTGATCGAAGAAGGCCAATGGTTCGACGGCTCATCTATCGCCGGGTTTGCCCGCATCGCCGAGAGTGATATGTTCCTGATGCCGGACCTGGACACCTTCCGGGTTCTACCGTGGGACGATTCGCAGCACCGGACTGCGAGAGTAATTTGCTGGGTGCACAAGCCGGACGGTGATCTATTCCCGGGAGACCCCCGGGCAGTCCTGTTGCGGCAACTTGATCGGGCAGCCGCTCTCGGCTACGTCTTCAATACCGGACCAGAACCAGAATTCTTTCTCTTCGAGATGGAGAATAAAAAGATCGCGTTCCTGCCCCACGACCGTGGGAGCTACTTCGACCTCTCGACCGATCTGGCTGATACCGCCCGCAAGGATATGGTGAATGCTCTTCAGGCGATGGGCATCAAAGTCGAAGCCAGCCACCATGAGGTTGCGCCCGGTCAGCATGAGATCGATTTTGAGTACGATCACGCGCTCTCCGGCGCGGATCAGGTGATGACGTTCAAATACACCCTGAAGGCGATTGCCCAGGCTCACGGTCTCCACGCAACATTTATGCCGAAACCGGTCGCTGGCATTTCAGGCTCAGGCATGCATGTCCACCAGTCGCTCGCCTTCATCGACGGCGGGGAGAATGCGTTTGTCGATCAGGACGATACCTATGGTCTCTCGACACAGGCCCGTCAGTTCCTCGCCGGTCAGCTGGCACACGCCAGGGGCATGTGCGCGGTGATGGCGCCGATCGTCAACTCCTACCGCCGTCTGGTGCCGGGGTATGAAGCGCCGGTCTACGTCTCCTGGGCACGGCAGAACCGATCAGCCCTCATCCGAGTTCCCTCTATCCGTTCTGGCAAGACGTCCGCGACCCGGCTGGAACTGCGTTGCCCGGATCCTTCCTGCAACCCGTATCTTGCCTATGCGGTAATGCTGGCGGCAGGCCTTGACGGCATCGAACAAGGGCTTGAACTTCCTGAACCAGTTGAGGAAAACCTGTATCAGTTTAGCGACGCCGACCTGGCCCGCCGCAACGTGCAAACGTTGCCAACCACGCTTGGCGAAGCAATGACGGAGATGGCAGCCGACAGTGTCGTCCGGGACGCGCTCGGAGAGCATGTCTTTGAGCGGCTGACTGAAGCACAGAACAAAGAGTGGCAGGCGTTCCGCTTGCACGTAACCGAGTGGGAACGAGACCGCTACATCGAACACTACTAATCGTTGAGTCTTGTGAGAAACCCGGGGGATGCAGTCCTCCGGGTTTTCTTTGTTAATCACTTGCTTCTGCTGTACGAGACATCAGCAACGGCATTTCATACACACCTGTCAACTGCTCTGCTCGCCGGCGACATGATACGAGCTAACAAGCATCAGCTGGCGAGTGATGGTCAGCAATGTGATCCTCAACCGCTTGCCTTTCCCCCTGTGTTCCTGATGCAACCCTTCCGGCAGCTACGATCATTGCCAGACCAGCGACGGAAAGCAGAATGCTAAGCCAGGTCAGGTGACTGGAATCGTATCTGGCGGCAGCCATATCCAGATCGGTCGTCCCACCGATGATTCGCGAAAAGTGCACGTAGATCTGTGATTCGGACACATCCCAGAAGGTCGCCCGAATTGCCTCCAGTGAGCCGCCAGTCTCTTCGACGTAGAGATCAAAACGGTAGAGGACAGGAAGCGCGGAGACAATCACTCCAAGCGCCGCAATGCTGACAACCAGAAACGCCAGGCTCCGGTTCCGCCAGGCTCGTTCAACGATCTCTCCAGCAGGAAGCATGAGCAGTGGAATGATCGGCACAAGAAATCTCGGCCCCCAGACACCACCACCATGCCACTGGTAAAACTTTGCGTAAAACAGCAGCATGGCAATCGACGAACTAAGAATCACCAGGCTCGGTCCCGGTTGTCGTCGAATCAGGTACCAGAGACCGGCAATGCCAAGAACAACCGGCAGGCTGTACAGTAACAATCCCCGGCCAGGTGATATCAGCAGTCCACCCAGACCGGTCAGAAGCGGCGTTGTGAATGCACGTGTTTCTCCACCGTAGCCGGTCTTGGTCACATCGCCGAACCGGCGCCAGTTGTAGGCAGCGATCAGTAACAGACAGACAGCTATAGGCAATCCCCAGGCAACAAGCACGCTCACCGTCTCCCGCACACTCGATCGCCACCTGGTCCAGACCAGCCAGAGCACCCAGATACCAAACGGCAAACAGGCCAAAGCGATAGCCGGTTTCGTCACGATGACGAACCCGATCGCGAAACCTGACACGATGATCCAACTGACAGGAGAGATTTCGCGCGAGGCTCTCAAAATCCCGTAAAAACCAGTCAAGAGGCAAAGCGCGGTGAGGGATTCACTCATATAGACAGTGGAGTAATGCGCGAGCAAGGTACCGAAACCGAGTATCAGCGACAACACAAACGACGTTCTTTGACGAAATCCGAGTTCCAGGGCAACCAGAAAAAACATCGCTACCGTCGCGCCGCCTGCCAGACTGCTGACAAGCGAAGAACCCCAGATTCTTGCGCCGGTTCGCTGATTCCCGCCGCTGTCTTCCAGTTCGCCGAGTGGCAGCAATGGTTCTATAAACCAGTCCGACACCAGATAAAACGGGATTGTGACGATAGACTGGCCTATCCCGTATTTGGCATAGCCCTTGCCATCTTTCCCCAGACTCGATTGAATCGGCGACCCTGGCACTGGAGATGCGCTGACAGAGACAGCGCCATCTTCAATGATGCTCTCCGTCACTTGATACATTAGAACATCGTCGCCATAGACAAACACACCGCGAGCCAGCGCAATGTAGATACAGCTCAGACCTAAAAAGAGCAACACTGAAATTCGCCAGGCGGATTGGCGATGTATCGCATGGTTCAACATGCGGACAGTCTAAAGGATCAGCGATGAATTGCCGAACAGTCACCTTACACACCCAGAATCTGGGAACAACGGCGACATCACCAGACCTTGAAGGTGACTAATGCTCTCTTAATGACCAGCGGGGCACCAGCTGACAATCAACCAGAATGACATGATTGAGTTGCTTTGTCGCTTTCTTCCGGTATCGTACGGTTGTGACAACCTCCAGCAGGCAGGAGAAGACCATTATGTCCGGCTCAGCAGTATCGCTCCTTGATAACAAGCACATTGTCCTCGGCGTATGCGGCTCGATCGCTGTCTACAAAGCTGTCGACCTGGCCAGCAAACTCACTCAGGCGGGCGCAAACGTGAGCGTCATCATGACCGATAGCGCCCGGGAGTTTGTTACCCAGCTGACATTTCAATCGGTGACCGGCCAGCCGGTCTACACCTCTCTCTGGGAGGGTGGGTCAGGGAACAGCCTGCCGACCCACATTGCCCATGTCGGCCTGGGAGAATCAGCCGATCTACTCATCATCGCACCAGCAACGGCCAACACCATTGCCAGATTGGCGGCTGGCCAGGCCGACGACCTGTTGACGGTTACGGCATTAACCGCCCGGTGTCCGGTGCTGCTTGCCCCGGCGATGGATGGCGGGATGTACCGGCACCCGGCCACCGTTGCAAACATTGCTCTGTTGCTGGAGAGAGGCCTGGAGATAATCGAACCGGACGTTGGCCGCTTCGCCTCCGGACTCACTGGCCAGGGTCGCTTACCTGACACTCGGACGCTCCTGGGCAGAATTCGCATCACCCTTGGTCAAGATGGCATCTTGTCGGGTTGCCGGGTGGTCGTCACTGCTGGCGGTACCCGCGAATCGATCGACCCGGTGCGATTCCTGACGAATCATTCGAGCGGTAAACAAGGCATGGCTCTGGCGCAGGCTGCCATCGATGCTGGCGCGGTGGTCTCGCTGATCTCAACCGCCCGCGACCTGGCAGCTCCTGTCGGCGCGCATCTCGTGAAAGTCAGTTCAGCGATTGAGATGTGCAATGCCGTCCTTGAAGCCGTCGACGGCGCAGATGCGTTGCTCATGGCAGCAGCTGTCGCTGATTACCGTCCAGCTTCGGTTGCAGACCAGAAGATCAAAAAGCAAGATGGTGATAACTCCCTGGGGATGGCTCTAAACCTTGTCCGTACGCCGGACGTTCTCGAAAACGTTCGCGATCAACGCGCGTCAACTGGCTACCCTCTCATCACCGTTGGCTTTGCGGCTGAGAGTCAGAATCTTATTGACAACGCAACCGACAAAATCAATCGGAAGGGACTGGATTTGATCGTCGCCAATGACATCTCCAGCGCCGACGCGGGATTTCGATCCGAGACAAACCGGGTAACGATTCTCGATCGCCACGGCAATCAGGAGGAGGTGCCGCTCGCCAGCAAGGGTACTATCGCCGAGCTTCTCATACGCAAAGTCAGCCAGTTGCTGGCGAATGCATCAGGGTAAACAGGAGATTTCAAAATTGGGTTCAGAATTCGCGTTCAGTGCAAGACGGTCTAGAGATTTTTGCTTGTCCAGATGGAGTAGGCAGGAGGCCAGTGACCGCGGTACTCGTATTCGGCTGCGAGAGCGCTGCTCATGAGAAATTCATACAGGTATTGATCCTCTTCCACCTCATGCTGAGCTTCCGCGATGACGCTATTCCGCAGCTCTGCATCCTCAATGCGCTGAACGACACCACGCAGCGCGAATTCATCGTCCTTTTCCGGCGCTGGGTAGGCGTGCAGAGCGTAGTGAGGGTTGCGCTCCAGATCCCGGCGCTTTGGGGAAGGAATGAGAAAGGTGTACAGTCCACCATCAGCGTACACGACCACAATCGGGTGTAATCTGGGTGACCCGTTTGGATCAACAGTCGCCAGATACGCCAGGCCAATACCGTGTTGGAACAGCAGCTTTAGACCTGTCGCGGCAAATTTTCCCTCTTTCCTGGCAAAATCTTCCCAACGGAGCATGATCAACTACCGCCCTTTTCCTCAGCACAGAACATATGTTCTTATCGATTCTAGCCTCACTGCGAGTCAAAAGCAACACACTATTGCGGCTAATAAATCAGCTGCAGGCGAGGAACACTGAAAAGAGGAGATGGAACGTAAATCCAGTTGTGGTTCTAGTTTCCGCGTGGATCCTGATTGAAACTGGCGATGATTCGCAGTCCATCCAGGGTCAACCACGGGTTCACCGCATCGAAATAGTTCGTGACCGACGCAAGCGTTTCGACCAGCCCGCCGGTTGCAATAACCCTGGCTGGACCCATTTCGGCGCGCATCCGGTCGACGAGCCCCTCGACCATCGCGATGTGCCCGACGAGCAAACCCGCCTGCATCGAGTGGGTTGTGTTCGTGCCAATAATTGACGGGGGAGGTTGCATCGGGACGTACGCCAGCTGGGCGGCTTTGCTGACCAGCGCATCTGACGTCACCTCCTGGCCAGCTGCAATAACGGTGCCAAGAATCGCTCCCGGAGCCGCGACGGCTATCAGGACGGTCGCAGAGCCGAAACTGACCACGATGCAGCTCTCGTGGTACTGGTGCCAGCCACCTACCGCATTGGCGATCAGATCAGCCCCAAGCTGGGCGGGACGATCCGTTCGTATTTCCAAACCTAGTTCGATTTCCGGGCTGACTACGAGCGGAAGGCAGCCCGTGCGCTCAGTAACCGTCTCGATGATGCCCGCTGTTAGTTGCGGAACAACACTGCTAACAATCGCCCCGGTAAACATCTTTCGCTCGAGACCCGCTTCGGCGAAAAATGACCGGATATAGACACCATATTCGTCCGCAGTCTGTTCGCGAACCGTAAGCACCCGCCAGTGATGGATGAGCTGGTCTCGCTTGTAGACGCCAAATTTCACATTGGAATTTCCAATATCGACGGCAAGCAGCATGTCGCTCAGCGCACTCCCTGGACACCGAGGATGCTCGCCAGCAACCGGAGCCGGCTCTTTGCGGCATTGACATCATGTCCCATAGCTGCTTCTTGCAGAATGCGAGTCGCGAACTGGCTAAGCACTCCGATTGCCACTGGGGTGTTCAGGTCATCGTCGAGTGCATCTCTGAACTGCCGTTCGAAGCCAGATGGATCGAGTTCCTCGCCGTGTCCGCAGTTGGCGTGGGCGGCTTCGCGAAGCAGGCTGGCGACGGATTCGAATTCGGCTGGACCGGCGTCCAGGTATTCCCACTCTTCTCGATAATTGTTGCTATGCAGATAGAGTCGGAGTGCGTCGGCGGTGTGAAATCGCAAAACATCTCTGGCCAGCACCAGATTGCCGAGCGATTTACTCATCTTTTCGCCGTGATAGCGGACCATGCCGATGTGCATCCAGAACCTGGTGAATGGCTCGATTCCCGAGTAGTGCTGTGCTTGCGCAATCTCACTCTCATGGTGCGGGTAGATCAGATCGGAACCGCCGCCATGTATATCGATCGTGTCGCCAAGATACCGCATGGACATTGCGGTACATTCGATATGCCAGCCAGGACGGCCCCGGCCCCAGGGACTCTCCCAGTATGGTTCCCCGGGTTGCCAGGCTTGCCAGAGGATGAAATCCAGTGGACCCTCTTTGCGAGGATCATCCGGATCCGCGCCGCGCTCTCGTGAAAGCTCAACCATCTCGTCGAAGCCGTATTTGCCGAGCGCGCCATAATCGCCATCGGCAGCTACCCGGAAATAGACATTGCCGGAACTTTCGTAGGCGAAACCTCGTTCGATGAGCGTCTCATTTATGTCGATTATCTTGTCGACTTCTTCACTGGCCCGGGGGAACACCTGCGGCCAGAGGATGTTCAGCGCCGAAAAATCCTCCACGAGTTGCCGGGTATGCCGGTCTCCGAGTTGATCCCATCTTTCGTTGTCTCGTTCTGCCCGGCGGACGATGTCGTCATCGATGTCGGTCACGTTCTGGACGTATTTGACCCGCCAGCCGAGATACTGACAGTAGCGGTTCAGAACGTCGAAGGTCAGATAGGTCATGGCGTGACCGATATGTCCGGTGTCATAGGGGGTTACACCGCAGACATACATTCGTACCGTGTTGCCATCCCACGGTTCAAACTCTCGAATTTCGCCCGACAGAGTATCGTAAAGTCGCACTACTTCTCTAGCTCCCGGTTCATGTGTTCATCCAACTGGTACGTTCGTGCCATTCCGCGCGAAAGTATCACACGCGATTTGCGTTTTGGGAAGTATCGACCACAAGCGGGCAGGGTGCGGCAGGTTATAATAGGTCTGGCAATCAAACGAAAGGAGACCGGATGTTCTCAAGATTTTCCAATAGCTGGAAGCTTGGCAAAGCCAGCTGGGATGTCATGGCCAGCAACAAATCACTGGCGTTATTCCCGGTAATATCGTCCGTGGTCACCGGTTTTGTCATTCTGGTGATGGCTGGCGGAGCGCTGGCGATCTTCTCTGATATCACCAGCAACGTGCCTACTGACACATCGGATTTAAGCATTAGTCAGATCATTTACCTGTTCATTAGTTATGCCATCGCATACACGGTCATCATCTACTTCAACAGCGCGCTCATCGGCGCGGCATTGCAACACTTGCACGGTGAAAAACCGTCACTCGGGAGTGGGTTGCGACTGGCGAACAGCCGAATCACCGCGATCATCGGCTACGCACTCATCTCAGCTACCATTGGAGTTGTGCTGACGCTGTTGCGAGACCGTGGCGGCCTCGTCGGCGCAGTCGCTTCGATTATTGGGAATATCGCCTGGAACCTGGCGACGTTCCTGGTCGTTCCAGTACTCGTTAGTCGTGATGTCGGTCCGATTGGAGCCATCAAGGAGAGCGCGAGTCTCTTGCGGAAGACCTGGGGTGAACAGGTTGTTGGCTCCTTCGGGATCGGCGTCTTTACCCTGGTATTGTTGTTGCCCGTTGGGTTGGTCGGAGGACTGCTCGTCGCCGGGGCATCAGCTCTTTCCAACACCGTCTTCATGGTCGGCGCAATCGTCGTCCTGGTCATCGGTGTAGCCGTTGTCCTCATCATCAGTTCGACGTTGACGAGCATCTATCGCGCTGCCGTGTACCAGTACGCGGCAGAAGGCGTAGTCTCCAACGACTTCGATCAGAATATGATCGAGGCGGCCTTCAAACCAAAATCTGAAGTACGGATCTAAACAACCTCAGGCAGACCGGGTTTTACAACGCGCAGGTAGGCTTCGACGGCGGCAGGCGATCTCAAGACCAGGAAACGGCTGCTGGATGGCCGTTCTTCAATCATTCGGTAGTAGTTTGCCCGGTAGCGAGAGCGCCAACGCCAGACCCACCAGAAAAAGGCAGGGTCGAAATGCTCATCACAGCCTTCACCCAGATCAGGACGGGTTGATCCGTAGTATTTGACTACCCGGCGACTGATCCGCCACATACTTAATCGCCTGGGAATATCGAGAAAAATGACCGTATCAGCGCGGTCGAGACGTTCCGGCAGCGACAGGCTGTAATTGCCATCTATGATCCAACGGTCGCCGCGCGCAAGCCGTCTGACTTCATCATGAAACGAAGCTTTGTCCGGTTCAACCCAACCAGGTTGCCAGAACAGAGCGTCAAGGTGTGTGACCGGAAGTCCGGTTATATCCCCAAGCCGTCGCGCCAGCGTTGATTTTCCAGATCCGGAGCAACCGATGATGACAACCCGTCGCATCGTACGCCTTCCGTCAGAAGCAATGACAGAACTCCGAATGCTATCAGATCAGGCGCGCGTCTTGGCGAGTTTCAATCTATACTGCCAGTAAAGCAAACTGAACGGCGGGGAAGGCAGATACATGCAACGCACAGGAGGCCAGGTTGTCATCGACACCTTGCGAGCTGGAGGTGTACGAACCGTCTTTGGCATCCCCGGAGTCCACAACCTGTCAATGTACGATGCGCTCTACCGAAGCGACGACATCGAACACATCGTCTGCCGGCACGAGCAAGGCGCGGGGTTCGCCGCCGACGGTTACGCCCGCACATCCGGAATGCCTGGTGTTTTCATCACCACAACAGGTCCCGGAGCTACAAACGCATTCACCGCGCTTGGTGAAGCCTGGGCTGATACTTCGCCAGTGCTTTTGATCGCTTCCCAGTTGCCGTCCAATCTGATCAATCGCAATCGTGGTGTCGTCCACGAGCTAGAGGATCAACCCGGGACATTCCGCCAGGTGACGCGGTCAGCCGAATCCATTAGCCATGTCTCCGAGATTTCTCCAGCGCTGGCCAGGGTACTGGCAGAACTGAAAACAGGCCGGCCAAGACCGGCGTACTTTGATGTTCCCGAGAACACCCTGAATAGATCATCCGAGGTTGAGATCGTCACGCCAGAGAGACCGGCTGAGTATGGCGCGAACGCTGAATATGCCGGGCGGGTCGCCGAACTGCTGCACCAGGCCAAACGTCCGGTTATTCTCGCCGGAAGCGGTGTCCATCGTTCCGGCGCTTCAGCGTCGTTGCTATCTCTCGCAGAGACAATTCAAGCCCCGGTGTTTGAAACCGCTCAGGGGCGAGGCGCGATCCCCGGCGATCACCCGCTAGCGGTAGGCGGGAAGTGGACTGGCTCGCCGGAGCTTGAAGCATTTCTGACGGATTCCGATGCCGTCCTGGTTGTTGGAACTCGTTTGAGCCAGGCAGATACATCCGGCTGGACCTTGAAACTCTCGCCAGTAATTCATATAGACGCCGATGGTGAATGGGTTGGTTTGAATTATCCAGCCAGCATCGCCCTGATTGGCAACGAGCGGCTCGTCCTGAATCAGATTCTGGATGCGCTCGAAGGTAGTCCGGGGGCTGCTGACTCCGGATGGTCGGAACAGATTGCTGCTGCTGGCAATACGCTCGAAGAAGCAATGCGGCGTGAACATCCCGTTCCGATGAGCGTCATCGACGCAATCGACCGGGCTGCGCCTCGCGATCGGATCATCACCAACGATAGTCTGATCGAATACTGGACAGCACGCCACCTGCCAGTTTATGAGGATCGGTCGTTTCACATCCCCTGGATCTACGGCACGCTAGGCACAGCCTTGCCATTCGCCATCGGATCGGCGGTTGCTGCCCCGGAACGACCAGTAATCGCTGTGACTGGTGACGGCGCGTTGATGTTTTCGATAGCCGAACTTGCCACAGCTGTCCAGATAGCCGCGAACATCACCGTTGTCGTCTGTAACGATCACGGGTATGGAGCCATGCGCAGGCACCAGCGCCTCAGGTATGGCGACTATACCTACGCAACGGATCTGGCGACGCCCGACTTCGCCGCGCTGGCCAGGAGTTTTGGCGCAACCGGTCTATCACTTCGCTCGCCGGATGAGCTTGAGGCGGCGATTACCGAAGCACTGGATACCGCTGGTCCGGTCGTGATTGACATGCCTCTTGCGTTGGATGTGCCATGGATGTAAAAAGCCAGGAAACCGCAATCTGCCACACTGAAAAGGACGATAACCGATGAGCAAACCGTTTACCGTCGTTCGGCCCGCCAACCGCCGATCACCTGCTGAAGACAACGGCGAGATCGAGCAAGCGGAACTCGATAAAGTCAACGCAAAAATCGTCATCGTAGATTTTGACAATCCCGACCAACTCTACGCGATTCTTCCTGAAGCTGATGGTCTGATGGCCGCCGGAGTCTGCACTCGTGAAATGATCGAAGCGATGCCACAATGCCGGGCAATCGTCACGGTGAGTCATGGATTCGACAAGATCGATCTGGAGGCTGCTACCGAACACGGGCTGCCGGTATCGAACACCTATTTCTGCCATGAGGAAGTCGCGAACCACACCATAGCGTTGTTGCTGGCATTCACCCGCAAGATCGTGCCACTCCACCAGAAGATGGTTCAAGGCATCTGGGATCCAGCTTCCCAACCTCCGGTTCCCCCACTGAGCGGCCAGACCATGGGTCTGATTGGCTTCGGGCATATCGGCCAGGAAGTGGCCAAACGCGCCCGGAGCTTCGGTATCAACGTGATCGCGGCAGATCCCAACGTCGACGAGGCCACCGGTCTCGAGCACGGCGTCACGATCGTAGAGCTTGACGAGATCTTCAAAACGTCAGATTACGTGTCGATTCATGTCCCGCTGGACGCCTCAACATTCCAGCTAGTCAACGCTGAAAAGTTGTCGATGATGAAACCGGAAGCACTACTGATTAACACCGCCCGCGGTCCGATCGTTGACGAGGCTGCATTAATCGAGGCTCTGCAAAACGGAACGATTGCCGGGGCGGCGCTTGATGTTTTTGAGCAGGAACCAACACTGGCGAACAATCCGCTCTATCAGATGGACAATGTCCTGCTGACACCTCACGCCGCCGGATATTCGGACCGCTCAACAAGACTCGGACGGGAGCTAGCAGCCCGCACCATGGCGACGATGCTAGCTGGAACATACCCGGAGTGGTTCGTGAATACTGATGTGGCCGGGAATACCCGTTTTCAGTACGAGTAAACTGGCGCACGCCTGGAGCGACACATCAGCGGCGGATTGTGGTCAGGGGACTCACGGACAGCGCCGCACAAGCGCGGATCACCGAATGCATTGGCATCGAACCTGATGCTCAAACCTGGTGTATGAGCTAGATTAGCCTGGAACAATCATGGCAACCGTGACAGGCGGCCAGCTGAAGCCAGCGTGGTTGCCATAGTTGAATGTTGGATCGCGAAATCAACATGATCCGTCAGCCAACCCGCCCGGGTAAACGCAAGACAAGATTACCCGAAAGACATCATTCCGAAACCGTCTGTTGCCAAAATCCGAAGGGCTAGCTCCCGCATTAAGGAAAACGACTCTCTTTTCGTGGCAAGGGGAAGAGCCAGCCGAACGGCTGACACCGAACACGAGAAATAGCGATTGGTGACGCAGGTATTCCCAGCCAGAAGGCCGGTTTGGATATACTGATTGCAGGACAAACGGATGTTTTTGACATCCGGAAATGCAAACAACACGGGACGAGCGATGGCGAAGTTCGTCCCGTATTGTTGCCAGAGCGGTTGCGGGAGGGGTTGGATTGACCGATTTAACGGCGGGTCATCGTGAGTGATATGACCCTGGCGGCGATTATCTTTGTCGCAACCTATGCGGTTATTGTCACGGAAAAAGTAGACCGCACCAAAGTTGCTCTCGTTGGCGCTCTCCTGATGGTGCTTTCTGGCGTCATCGACCAGGAGGAGGCCGTTGAAGCGATCGACTTCAATACACTCGGACTGCTGATCGGTATGATGATCCTGGTGGCGATCTTCCGGCGCACCGGGATCTTCGGTCATATCGG
>CAZNYB010000024.1:15699-43102 GCA_964577155.1 uncultured Thermomicrobiales bacterium | reverse complement strand
TCCCGCTCCGAACTCATCGGTCGATCTGAACGCGCTGCGTGAGACACTGGCCGGAATCGATGTCCCGGTCATCGTCATCGGCAATGCTGGCGAGGTGAACACCGGCAAGTTCGACGATTTAAGCGGGATCGCCGAGATCTGTAAGAATCACCCGCACGGAGCCTGGCTTCACGTCGACGCCGCCTTCGGCATCTTCGCCGCAGCATCGCCGGAATACGCACACTTCGTAGCCGGTATCGACCAGGCAGACTCGGTCGCCGCCGACGCGCACAAGTGGCTCAACGTGCCCTACGACTGCGGGTTCGTCTTTGTCCGCGACCCAGACCCGCTCCGGGATGCCTTCTCAGCGTCCGCCAGCTACCTCGGCATGCACGACATGTGGGACCCGATGAATTACCTGCCGGAGATGTCACGCCGTTTCCGGGCGCTGGCTGCCTGGTGCTCGTTGAAATCACTGGGGAGATCCGGCTACCGGGAGATGGTCGAACGCAACTGCGCTCAGGCGCAAGGGTTCGGTCGCTGGCTGGCCGACGCGCCAGGCTTCGAGCTGATGGCCCCGGTCAACCTCAACATCGTCTGTTTCCGGTATGCGCCGGAGGGTGCATCGGACGAGGAAGCCGACGAGTACAACCGTCGCGCTGTCCCGGCGATACAGGCCAATGGCAAAGCATTCGTCACTACGGCAGTCTGGAACGGTCGCGCCGCCATCCGGGCCGCCTTCGACAACTGGGCCACCACGGACGCTGACGTCGAACTGCTCAAAGAGGCGTTGTTAGAGGTCCAGTGATCGCCGGGACAAAACGATTCTGAGATGCCGGGGTGGCAAACCAGCGCGAGAGGCTGCGAGACCGGTCATTTTTCTCCGAAATGGGAGTTCAATCGTACCATTCAGACGGCTGGAACAATCTGAGACGTTTCTGTATAATAGAACATATGTTCTGTTTTAGGAAAGAGGCGAGCTATGTCCAATCGTGCTGACCTGCCAGTTCTCAGACTTCCGCCAACCAATCAACCAATTCAGTCCGACGCGTTCAATGTTACCGCCGGACATTTCCCAATCGTTGAAATGTTTCAATCTCGTCGTGCTGACATCGCCAATCGATCAGGACCTGAGCAACGACGCTCCCCATCCGGCGTGCGATGACCCCTGCGTCGCTCTTTCAACGATTAGCATTCTATGCCGGTCCAGTTGGTTCGCGGCAATCTGTTCGATTCTGATGCGCAGACGCTGGTCAACACCGTCAATTGCGCCGGAGTGATGGATAAAGGGATCGCCAAAGCGTTCAAGAAGCGCTTCCCTGAGATGTTCGCTGACTATGCTCGCCGTTGTGAAGCAGGTGAAGTGCGCCTGGGGGAACCATACCTATTCCGGCGCCTTTTGCCACCAAATGTTCTGAACTTCCCTACCAAGGATCACTGGCGCTCTGACTCCAAGCTCGAAGATATCATCGCGGGCCTCGAGTATCTGCATGCGAACTACCAGGAATGGGGCATCATCTCGCTGGCAGTGCCTGCATTCGGTTGCGGTAACGGTCAACTGGATTGGGCTATCATTGGCCCGATTCTACACCAGCACTTGGACCAACTCGGTATTCGGGTTGAGTTGTTCCCACCGGCTGACCTACTCATTCAGCAGCGATCGTATGGTTCTTGAGAGGAGCTTGCACAACTGATCCGCGAACTGAAATACCTGGCTGGTTTGATATACGCCTCAGTGAACACCTACCTTTACCGTTCGACTATCAGAATGCAATGCTTCAACCTACCTGATCAGATATCGACTTCCTTCGGTTCATCCTGGTGGTTCCCCGTAGTCATCACACCAACCAGGCGCCGGGTGTCGGCGAGGAGGAAGTCGCGGTCTTCGCTTGTGGCGACAGCCTGGCTGAGGTTGCGCAGCGGATCAGGACCGGAGCGGATCAGCACCGCCATCGTCGCGCCGGTTTTGATGCCGAATATCTTCCAGTAGTCGCTGTGTTCGGGATCGATGGCGTGTAGCTGTTCGACGATATCGATCAACGGCAGCAGCGCGCCGTCCTGATCGGTGACCTCAACGCCAAGCCGGTCGAGCGTCTGTTGAGCGATCTCAGGCGGATGCTGGAGCTGGATCATCGCATCCCGTAGTGCTGCCCCGCCACGGTCACTTTTGACACTGGCATGACTGAAGATGGCGATCGAGGCAGCCAGTTCGTTAATATCCCAGGGGTAGTCTGCGGGCACGGTCCCGGTCCACTACAGTTTTCGTTGCTGGTAACGATTTACCAGGTAAACCGTGACCGTCAGTAAAACAAAGATAATCCCGGTGTTGACGAAGAGCACGTACTCGTCCGGCACGCCGAAGAGATCGGTGTTGGTCGCGACAATGCCAATGCTCGTGATGAGTCCTACCACAAGTGAGACGATGATAACGACACCCCACTGCCAGCGTTGTATACCAAACATGCCTGCTCTGTTCCTCCGTCAAACCGGACCGGTGGCCGTAACCCGCAACAGAGTGTACTCGTTTCCACCGTACAGCCAAACTGAGCCAGCGCACTATACTTCGCAAGCATGACGTTGAGACGACCAGTCACAAGCTAAGGATGAGACGATGAAGGGTGATCAGAGATTTACGGATATCCTTTCGCGGCGCAGACTCCTCCAGCGCGGGGCGCTCTCCAGCGCCGGGTTGCTGGCGCTCTGGTTGACCGGCTGCGGCGGTGGCGACGATGAAGACCCGACCAGCACACCGACAACAGCGGTAGCGGCAACCACACCGACAGGCACTCCCGTTCCAACCGAAACAGCCACCGTTGAGCCAACGGACGCCGAGCCAACGGCGACTGATGAACCGGCCGAGCCAACACCTACGGCGACGGAAACTCCAACGCCTGCTCCGGAAGAACCTACATCGACGCCAACCCCGGAACCGTCGCCGACACCGTTGCCGGACAAAATCTGGGAGCAGGTTCAGCCGGATCAACCCAGCGAAGCGCAACCATCCGCCCGAAGAGACCACTCACTCGTCGCCAGCCCGGATGGCAGCATGCTGCTGCTGTTCGGCGGGCGCGATGCGGCTGGTCCGCTCGGGGATGTCTGGGTTTTTGGCATCGAGGAGAACATCTGGAAACCGCTGCGGCCGGAAGGCGGTGGGCCAGCGCCGAGATTCGGTCACAACGCCGCCTACGATCTGGCGTCCAACCAGATGTTGATCTTCGGCGGGCAGGCTGGCTCCACATTCTTCAACGACACCTGGGGATTCGATATGGCGGCAAATACCTGGACGCAATATGCGCCGGACCAGCCACTGCCGGAGCAACGCTATGGCGCGGCTTCCGCCTACGATTCGGCGAACGGTTCATTCTTTGTCTCTCATGGCTTCACCAGCCAGGGCCGTTTTGACGACACCTGGGAGTTTCAGACCGCCGGATTTGCCTGGTCCAACGTCTCTCCGGCTGAAGGTCCCCGCCCGGAAAAACGATGTCTGGTCCGTATGGGCGCCGATGCTGGCGCTCAGCGGCTCTACCTCTTCGGCGGGCAGTCCGATACTCAGGCGTTCAAAGGGGATTTCTGGACCTTTGACATCGCCGCGCAAAGTTGGGCTGAGCTGGATATCGAACGGCCATCGCCTCGCAATCTCTATTCCTTCACGCTCAAGCCGGAGACCGGCAGCTTGCTGCTTTACGCCGGCGCTTCACCGAACGGGCCGCTCAACGATGTCTGGGTCTACGATTTTGCCACTGGTTCCTGGTCAGTCACCGAGGTTCAAGGCACATTCCCGTCCCCGAGAGACAGCCACGATGCCACCTGGGTTGCCGGGTCGAGTGCGATGTTTGTCTTTGGCGGCCGGACCGGAGACGGCTCTCTCTTGCGTGATCTCTGGACATTCACGTTGCGCTAGCTACCGCTGACGATCAGTCACGGTCATCAGTGTGAACGTCCGCCGGATGGAGTGCGGCCAGGCGAGCCTCTGCCCAACCCGGCCCTTTCGTGAGCTTGATACCGCGTGAGTTCAGCGCCGATTCTACGGTCGGGAAGTACAGCATCTTGGTATAACGGAGGCTCCATCGTGACTGGCTGAAGATGTCTTTCACCGGTCCACGCATGCCGGCAAACAAAATAGAAATGCCAGCCGCTCGATAACTCTGCATCAAATCGCGAAACGACTCGACCGCAACGACATCAATATCCGTCACTGTCGTGAAATCAAAGATGATTGTTCGGACAAATGGCCGTTCATGAAGCGCTTGCTCAATCCAGTTTTGCAAACCGATCATATTGGCAAAGTAAACTGGCGCATCAATCCGGACAATCAGCACTTCTGGATAGGTCTGTGCATCCGGATAGTAGTTCAGATCACGGAAAACACGCTCATCCTCAACATAGCCAACTTCAATGGTGCGTGGATAGGCACTCCGCCAGATCAGGACAGCCAGTGAAAAGGCAACCCCGATAAGCACCCCGTATTCAACACCCAGAATCAGTGTTGACAGAAACGTGAGTATTACCGTCCAACCGTCAACACGTTTCAACCTGAAAACATGGATCATTTCTTTGAAATTCACCAGACCTGAAACAGCAACGATGATGATGCCGGCCAGCACAGCGAGCGGGAGATAGAAGAAGAGTTTGGTGAAAAAGAGCAACGTCAATATGATGAAACCGGCGGAAATCAGACCGGTCACCTGTGTCTTGCCGCCCGACTGATAGGCAACGGCGGTACGGGAGAAACTGCCTGTTACCGGGTAGCCCGAGAAGAACGAACCAGCGATATTGGCAATGCCAAGCGCCTTCAACTCCTGGTTGGCATCGAGTTGGCGCTTCTCACGGGTGGCAATGGTTCGAGCTACTGAACTGGACTCGATGAAACCGATGAACGAAATCGTGATCGCGGCCGGTAATAGCTCCAATAGTTCGTTCCGGTCAACCTGCGGGGCAGTGGGCGTTGGCAGACCGCTCGGGATCTCTCCAATAATTGCAACACCGCGATCATTCAGCCCGAAAACAAACACGATGGCCGTAGCCCCGGCGATGAGCAGCAGGGTGAACGGGAAACGGGCAGCAATCAGCAAAATTGACGGCGGTAACCGTCGTAACAGCTCCCGATAGCCAATCAACAACACGACTGTGCCGATGCCAAGCAGGAAGGTGGGCCAGTTCGTGCTGACAACCTCAAGAGTGATGTCATACAGATCGACGAAGGTATTGTTTTCGGTGAAAAATGAACTATGCTCGGTGTCAACGGAAATGCCAAGCAAATTATCAATCTGGCTGAAGGCGATAATGATCGCTGCTGCCGAGGTGAATCCACTGACGACCCCGTGGGAGATGAAGCGGACGATAAATCCGCCGCGCAAAAACCCGAGCACTAACGAAATAACACCGGCCAGCAGCATTAGAACAACGACGAGATTGACGTACTCCGTCGTGCCTTTCGGCGCGAGGTTGGAAGCGGCTTCCAGGGTAAGCAACGAGATAATCGCGGTTGGTCCAACCATGAGGTGATTTGATGTGCCAAAAAACGCGTAAAACAGTGGCGGGATAACGGCCGCATAGAGTCCCATGATCGGTGGCAGTCCCGCCAGTAGCGCGAAGGCTATGCCCTGGGGAATGAGCATGACAGCGATGATGAGGCCGGACGAAATGTCATCACTAAGCATGACGCGGCTGTAACTGCTCATCCAGTCAATGGCTGGAATGAAATGCGTCAGTCTCGTCCGCAGGATAGACCGCTCCTGGGTTCCCTGTGAAGACGCCTCACTCATCGTTGGCGAACCTTATGTTCCATCACTTACCGGGTGCTGATAAGCAAAACTATGCGTATCTAGCTACCATCATACTCCAACACCAACCCGTTCCATGGCGGCTGCCACCAGCGACCGTGCCGATCCGATACAACATCAGTTATGCATTCAGACTCAGGAAGAATCGGTGGCAGCGAAACTCGGACCGCGTTCGACGTGGTTGCTTGATACATCAACACCACAGGCTCGCAGGGCAGCCGCGACAGTCGGAAATGCCAGCTCGCTGGCGTGCTCTCTGGCCCAGTCTGCCCGGTTGAAAATATCTTTAACCGGGTCACGCATACCGCCGATCAAGATCTGGATGCCGGCAGCACGGTAACTCAGAAGCAGATCTCGAAATATGTCAACCGTGACCGCGTCTACCGCTGTTACCGTGGTGAAATCAAAAATAACCGACCGAGTCCGTGGTCGGCGTTGAAGCGTATCTTCTAGCCAGTCTTCCAGACCTGTCATATTGGCGAAGTAGAGTGGAGCATCTATCTGGACAATCAGCACTTCAGGATAGACCCTGGCATCGGGATAGTACTTCAGATCACGAAACACGTCCTCTGTTGCAACATACCCGAGTTCGATCGTGCGTGGGTAAGCGTTCTGCCAGACAAAAACGGCGATTGAAAAGACAACACCGATAAGCAAACCGTAGTCAACCCCGAGGATCAGTGTTGCCAGAAAGGTGAGAAGAACCGTCCAGCCATCAACCCACCTCAGCTGAAAGACATGGACCATTTCTCTGAAGTTAACCAGTCCCGAAACAGAGACAATGATAATACCGGCCAGGACTGCAAGCGGCAGATAGAAGAATAGCGGTGTGAGAAACAAAAGGGTAAGGAATATGAACGCGGCGGAGACGATTCCGGTCATCTGTGTGCGCCCGCCAACCTGATAGGCAACGGCGGTGCGGGAAAAACTACCCGCTACCGGGTAGCCCGCGAAAAAGGAGCCCGCAATATTCGCCAGTCCCAATGCTCGCAGATCCTGGTTTGCATCCAGTTTGTCCTTCTCACGGGTGGCGATCGTTCGCGCCACTGCATTTGATTCGACAAAGCCAATGAACGCTATCGTGATTGCCGCTGGCATCAATTCCGCGATTATTCCCTCATCGACATCCGGGAGCAGTGGAGAAGGCAGTCCGCGAGGTATTTCTCCAATAATGGCGACACCATGTTGTTGCAGTCCGAATCCGTAGACGATAGCTGTGGCAGCGGCAATCACAAACAGGGGATAGGGGAATTTGGAGGCAATGAGCAACAGTCGGGGCGGCAACCGGCGAAGTGTTTCCCGGTAGATGACCAGGACCGCAATGGTGCCCAGGCCAAGAGCGACCGTGGCAGGGTTTGCATGAATCGACTCCTTCCCAACGTCGACAACCGCTAGAAAGGTGTTGTTTTTGGTAAAGAGCCGCTGATGTTCCGTGGTGACGGTTATGCCAAGCAAATTGTCCAGCTGGCTGAAGGCGATGATAATCGCAGCGGCTGACGTAAATCCGCTGATAACGCCATGAGAGATGAAGCGGACGATAAATCCACCCCGCACTAACCCAAGCAGCAGCGAGATCACACCAGTAGCGAGCATCAATACAACGACAAGATTAACGTAAGCTGGCGTGCCTATCGGTTCAAGTTTCGACACGCCTTCGACGGTTAACAGAGAGATAATGGCGGCTGGACCGACCATCAGATGATGTGAAGAGCCGAAGAATGCGTAGGCCAGCGGGGGAATAACTGCGGCGTACAATCCCATGATTGGCGGCAAGCCCGCCAGCAATGCGAATGCGATGCCCTGTGGTATGAGCATCACCGCGATGATCAACCCGGCAGCAACATCATCACTAAAGGCAACCGGATTGTAGGTCTTGAGCCAGTCGAGTGCGGGAACAGCTGTACTCAGGCGTTTCAACGACAGATCTCAAGCGTCGGAGATCCGAATGACGTCACGCCCATCACTGCTATCTCCTATCGTTGATTCTGAGTGTGACTCACTGATCGGGTGCGATGGATCAGCGACTGAATCATCATACCGCACTACCCGGTCCAGCTAACTGGTCGTTCAGGTAATCCAGGGACAACCGAGAATCAACGAGAGGGGAGAACCTCTTGTCAGCAGGCGGGTCTAAACCAATGCAGGTACCAGCAATCGCAGTATCCGGGTATCTACGAGTTTCCAGGACTTGATGGAGGCGATACACGCTGACTGGTTGACACATGAGTTTGACTTGCAGCATAATCCCGACTAGTTTAGTCGGGATTGAATTCTGGTTGCAACGGGGAGAGTAAAACAGGTTAGCAGGTTCGTTTCCAGCTGACAATGGAACGCAAACCTATCCATCCGGAAGCATCAGTTTGCGTTTTGGATCTCTTCAGGAAGCTACTCAATACTCATGCCATCGAAGACAGAGGGAAGGTACTGTAATGGTCTGGACGGTTGATGAATGGGCGAATACCTGGCTCGGCGGTTTCTGAACGCTGGGAATCGAAGAGATGCAGCCCGTGCGGCATGCAGAATACCCGGCCAGCCCGAGCCTTACCGATGAGCTACTCCTCAGTGCTCAGGTGATGGTGACAGATACAACCCTCGATGATGCGCTTGCCGCCTGGGGTGCGTATCTTGACCGCGACGTGCCTGTCATGCTGGTGAACAACGTCGACCGCGCCCGCAAATTGCTGATGACTGCTTTCGGCATAGAGCAGGGGGAACTGGTTGGCGCACCTGCCAACTGTCGCCGTAGCCTCTCCGAATCGATCAAGAAGACCAACAAGAATTTCCCGCTGTTTATCGAACTCGATGCGAACCTCGAATTTGAAACCAGCACGCCTGGTCTGGAGGATATCCGTCTTGCCTGGGCGCAACCGGTCGGCGGCATGGCTCCGCCAGCGCCACTACCTGGAATCACGCTATTCGTCGACAACAGTTACACTCTCCCTGCGCCGCCATTCGCTGAACATCAGGGTCTGACCGGCGCTGCCACCATCTGGGGATTACATCTGTCGGAGGACAAAAAAGTAGCCGGAGCGCTCATCGCATTCTCGGACTACGATCTCTACCAGGCCGCACTGGGGTTATTCGAGCCGGCTGAGGATCTGCCCGATCTTAACCGGGCAGCCGAACAGCTCAATCGGCTCAGTGGCAACGATGGACTGGCCGCACGGCAGATAGATCGCTACCTGGCTGCCAGGACCGGCATGGAGATTGCCGCCGGTGTCCCGATGCAGCCGCTTGAAGGCATCTGCTCGTTGCCGTTCGGCCTGGCGGTGCGGATTCCGGAAGAGGCTGAGATACCGACCTTCATCTCATATGGCCGCAACGAACTTGTCCCGCTCTGGTGGATCCCGGAGCTGCAGCCGATGTTCTATGTCACCAGACAGGTCTCAAGAAATCTGGAACTCACCAGAGACAGCGCCAGACACATCTCGAACTGGCTTATCTCACCGCTTGGTCCGGATTTCAACGATGAAGAGGTCGTCCACGCGGTGCTGGTCGTCGTAAAGGCAGCCGAATACACCGGCGTGCGCTGGTACACCGACCCGGAACGCGCTCGCTGGTACAACGATCTGATGCTTGAGTGGTATGGACCAAGCCACGACGCCTACCGGATGGCATTCACACCGCCTGCTGAGAGCAGGATCCCGGTGGCCGTGTAGGGTTGGTGAGCGCAATGAAGAGAGGAATTTGATAAAGGGGGAAATTCGCTACCAGAAGCAGATGGCCGACGTTGAGAGAGCCGCCCCGAAGGACGGCTCCCGATATTGAAACGCATCGACCCGCAACTGGCTCGATCGGATGCACGATCAGATTCCAGTCGTTCTGTCGGCGGGCTATGCGCTCACCAGAAAGTCTAAACTATGAAAGATACTATCGCTATCCCGCCGGGTGATCCGGCAGACAGACAAACACCGGCGACCACCATCCTGACGCGTCGCCGGTTGCTGAAAACCATGGGAGTGCTTGGTATATCCATCCCCGTTTCAGCTCTTCTCGCTGCCTGTGGCAGCGACAACGATGACGATCCAACCGCGACAACTGAGAATTCCAGCGGCAGTGATTCGGGCGCTACCGAAGAACCTGCCGCGGCAGATGATCCAACTGAAGAGCCGATGGCTACCGAAGAGAATGCCGCGACAGGTGGCTCGACTGCCACAATGAGTGATGCTTCGACTTCCGAGGAGGTCGATCTCAACGCTATCAAAACCTTTACGCTTGAGCAGGCTGAGCTCATGAAGGAAGCCACTGCGGAACTGTCGGCTGTTGCCAACCGCTACTATGACCTCGTTTCTGCCTCTGATTTTGATTATGACGCCGCGCTGGCTGCAAATCCGCAGGAGTTGCCGGGGCTGGTCGTCGCCGCTCGGGAGTCATGGATTACCGCCAGCACGCACTACGAAACCGATGAAGGCATCGTGGCTGGCGTCCCTTCACTGGCAGACTACGATGTCTGGATCGATGCCGGTCCTTCCGGTGAAGAGGATCCAGTGGAAGCGCGTGACTGGCAGCTCGAACTGCCAAACGGGGAGGTGCTCGACAAACCCGGCAACATCTTTCATGGCCTTCTCGAGCCGGCGCTATGGGGTACGAAAGAATCCGCAATTGGCGCGGAACTGCCTGAAGACAGCAGCGCCGCGACACTCGGCGTTGAAGTTCTTCCAGAAGCCAATCTGTTCGTTGCCTCCGCAGACGCTCTTGACGGTGCGACAGACGAAATGATCGAGGCCATCAGCGCCTGGGAACCAACACTCAGCGATGTTTTCACCGCCGAGGTAACGATGATTCCGACCATGAACGAATACTTCGAGCAGTGGAAGAACTCGATCTACGTCGCCGGCGCGGAAGATGCTGAAGAGACCGCCTTCGTCGGTGTCAGTCGCCTCTTCGACATCAATGGCATCCTGACCGGTCTCGATATCGCCTACCAGGAGTTGAGCGTCGCCGTTGCGACCGCTGACCCGGAGCTGGACGAACTTATCCTCACCGGTTTTGCGGATCTGCTGGTCTTTGTCGGCGATCTCTTCGAGCAGGAGCAGGCTGGAGAGTTATTCACCAGCGAAGAAGCAGATCTGCTCGGTACCGAGGCACAGGACCAGGCAACGGCGCTGGCCGGGTATGTTGCCCAGGCAGCAGCACTGCTCAATGTGGAGTTAATGGGATAGTCGGAAACACAGGCATGGAGGTCGCGTGCAAAAACATATGATGGTTGCACTTGCATTCCTGGGGGTGTTGCTTTCAGCAATTGCGTTCCCCTTGAGTGCTTCCGCGGCAACGGCCGAACCCTGGGAAGCTGCCGAACAGATGCGTCAACTTATGTTTGACGCGCAGGTCGCATTGCTCCACGGCGATCAGACCCTTGCCGAAACCTCCATTATGCATGCATCCGATATCTATACTGAACATTTTGCCGCTGAATTTGAAACGGAAATTCCGCTTACTGCTCATCACATCCAGGAGGGACTGGCTTCAGCTTCGACTGCGATCAAAGATGACAACGGTCCAGCCCTTGCGGTCGCTCGTGCTCAGGTGCGAGGAGGATTGCTGGAGGCAGGCGCACTGCGAGCGATCAGCGCCACTGAATCTGGCGACGTTCAGGCTGCCAGGGAGTGGCTACTCGTCCGGGAGTTTCGGCCGACAACGCGATTCTCGCAAGCAAGTACGCTGGCGACGCTCGAACTGAGAAGTCTGGAACTAGGCCGGGTGTCGCCTGAAGAAGCAGCCCAGTCGCTACGTGCGGATCTTTTCGATACCTACCAGGCGCTTCTGCTCCAGGAACTACAGGACATCGAGGCTGGCATCGAGAACGACCTGCTGCTGCGTCAATCCGAGGCAGCTGGTATGGCCCAGGCATACTGGAGAATAGTCGCTCCCAGCTTTGAAGATCAACTAGGTTTAGAAGCACGGCAGAATACGGATTCAGCGCTGGATTCGCTTATTGCAGCGACAGAGACTCAGGATCAACCAGCCCAGCTGGCGGCGGTCAGGCAACTGAACGATCAACTCAGAGGCTTCCGCGCTGTGCGGTTGACCAACGAAGAACAGGCACGCCGGGCAAACCAGCTGCTGCGGTTTCTTGCGCTTGTTCCCGTCGAGTACAGTCGTGGAATTCGAAACGGCGAAGTAGCCGTTGATATCGAAATTCAAGAGGCGATCACGTTTCTGGATGGCTCCCAGGCAGCGCTCAACGATCTCTGGCCAGAACTCAATGAAACAAGCCCGGAAGCGCTTGCTGAAATCGTAATTCTGTTCGACGAGATGGATAGCGCTCTCAATGCGGCGAATCGCCGGGAAGCAGTGCAAGATCCAGAGGTGTTCACCGCCAATGCCGCCTCGGCGCAGGCACTTCTCCGGGAAACCTTCCCGGCAGACTGGCTTCCCGCTGAAGGGGACGCGGTCTTTGACGACATTAGCCAGCTGCTTGATGAGATGGAACAGGCCGTTGCCGCCGGAAACCGCGGTGGCGCTGAACAGATTCGACTCGAGGCCTACGCCATCTTCGATTCTGGACCCGAACAGAGGCTGCTCGGCTTCGCTCCTGGGCTTGTTGCGCGGATAGACGGTCTATTCTGGCACGGGTACGAGGGCAACCGGGGTCTGGCTACTGCGATTGCCAAAGGTGTGACGCCAGCCGAACTGGCGGAGATACGCCAGCCGCTCGATGCCGCGCTGAGTGAGGCCAAGACGACGCTGAACGCTGGATCTCCGCCGACCGGCGCGGTAATCTTCAACTCGGCCACGATTGTCTTCCGGGAGGGGCTGGAAGCTGTCCTGATCTTTAGCGCGGTGATGGCCAGCATGGTTGGCGCCTACGCTTCATATCGCCGCCCGCTCATTGTCGGCGCACTGCTGGCATTCCTGGTGACCGCGCTCACCTGGGTCGTCTTCCACTTCGTTCTCGGCTCACTGCGAATGTACGGAGAAAAGCTCGAAGCCGTCGTGTCACTGATCGCCATTGGCGTATTAATACTGGTTCTGAACTGGTTCTTCCACAACACCTACTGGTCACGCTGGATCCAGGGGATTCATGGAAAGAAACGCTCGATCATGGGTATGGCGGCCGGCCAGACCGTGAGTTTTATCCTGCTTGGGTTCACCAGTGTCTACCGTGAGGGGTTCGAAACGACACTGTTTCTGCAGGCCATCGTGCTGGATGCCGGCACCCTTGTTGTTCTGGAGGGCGTTGCTCTTGGGTTGCTCTTCACGGCTGCGGTCGGGTTGCTCATCTTCGCTTTGCAGAAGAAACTACCGCACAAGCGCCTGCTCATCCTCACCGGGGTACTGATCTCAGTTGTTCTGGTAACCATGGTCGGCACGACCGTGCATACACTCCAGGCAGTCGGCTGGATGCCAATTACGCCAGTCGAGAATTTCATGACACCATACTGGGCGGGTCAGTGGCTCGGCATCTTCCCAACCTGGGAGGGTCTCATCTTGCAGTTAATCGCCGCGATCTTTGTCATCGGCAGCTATTTCGCCGCCGAACAGCTCAAGCATCGCGAACGGCGGCACCGCATGGAGGCAGCCCAGCAAACCAGTGACTAGCTTCTAACCACACCGGCTTCGCCAGGTTGCGTGCAGGTGCGCTCCTCACGAAGCCATGGTAATCTACTGCCGATTCTCGCCGTCAACAATAGTTGACAATTGGGCCGGGGGAAGCTGGTGACGGGAAAGCTGAAATGGGCATCGCCGCAACTGCGGATGGAAGAGGAAGAGCATCGCAAAGCTTCCTGGCTCATCCTGTTTTACGATCTTGTCTTCGTCATCATCATTGTACGGCTCACCACTATTGTGGACGACGACCTCACCCTGGAAGGTGTTGCCAAGTACGCGTTCCTCTTCATCCCTATCTGGTGGGTCTGGATGGGCACGACAACCTACGACCACCTGTTCGCGATCGACGACATTAGCCACCGGGTTTTCATCTTTTTACAGATGTTGCCGGTCGTCAGCCTGGCTGTCTATGTTACCGATGCAATGGACGGGACTTCCTGGGAGTTCACCTGGGCTTACGTCCTGGCTCGCATCCTCCTGGCCGCGCTCTGGTTGCGAGCTGGATACCGCAATCTGGCTATCTGGGATACATCGCGCCGCCTGGCAACCGGCTATACGATTTCCATCCTGTTCTGGATAGCGTCGCTAGGCGTTGACGAACCATGGCGTTATGTTATGTGGGGTATCGGCCTCATCGTCGATCTGATTACGCCGCTATTTCTGACCGCCAGCGAACAACAGTTCATTCGCACCTTTGGCCACCTCGCCGAGCGGTACGGCCTGATTGTCCTGATCGTGCTGGGCGAAACGATCATCTCGGTTGTTCGGGCGAGGGCGGAGGCAGTGAACGAAGTTTCCATATCCTTCGGAATAACTGGCGGTCTGGGTATGCTACTGGCGTTCTCGATCTGGTGGCTCTATTTTGACCAGGTGACCGATAAGTACGAACACCAGACCCCACGCCACGTTTCAGCATGGGGCTATATGCACCTGCCGCTGGTCATGGGGATTGCCGCAGTTGGCGCGTCGATGAACTTCGCGGTGACCGGTGATCCGCTACACCTGCCATCAAATGCTCACTGGCTGCTGGCAGGTGGCGTTGCCTGCGCTCTGCTTGCGTTCGCGTTGTTCGAATGGGTCGGCGATACGCAACCAAACACCAGAAGTATGCTGTTTCGTGGCGGTGGCGCGCTGCTAGCGCTGACCTTTGCGCTGATCCAGAACGTTCTGGTCAAAGACCAGATCAACAGCATCACACTGTTTCTGGTCCTGATCGTGATTGTGGTGGTTCAGATCATTCAAGGTCATCCGTCGGAAGACGAAGAGATCGCCGGAACGGCCTGATCCGGCAACCGGAGGCTATAACAGGTCAGGCCAGGACTGCTTTTGCCTCTTCTGCTTCGGATTCAACCGGGTGACCACTCAACGACCAGTCCTCATAGCTGCCGGTGTAGTTGCTTACATCAGTCCTGCCCAGTGACTGGAGCACACTGGAAGCGACAGCTGACCGCACGCCGGTCTGACAATGCACGATAATCGGCCTGTCAGCCGGGATTTCCGCCAGTCGCCTGCTGATGTATCCCAGCGGTAGACTCTGAGCGCCAGGGATGTGCCCGGCGAGATATTCGCCAGTCCCGCGCACATCAAGCACTGTCGCCGTCCCGCCTGCCAGCGCATTTTCGACGACTCTGGCGTTTACGAGCGGAGTCGAGCCAAGTTTGTGACCGCTGTGGCTCCAGGCCTCGATGACATCCGGCGTCCAGTACCCGTAGACATCGTCCAGACCGATGAGCCGCAGGTCCTTCACTGTCTGTTCCATTTTTTCAGCATCGACGATCAACCCGAACGGCTCATCATATGAAATTAGCCAGCCTGCCGTCGTCAGGTAGCCTTTGGAGTGCCCGATATTGATCGTGCCTGGAATGTGCGCCCCGGCAAACGCATCGTTCGGACGTGTGTCGACGATAGTCATGCCGCGCTCAAGAGCAGCTTGGATGTCAGGAGCCGGCATTCGGGAAGGCAGGGTTAACCCTTCCGCCAGTGCCGGACCAACCTTGTTCATATGTTTCATCATGGCGAAATAGTACGGCGGTTCCGGCTGGCCTGACAGCACCTCCGCGACGAATTCGTCTTCGCTGGCAACATTGAGCGCCCAGTTGAAGAGTTTTTCATAGCCAACCGTGCTCTGCGGTACTGCGCCGAGCGCTTTTCCGCAGGCGCTTCCTGCCCCGTGTCCAGGCCAGAGTTGCAAGTGATCGGGCAGCTGTTTAAACCGCTGCAGAGATTGATACAACGTGCGCGCTCCTGGCTCCATCGTGCCGCTAACCCCGGCTGCTGTCTCAAGCAGATCGGGCCGGCCAACGTCGCCGACGAAGACAAAGTCCCCTGAGAAGATTCCCATTGGCTGATCGGCTTCGAAATCGGTCAGGATAAAAGAGATGTGTTCCGGGGTGTGGCCGGGGGTATGCATCACCTCCAGCCGGACATTTCCGGTTTTGAAGGTGTCGCCGTCGTGAACCAGCTCGACGTTGCCATCGTCGTAGCCATACTTCCAATCCGCCGTGCCCTCCCCGGAAAGATAGAGCGTTGCTCCGGTGCGAGCAGCGAGCTCACGTGAACCGGAAAGATAGTCAGCATGGATATGCGTCTCGGTGACACCGGTGATCTTGAAGCCTTCCCGGTCAGCGAGGGCTATATACTGGTCACAATCCCGGTTCGGATCTATCACCAGTGCTTCGCCAGTCCTCTGGCAACCAACGACATAGCTAGCCTGGGCTAGTTTTTCATCATAGAGCAATCGTAGTAGCATGTTGTTTCTTTCGTCTCAATTCAGCTTTGAGTTCAGGGCTGCAGCGGTGCATCGAACATTGCACATCCCCTGCCACCAATTCCACTCAAGCCTCGGACACTTCTATCATCGCTTTCCGCCAGTATAGCGCGATCTTTACCTGAGTTCGCAACTATTCTGGACCATGCGTTGCGAACAAGTATAGCTGTGATCAATATGTCGTTTTGGGAATAACCTGGCAACTGCCACGTTAAAGATAGTGGACAAGAAACGGGCAGGAGTCGCACCGCCACAGGTCTTCCCACCCAGAGACACAACGGCATCGCACACAACTGTTTTCATCCATGCGTCTCCTCCCTGATTGTTCATAAATCCCTATCCTCCTTCCCCCTACATCTCCCGGAGCGGCTCCCCACCGCTCCGGGGATGTGCTCATATGGACCACTAAGATCTGCCGTTTATCACTAGAGCCCTGGAATGGTTTAGCCACCGATAATTCGCGATAGATTCTGCAGCCAGCCTGAAATAGCACGATAGAATACTGCGGTGTTTTGAACTCGGATCAAGTTGAATTGGGATGAAATGAGCAAGAATCTACCTAGAATAGTCTCGCTGGCGATACTTGCCATCATGCTGTTCGGCGCGAGTTGCATTCGCTCTGATGACCAGCCGGAGACATTGCGGCTGGCTACAACGACCTCAACCTATGATTCCGGGCTGCTGGATGAGATACTGCCAGACTTCGAAGAACAGTACGACGCAGCGGTGGACGTCATTGCTGTGGGAACCGGCCAGGCGTTGGAACTGGGAGAACGTGGGGATGTCGACGTGGTGCTGGTTCACGCCAGGGCGCGTGAAGACGCCTTCGTAGAGGAAGGCTATGGCATCAACCGCCAGGATGTGATGTGGAATGATTTTGTGATCGCTGGACCTTCGGATGACCCGGCAGCCATTACCAGCGCCACCTCAGCCGCGGAAGCGTTTGAAGCGATCAGCACTTCCGAATCTGCTTTTGCCTCTCGAGGAGATGACTCGGGCACACACATCAAAGAACTGTCGATCTGGGCTGAAGCCGGGATCGATCCGAGCGCATCCGGCGACTGGTACAACTCCCTTGGTCAGGGCATGGGTGAAACATTGATTGTCGCAAATGAGCTGGGCGCCTACCTCCTCACCGACCGGGCAACCTTCCTCTCCATGAGCGACGAGTTGCCAGAGCTCGAAGTACTTTTCGGCGGCGCTTCCGTGAGCGAAAATCCTGATCCGATACTGCTCAATCCCTATGGCGTGATCCAGGTGAATCCGGAGCTGCACGACGGCATCAACGCCGACCTGGCCGCCAGCTTCATCGACTGGCTGATCTCAGCGGACACGCAAGCCAGCATCGGGAACTTTGGCGTAGATACATACGGTCAACCGATCTTTTTCCCCGTCCACCAGGAGGAGTAACGACCTGGACGCCGATCTCATCCCAATCATCACGCTCTCCTTCTGGGTTTCCGGGCTGGCCATCATCATTAGCGCGATCATCGGTATCCCGCTTGGCGCTCTGCTGGGTTTGCGGTCGTTCCGGGGGCGACGGGTGGTGACGACATCGGTGTTCACCGGCATGGGTTTACCGCCGGTCGTAGCCGGGTTATTTGTCTACCTCGTTCTCTCCCGTTCCGGCCCGCTCGGTAGCCTGGGCTGGCTATTTACACCGCAAGCCATGGTCGTTGCCCAGACCGTCCTGGCGTTGCCGATCGTGATTGGCCTGTCGATGGCGGCCATCGAAGCAGTCAACCCCGAACTACGCCGTCAACTCCAGTCGTTGGGCGCGACGGAAATGCAGATCACGCGTTCGCTGCTCTGGGAAGCACGAGCCGGTGTGATCGTCGCCCTGATCACCGGCTTCGGGGTCATCATGTCTGAAGTAGGGGCAGTCATGCTGGTTGGCGGCAACATCGAAGGCAAGACCCGCGTCTTGACGACAGCCATCGTCCTCGAAACACGTCAGGGTGCTTTCGAACGAGCGATTGCCCTTGGGCTGGTGCTGCTCGGCACAGTGTTTGTCTTGAATATGGCCGTCTTGCAACTGCAACGTCGAATCACCTCGTGACTATCCTCTACCGGCTAGAAAACGTCAGCCGATCCTACCTGAACCGCACTGTCCTGAACATCAGGAACCTGGACATAGAGCGCGAAGAGATCTTCGCCCTCATCGGCCCCAGCGGGGCCGGTAAGTCGACCCTGCTCCGATTGTTAGCGTTGCTGGAAGCGCCATCGGCGGGGACACTCACCTATGCTGGCCAGCCGGTGGGCAAGTCAATGCCTGTCAGTGCCCGGCGAGACGTAACCATGATGTTTCAACATCCGTTACTGCTCGACCGGTCGGTGCAGAGCAACGTTGAATACGGCTTGCGAGTACGCGGTATACGCGATGACACCCTCGTCGCGAGACTGCTGGAGGAAGTCGGCCTGACTCACTTGCGATCGGCCCGATCCCGTACACTCTCCGGTGGCGAACAGCAACGGGTCGCACTGGCCCGCGCTCTGATCTTCAACCCAAAAGTGCTCCTGCTTGATGAACCAACCGCACACCTGGATCCACGCAACGTGGCAATCATTGAAGAAGTAATCTCTCGCCGTCACCGCGAACTGGGCATGTCGGTCATCCTGGCAACCCACAATCTCCATCAGGCCAGCCGGCTGGCAGCCAGGGTAGCGATGTTGCTGGATGGAGAGATCATCGAGATTGGTCCCGCCAACTGCCTGCTTGAACAGGCCGCGGATCCACGCACCCGCGCTTTTCTGGCCGGCGGGATGGTGCATTAGCGCAATTCGCAACAATACTAACGTTTTTTCGTAGGGGAGAACCTTGTGTCACGCGTTCTGCCTAATTATCAGTAAGGACTGGATATCTGGGAAAATAACCGTCGACGACGTCATCCTGAGCGTAGTCTTCGGAGTCGAAGGATCCGATGACCAACCATTCGAGAGGCGTCAAGATGCTCCTGAGCTACGCTCCGCTGCTTCTTCAGACGAGATGCCCACTCTACGCTCGATTGCGATGCGGTTTTCACCCTTCGGTGATCGTGGCTATCGGATTCCTCGACTTCGGAGGCCTTCGCTCGGAATGAAGTGCTTGGAAGTTGATTCCTTTCAGATGAAACGTCGTACTTACCAAAAATTAGGTGGAACAGGTGACGCAAGGTTCTCCCCTACAATCGAGCCGTCCGAACTAATACTTTTATGAACTGCTGTAGCGTGGAAACCATGGTTGTTAGCAGAGATCCGGAACTGCAGGACTGGTCCAACCATGTTTTGGTTTCAAAACTGAAGATCGCCCGGCTGGTCGGCGATAGGTTCTTCTGCAGGAGGCTGATCTTTCTGTGTCATGCGGATCAACGCTTCGAGAATCATTACCCCCGAACCGATCATGATGCCGATGCTGGCCGCCATGACACCGTAGATGCCGATTCCGGTCTCCAGCGTCAGCCGGACCAGTGACGAAAGAACGGTGTCGTTGACAATGGCGAATTCGTCGTCCAGATCACCCCAGTTGAGCACGAGCATGATGAGCGTTGCCAGCCCGAGAATGCCGAAGATAACCGCCGGTATGATCCGGTTGAGTTTCAAGGCATCTGTGGCAAACGCCAGGGAGAAGGTGATCAGGGCGACGAGCAGTACCAGGTAGTATTTCGTCTTGCCTGGCACATTTATCGTCACGTCAATAGCGTCGATCCCGAGCGGAGTGAACTCGACATCAAGTTTGCCCTGTGCTGCTTTCAAGCCATTGAATGAAAGGCTTCCGACCTCACCGACAAGAACTGCTTCAGCCTTGATCGTCCCCCACGGGAGAAAAAATGAGATCGCCAGGAGAACGGCAGCGATCCTGACGATGTTGACACCGACATGACCCAGTAGCATTTGTATTCTCCTCTGTGTTGCTCACCTGGCATCTTGAATCTCTAACCTATTGTTAGCCAGCCGCCCGGCGCGGTCAACTTTCCAGCTTCAAGATACGCTGAAAGGAAAGAAGATAGGAGCTAGAAGGATAACAACAACTCCTGCCACAACCGTCAGCGGGACGCCGACCTTCACAAAATCCATGAACTGGTATCCGCCTGGCCCTTGCACCATCAGGTTTGTCTGGTAGCCCTGTGGCGTGATGAAAGCGTAGGAAGTGCCCATCATCAGGACGATAACAAACGGCATAAAACTGACATCCAGAGCCGCCGCCATCGAAAGAGCGACCGGGAACATGAATGCCGCCGCGGCGCTATTGGTAATTACATTCGTCATGATGACCGCGCCGCAGTAGACAACGATCAGCGCGATCCATGGCTCGTCGCCACCGATTGAGATCAGAATATCAGCGATCTGGCTGGCCAGCCCGCTGGCGGTAACCGATGCTTCCAGACCAATTGCCGCAGCCATTACCAGCAGGGTCTGAATTTCAATACTCCGACCTGCCCGATGCAAGGTCAAACAGCCGGTGATCAGCATCGCGCCGGCCGCCAGCATCGCCGCCACAAGCATCGGAAACACGCCAAGAATCGCCAGCGCCACCATCGCAATCGTTATTCCGGTCGCGATCACCGCCCGGCTGGTTCGCTGGATCGTGTACCCGGAGAGACTGCGAGTCAGCAGGAAATCCTGTTCACGCCGGTTGTCCATGAAGAATGTATCGGTCACTTCGAGGATGGCGTTGTCGCCGGCTTCAACCACCTGATCGCTGAGTGAACCTTCCGGTGCTCTGCCGTCACGGGAGAGCGCAACCAGCATCGTCTCATACGGATCATCACGCTCCGGGAGATCGATGATTTGCCGGCCAACGACTTTCGCCTGCGGTGAAACGACAACTTCAACCAGCTTGTGACTGTGCCGGTGCTGGTAGATCTGTAGCGGGTCAATTGCGGGGATCAAGCCGATCGTCGTCCAGATTCCAGGCAAGGCATCGATCGTCGCATAAAAATTCAGCTGGTCGCCAGCCTGCAGTTTGATATCCGGCCCACCTGGCTCAATAGTAAGGTCGGTCCGGGTGACCGAATTCAATGTATAACCGGGTCCGGAAGCCAGCCCTTGAGAACCGGTTGTTTTACCTACCAGATTCGCCGAACCATCGACAACGAATTCGGCGTTGTACAGACGTCGCTGAACCATCGAGTTCTCGTCTTCCTCTCGGCTCGGCAGCAACCTGACGCCGAGAAAGATGATGAATACAATCCCGATGATTGCAGCCGGAGCGCCGACCTTTGCCGGATCAAGCAGCGTTACCTCACGCATATACGGTCCATCATCACCATTGACCGCAATCTGCTGGACCAACAACCCGGCAATAATCAGATTCGATGAGGTTCCGATGAGTGTCGCCGCACCGCCAAGAATGGATGAGAAATTCATCGGAATGAGCAGTTTTGAAGCTGTCAGTCTGGTGGTGCGGGCAAGATCCTGAATGACCGGGATCAGCATCGCGACAATCGGGGTGTTATTGAGAAATGCGCTGGTGAAGCAGGTGGCAGGCAGTATTTTAAACTGGGCGACCAGCATCGAGGTCGGGCGACCGATCAGCCGGTCGGCAATCAGCGATATAGCCCCGGTCGAGTACATTCCAGCCGCGACCATGAACAGCGCGCCAACCGTGAGGACGCCCTCATTGCTGAAACCTTTCAAACTGTCGCTGAGCGGCGCCAGCCCGAGCGCAACGGCAACGGTCAAACCGCCCAGGAATACTGCCGATGCCGGTATGGTGGAGAGGATGAGCAGTGCAAAAATGACGATCAGAATACCCAGCGTCAGCCAGGCATCAAGTGGCATATCGTCAGGACTCCTCAGTTGGTTTATCGATGTCGACTTCAACATCGCCGCCAGGGCTGCCAGCGGCGGCAAGGGCCAGCTCAGCTTCAGACTGTCCGGACAACCTGCCGTAGACGTACAGGACGACATCCCGGAATACGGCGGTGATTGGCGCGATAACGATGACACCAACTGCGCCAAAGAGCGCCGCTCCGATAGCGATCAGAAACAGTGTCTGAGCCGGGGTGAACCCGACCGCGCCGCCTTTGAATTTCGGCGCCAGATACCAGTTGTCAATCAGCTGGAGGATGCCGGTAACGATAAGCACGGGAATCAGCAACGAAGAATCAGTCGCCACCACAACGCCGATCGTCGCCGCAAACGCGAACCAGAACCCGACATAGGGTATGAATACGGCCAGGCCGGTAACGAACCCGAGCGCGATAGGATAGTCGACGCCCAGAAGCCAGAGCGCGATGCCTGTCGAGACGCCGAGGAGCAGACCCTCCAGCGTCAACCCGCGAAAATAGGCAAAGACTGTCTCATTGACAATCCGACCAATCTCTGTGATGTCTTTTTTCCAGGCTTCAGGAAAATGATTGGAGACTGAATCAGCTGCGGTTGGCCGTTCAATTAGCAAATAGAACATGAACAATGGAATGAAAAAGAGCGTAAACATGATCCCGATCACGCTGCTCACCGAATCGAGCAGGTTCGTTATCGGAGTCTTGATCCAGTTGGCAAATGACTTTCCGCTCTCGTCGAGATTTTGCTGAATCTTCTGCTGGAGATCATCAGGAACAGTATCCTGATACCATTTTTGGAGAGCGGTATCTCCATCCACTGCTTCAGTATAGATTTCGTCGAGGTTGTTCATAAAATCGGCGGTCTCCTCGACCACCTTCTCACCGAGCGTGAGCATGAAGACAGCCAGTGCGCCAAAAAAGACGAGGTAGATGATGAGTACTGCGCCCATCCTGCGCAATGCTGCCCGCTTTTCTCCGCCCGGTATAACGCGCTCAAGTAACCTGACCAGCGGCGACAGCAGGTAGGCCAGCAGCAGACCAACGATGTACGGCAGTATCGCACCCCAGGTGGTCCAGAGCAGCCAGATGATGAACAGCGCGACACCCAGCACAAAGATTTGACGGTAGAAGAGTTTTAAATTTGAAACACCTGGAAGATCCATCAATTCACCTGCTCCCCAGCCCCACCAACACCGAAACCACCCTCAACCCGCATTGACAACAGTTCAACTGCTCAGAATCGAGATTCCATCACCGATGAGCTTGACGCCAAAAATCAAGAAGATGACCGCCATCACAACATGGTTGTGTTGAATCAGCCAGTCTTTCATCTCGGTAAGTTGCTCATCCGCCCGGTGCCCGGCAATCAGATAAATGATCACAGGTAATGCGACAGTCACGCTCGCCAGTAGGACGTAGAAGACAAGCACAGAAACTTGATCGGCATCAGACAAGCTGGCCGCCGCGATTGTTGTAGCCGCGGCTATGGTCAATGCCAGGTTTTTCGGATTGATGCCGGAGAGCAATATGGCCATCCCGGTTGATTTTGGCACGGAAAATTGATCGATGGCCGCCATCCAGCCCGGGGTATCCGCAGTTTCATCACCTCTGGGCCGTTGTTTCCAGTTGCGGAATGCAAGAAAAAGAAACAGCACACCAAGCACAAGTCTGATGACACCCGAAGTGTCCGATGGATTGCCGTCGCTACCTGAAAAATCACCGGCACTGGCCAGCACCAGAATGATGCCGCCGGAGATGGCCAGACCGAGTATCCAGCCAACAAGAAAGGCAATACTGTTTCTTCGTGCGTGCGCGGTGAACAGCATCAGAATGACAGCGATGATCGGAACCGGGCTGAGCGCAACACCAACGATGAGTGGCAGTATCTGACCAATGACTTCGCCCATTTGCTTCTTTTCTTTCCATGTATCTGTCTATCACTGTCGGTTCGCCCCGGGAGACTGGAGCTTTCTGATACCGGGTATCCTAGATTTGACTGCTGCGGTTTGCAAATGTCCAGGCACCGACAATTCTGGAATCAAGACGGTCACTGACCTGAATCAGCCTGTACCCCGGCATCGGACGCAACATCGAACGCCGCAAATGGGAAGAGCCGAATTTCCAGATCGACCGGGGTTCCGAGTTCCTCCGAGAGTTCATCAGCCATTTTCTGCGGTGGCGCTGGAGGGTCTATGAGTGTCGAAGCTGGCCCGAGGATACTCACAATAATAGTATCGCCCTCCTCTGTGTATTCGAATAGCTCGAATGGCGTCCCTTCCAGATTTTGGGTGATTATTTTGGAGACAGCCGACTCGGTCTCCGATTCCTCAAGCACCGTTTCAGAGTGGTTGTAGAGAGGAATGGCGACCAGTATGACAGCGACGACAGCGGTAAAAAGCCCGATCTTGATTCGATGCGGCATATGTCCAAACTGTGAGATTGGCATAAAACCAACAAATGCAAAAATAACTGCGCCGGTAATAACGATAGCCGCGAGGTTCGTCACGTAGAGCAACAAGGCGCCGCTGGCCAGATCCGCTTCACCCCAGCCAACCAGAATCCCGCACGACGAGAGCGGCGGAACGAGCGAGACCCCGATGGCAACCCCGGCAAGCGCAGAGCTTGCCTCCCGGCGAACGATGCTGTAGCCACCGGCTGCACCTGCTGCCAGCGCGATCAGCAGATCTATCATCTTCGGGTCGGTCCGGCTCATGATCTCATCAGGTATGACAGCCGGTTCTGGCGCAAGCAGCGCAATGATGAACGCCTGCAAAAAAATCGCGCCGGTCGCGACAAGAACCAGCAGGCCGGACTCCAGTTGCCGGTGCGGGCGGCCAGATACGATTCCGACGGCAATTCCCATAATCGGCATCATCAACGGGGCTACGATCATCGCTGCGATGACGACAGCGGAAGAATTCGCGATCAGGCCAAACGAGGCGATAAATACAGAGAAGACTAATAGAGCAAAAAATCGAAAGAGATACGGCGCCCGGCGGTCGCCCTCAAAAAAGATCTCATTTTCAACATTCTCGGCGACCTCCGGTTCTGGATTAAACCGCCACTGATTCCAGGGTCGCCGTTTGGCAGGCACTCGCCATCTCGATTCCTGTTCTTCGGCTGCGTCATCCGTTTGTTCAATCGTTTCAGGCTCGGTGTGGTCCATAGAACTCATACCCTGACTCCTTTCCAGGTTCTAGCCAGCCAGCCTCCTAGCAGCCAACCTTGTCATCTGATCGGCAGCACCAATCTGTCATCACACTACTGGCTTGCTGGCATGGTAGCCTTCGAGGTCATCCCCCGGAGATAGATCTCGTCCGTTCCCAACATCAACAGATTAAATAGACAGGCCACGAACCCTAGCAGCTGTTCGTGGCCCTATTTTTAGCTTAACGCTCCTCTGAAGGCGACGCTATTCCTCTTCGGCTTCTTCGGCGACGACTTCTGCCACGGTCTCTTCGACTTCCGCCGCGCCAATCTCGGCAGACCCGACCGCGATATTTGCAACACCCTCGGCAGCCATGTCGCGAGCGGCGTCGTCCAGGATCTCCGCCGCTTCGAGCTCTTCTTCTGCCTGCATGGCAAGATCCACGCCAGCCATTGCCATACCGGCGCTGCGCTCCGCCATGGTTTCGGCTGTGATCTTGCGGATCAACCCCTCTGCAACCTCTTCCGTGCCAAGTTCTTCAATTTCCGCACCGGTGGCTGCCAGCATGTTCGAGAGCGCCCGGGTACCAGCCGACTGGATAATGGAGTCGACCGCCAGTGTCTGCAACTGTTCACCACGATCCTCAAGGATCGCCGACATGACCGGCATCTGCAACCGGCTGAGGATATCGCTGATGGCCCAGAGTTCACCGGAAACCCGCGCCAGCTCAAGGCCACGATCGAGATCTTCCGCGCCCATAAGTCCGACAACCGCGCTCATCACTTCGACGTCGTCCGACGCGGCCAGCATTTCAGCGCCCTGCGCAATATCCAGCGTGCCGGCAGCCGAAACGACGTTGCTGAGATCCGCCAGTCTGCTGGCTACGACTTCTGCGTCTACCGCCCGGGTCATATCAGAGACGCCAGCAGCCATTGCCTCGCGCCCGAGCTCGTTAGCGGCTACGGCATCAGCCAGTTCATCGATCCCATCTTCGAGATCAAGCTCGCCTTCGATCTCCGTGAGCACAGCATCCGTCTCAAGATCTACGGCTGCTTCGGCAAGATCCTGCCGGGTCGTGTCATCTCCGGAATTCGTCATTCTTCTACCCTTTCTCCTGTACTACATTCATACTTCATACAATCACGCTAAGCAGCCAGCGCTGCCTGCAGCTTCTTCTCATCTTCGTCCGGGAGCGACGTATTGAGCACGGTCCCGCCAAGACCGTTGACATCTTCAAGCACTCGATCCACCGTGGCGTCCGCAATCAGCAGAAAGATCGCCGATGTGCCCGGCTGAAGCGTAGCGCCGAGCTGTTTCATGAACTCATCATCGATGCCAATATCAGTGTACTTGCCGCCCAGCGCTCCGCCTATTGCGCCAGCCGCCGCTCCAACAAGAAGCCCGGCAATCGGCGCGAGAAAGAGAAGGCCAATGAGCAGCCCCCAGAAACCGCCCCAGACGCCGCCAGTCGCCGCGCCGCTGCTAACCAGATCCTGGGATTGTTTGAGTTGCACTTTCCCGTCTGGCTTTCGAACGACGATCGCAGCGTCATCCAGATCAATCACATAGGACTTCTCCATGCGTCCAAAGGTTGCCAGTGCCTCATCAGCTTTGTACATATCGTCAAAGCCGATGACCACCAATTCACTCACCAATCCCTTCCTTTCACGAATGCGCGTCACGGCTACCTGATATCCACCGCTAAATCGTGGCGGGCTACCTGAAAGAGCGTAACCTGCTGGATACGGTCAGGGCAAGATATAACCTGCCAGCTTCTGGTAATCTCTGAGATACTTCTACTACGAAGTGCAGAATGGCAGGTCATCTGTTAGGTTGCAAGACGGAATGCAAGATACGCCAAAGGAGATGGGCTATAGATGAGTTCTGAACAGATCACCGGACGCCTGGAAGACGGGGGAACCTACCGGGCGACAAATTACCTTGTCGAGATCTCGAATGCCCAGGGACAGGTCACCGCCACCTACGATATGAACAATATCCAGGGTGTCCAGCGGTATGGTCAGGAAGTCACGATCAATCTGATCCGGGGCGGCAGCGTCCGCATCGTCGGCGCAACTCTCGACGATGCAGGCCATTTGGAGACGATGATTCAACACTCTCTACCGGAAGAAGCTCCTCCGGCAGCGCCACCTCCCCCGCCGCCACCGACCACAACTCAAACGGTGACCGTCGACGGCAAGAGCGGTGGGTCATCTGCTGGAACGATCATCATTGGCGGCATCGTCGTCATCGTTGTGATCGTCGCAATCTACCTTGCCGTTCGGGACGATGACAATAACAGCGGTGGCTCGCCAACCACCCCGGCCGGAGAACCAACCAGTACTGAGGGAGAGCCAACCCGCGCTCCGGAAGAGCCGACGGCTACGCCTGAAGCTGCGCCGACCGACAC
>CAZNYB010000024.1:0-15599 GCA_964577155.1 uncultured Thermomicrobiales bacterium | reverse complement strand
ACCGACACCCCGAGCTCCAGTGTTGATACGCAGCAGGCGGCCCGGTTCGAGTTGATCATTGCCGGTGAACGCACAGGAATCTTTCTCTAACCCTCCCTGGTGACCGGCAGCACTGGCCAGATAATTGCTGCCGGTTTCTACTTCCTGGTTTTCGTGCCGCTGATTGGCTATGCCTACGGGCGGCAGCGCCGCTGGGCTGGGATGTTGGGCTGGTGGTTGCTGATTGGCGGCCAGCTCTTCCTGGCAATCGGTGGAGGCGGGCTCTTCCCGTGGGCGGGGTTATCCGGGTTCTTCGTCTCAGCCGGCGGGATATTGCTGATTCTCGCCGATCTTGTCAGGGTGCGTAGAGGCTGACTTCGTCTGCAGGGCGCGCGGAACAGGTGACCGGCAGCACGACGACAATCGAAACTGGTAAATCCGGGATTCGAATCAGACGAGAAACCAGAAAGAAAGTACCCTGAGGACTCACATCCTCAGGGTTTGGTTTCGTCATTTGTGGGTGGCCGTTACCGGTTGCCGTGAATGATCTCTACCAGGTGTCACGTCGCGGTCGCGGTTCACGCGGACGCGCTTCGTTAACGTTGAGAGTACGACCGTCAAGGTCAGTGCCATTCAGCGCTGCCATGGCGGCCTGCGCTTCTTGATCGTTGTCCATTTCAACGAAACCGAATCCGCGAGAGCGTCCGGTTTCCCGATCGATTATGACGCGCGCAGACTTGACTTCGCCATACTGCTCAAACGCCGCGCGAACGGCTTCTTCAGTCGTGGCAAAATTCAAGTTGCCTACATAGATGTTCAACAGAAAACCCTTACTTCTACCTGCCGGGCTTGAAAGGGCAGCTGGCTGCCCCGGCCGTTATACAGCCAAACTGCCTTAGTTTACCAAAATGTGTTTCATCTTTATCCTGCAATGCACAATGATCGAGGACAAGCCAATTACACCGTTGACAATTGGGAATAGCAGCTGACTGGAACGTGTTATAGATAGCGAGGCATACAGGGAGTCGGATGGCAGCCGCAAAAATCCTCCTCTACGCACAGGACTTCATTTGAGCAGCTAGCATTGCAGGCTGACCAGACTGACAGATTCCACTCCTCTCCTCATCGTCCCCGGCGCATTTCCCCTACGCCGGGGACGAGTCCATTAACGTTCCGGCGCTAGCAACGCTCACTGGCTCAGGTAGTCAAATGCGGTCAATACATGGACCTGGACCGTGCCGAGCAGATCATCAAGCGTGACATATTCATCCGGCGCGCCCATATTGTATGGCGTCGGCCCGTAGACATAAGCCGGGATCCCTTCGTAGCGCCAGAGCCGGGCGTCCGTCCCGCCCATGCTAATCACCGGCCGCGGGCGAATCCCTCGCACTGTTTCGGCATTGTCCTGGATGATCCGGGCAAGTTCTGTGTTGGGATCACAGTGGTTCGGTTCCGAACGGTTGATAACACGATAGGAAGCGTCAGGGTAGCGACTGACCACTTCGGCAAAACGCTCGATCACCAGATCCGTCGGCACACCGACCGGCGTCCGGAAATCGAACTCGGTCCGGCATTCTCGGGCGATCATGTTGACCTTGTCGCCGCCCTCAATCAGGCCGATATTGACGGTGACCCGGCTGAGGACGTCTGCTGTCCCTTCGCCAAACATACGGGCCAGCAAGTCCCGGTTGTCCTCTATGGTTGCGACGATTTCCGGCGACGCCTGAATCCGTATCTCGGAAAAGCCCTCTACCTCGCGAATGATATCGGCGGTAATCTTGACCGCGTTCGGGCTAACCTGCGGGTAGCCGCCGTGCCCGCCAGCTGTTTCAACCAGTAGCTCCAGCCAGCAAGGTCCTTTCTCCGCGAACCGGTAACTGTAAGGGGTGCTCGGTTCGGCATTGAGCAAGGCATCGCCGCGAACATCAGGCCGGTGTTCGATCAGATACCGGCTGCCGTAGGGGCCGAATGACTCCTCATCTGAGACAGCCGTCAGGGTGAGTTTGCCCTGCCAGTGTTCCCGAACCTGGTTCAGGTAGCAGTAGGTGAGTATCGAAGCCGCCGTGCCGGCTTTCATATCGCTGACACCACGCCCGTATAGTTTGCCGTCGCGGATGATGGCAGAGTAGGGATCGTCTATCCAGGCAGCCGGATCGCCAGCCGGGAACACGTCCAGGTGGCCGTTGAGCACCAGGTGTTTCCCCGGATCGTTGCCCTCAATCGTGCCAACGATGTTCGGCATAGTCGGCTCAGGGTCCACCACCTCATACGGAGCGTTGCTCTGATCCAGGTAGTCCCCGACAAAGGCTGCAATGTCGGTCGTATCGCCCGGCGGAGTCTCGCTAGGAATCCGCACCATCTGCTGTACCAGGTCAATGAACTCATCACTATCCTCACGGAGCCGTCGCTCCAGCCAGTTGCGTGCATTCATGGTGGCACTCCTTCCTCTTTATAGAATCCTCAGCTTTATCGAACCATCTTCGCGACATTGTAGGGAATTCATGGCCAAACAGTCGCGGTGTGGTTAGCATTCTTGTATCCTGAACTGTGCTGAAGATCATTGCCGCTGACAGACAGGAACAGATGATGCTAGCAGTTGACCGCTGGATTGATGAGATCGGGCTAGCTGGCCAGGAACTCTCCCGGCTCGGAGCCGCCGAAGGCGCGGCCGGCAACATTTCACTCTTTCTACCGGACGACACCCCTGGCTTGCGCGGGTTCTGCCTCGGTCGATTCCCACGAGATAGCCCGTATACCGTGCCAGCTGGCATCAGCCTTCCTGCTGGAACCTTGCTGGTGACCGGTACAGGGCGAAGACTCCGGGATGTCCGCGACCATCCGGATTCGACACTCTGTGCCATAGAATTCGAGCCGGACGGCACTGCCTGGCTACATCGCTCCAAGCAGCACAAGGTCATGCCAACCAGCGAATTTGATTCTCACCTGCTGCTCCACGAGACGATGCTGGCCGGTGTTGCACGATCGCACGCTATCGTCCACGCTCAGCCACCGAACCTCACCTATCTGACCCACATTCCCGAGTACCGGGACCGCAAGCGGTTTAACCGGCAAATCATGCGCTGGCAGCCCGAGACCATAGTGATGCTGCCTACCGGACTGCGATTCGTGGAGTTTGTCACTCCTGGAACACCCGAACTCGGAGAACGCACGCGGGACATCATGCATCGGTGTCCGGTCGCTATCTGGGCCAAACATGGAGTTATCTCCCGTTCGTACGACGGACCGGTTGAAGCAGCTGATCTGATCGACTACGCTGAAACCGCCGCCGCCTATGAAGTCCGCGACCTGATCGCTGGCCGTCCGGCCGACGGACTCTCGCTCGATGAACTCCGGAAGATCTGTAGCCGGTTCAATGTCTCGCCCGCGCTACTCAATGAATTGCCAGCTGACCTCATGAAACCGGGCAATGTCCGGCAACAGGAGACGCGTACCGGTGAGTAACGCCATACAAGGTTGACTGTTTGGGAGTATGTAGCGTCTGAAGATCTGGGTATCGTTCGTCTCCGCCGGACTCATCTTTGCATTGCTACCCGGATTCCTGCTTGGGGCGCTGCTCTTTTTACGTCGTCTCACCGATGATGAGCGACTGCTCTGGGAAGTAGCCGCCGGACAAACACACGGTCATCTCCAACTGTTTGGCTGGGCGAGCATGATCGTTCTGGGTGTCGGCATGCATTTTCTGCCCAGACTCCGCGGGGCGCCGCCGGTGAACGACCGGCTCGCGATGGTTGCGCTGGCCCTCCTGACGTCCGGACTGCTCCTGAGAACCATCTCTCAGCCACTGGCGGCTTCAGATCCGGCTGGATTCACCCGGGCTGGATTTGCCCTGTCCGGCGTGCTCGAGTTTATCGGAGCGCTGGTCGCAGTCTGTTCCGTCGTTCTCTGCCTGGCGCAGCCGACACCTAAACAGAGGTCTAAAGGAATCCGGCAAACAATGCCGTTTCTATTCGTTGCTGGCATCGCCTATCTACTGGCAAACCTTGCGAATATGGCGGGTGTTGTCTCCGCCGGCCGCGATTCCAGGACCATCGTGACCAGCTGGGCTACGGCAACGATACTGCTGGGCTTCTACGGCTTGCTGGTTCCGATCGCATTCGGGATGTCAATCCGGCTCTTCCCGCTCTATATCCAGACCTATCCGGCTCGTATTGCTCCCCTTACCGTCGCACTGATGGGACTGGAACTTGGCTTGCTCTTTCGAATCTGGGGGACCGAACGGGAAGCGCCAGCTCTCCTCGCGACCGGTAAACTGTTGCAGGCTACTGCATTGCTGACGATGATCGTCGCAATCCGCATCTTTGATTCTCGACGGCCGCTCCCGCGCAGGCAGGTTCAGCCGCTTACCGACCCGATTCAACTCCATATTCTTGCGGCGTACCTCTGGCTGGCTGTTGTGGCAGGGATACTGGCGCTTTCAGCGATCAGCAATTACGTCTCCGGTATCTGGACCGCCCCGGAAGACGCCGAGTTTCATGCGCTCGGAGCCGGGTTTGTAACCGTGCTGATTCTGGGAGTCGGCACACACTTACTCCCGGGCTTTGCGAAAAAGAAGTTCCGGAGCCTGAAACTCGCCTGGGCGACATTGCTACTCGCGAACATCGCCGTTGTCTTACGGCTCATACCTGAGCTAACCGGTACAGCCACAGCGTCGGTCGGCGATCTCGCTGGCACGCTGGCCGGGCTGATTGGCGGCACGGCTATCATTGCATTCGCCGTTGATATCGGAATAGGAAGAGCCTGGTTTCAGCGGGAATCATAGACTCCGCGCAATCGGGACCGCAGCGTTGCTTCAGACCGAACAACCACCGAGTCAACGAACTGATCGACTGAACCGACATCTTCAGGCAAGTTGCGAACCCGCTCATCGCGGATCTGTTGCCGGATCGCCACGGCAAACCTCTCCCCGTCTATCACCTGGAATTCACGAAGGTGAAATCCTCGCACATCACTGGAGAGCGTTGGTGTGATGCCGAGCCTGTTGTGCATGGTGGCGACAATCTCATAGGCTTCGCAAAGACTTGCCTCACGGTCGCGCCAGCTGGCTGCCCCGGTGGCTTCCTCCAACACCGGCAACAACAGGGCAGCACAGTCCAGCTGTTTGAAGGCAGTGCCAAACCACTTCGGGTACGGCGCGTAGATCCGTTCGATTAGAAAGCCGAGCTGCATGAGATCGCGAGAGAGTGTCGCAGCGATCAGCCGAGAGCCGAGATCATCGTCCCGCACTCCGGTCCGGCCAACGAACGGTTCAAGCTCCGAAATACGCCGCCACTGACTGGCCATCAGGTACAGCCAGATATCGTCCGGGTAGTAGCTCAACGCTTGCTGTGCCCGGGCGAGTTCGCCAAGACCGTTGTGGAAAATGCGCCCGCCGGTGACCTCGCGCAGCGACTGCTCCGAGAAGACCAGCCAGTCCAGTAGATCGACATCCGGGTAGACATCGGGACCAAGCCGGGCATTGACGAAGCTGTTGACGGTGCGGATCACAATCTCGTGATTGATCGGCCCGGATGCAACCGGATCCAGCATACAGGTATTCGGCTCTTCCGGTAGATCGCGGAAGTTCGTCGACCAGCCGAGAAATTCGGTCGGCAATTCCTGCCGCAATGTTCCGATCAACCGGTCAGCAAACGCTGGCTGTTCCTCTTCGGACAGGAAGAGCACCAGTCTTGGCCCCCAGCTGTGGTCGGTTGATGTGCGATCATCGTACCCTTGTACCTCGGAGCCGGTTCCGACCAGCGCCGCGTCGTAGGTCAGCGCCGGGTAATGCAGGTCGAGGATCGGCTTCACCGCTTCGGCGTAGAACCGCTCACTCAGTTCCAGCCCGGGAATGAACTCCGGCATAGAACGCGATTACCCTTCTCCAAGATACTGCCACTGATAACCGTCTCCATCTCTGACGAGCCGGCCCCAGCCGGGGAACAACCCGTGGGCAAAGACAGCCGTGACATTGTCCTGAGCCAGATCCGGCATGATTTGCTCGCGAGATGCGGCCATCGCCTCCAGATCCCGATTGCCGCCCATCACCCACTCGGTCCGTTCAAACTCACAGCCATGGTGCACCAGATCGCCAAGGAACCAGAAGGTCTCCTCCCCGGTATCCAGCCGAACCGCATAGTGCCCGGCGCTCTCCCCTGGTGTGGGAATCATCGTCAGACCGGGGATCACTTCGTAGACGCCTTCAACGAACTCAAGCAGCCCGGCTTTGTTGATCACCTGGAGTTCGCCGTGGCAAAACGCGGTCATCTGCCGGAAGATATGCCAGTCCGGATCAATAACCAGCTCCTCATGATCCTTGAATACAATCGGCTCGGCAGCGCCGACGTAGTGCCGGGCATTCGGGAACCGGGGCTGAAGATCACCGGAGTCGTGGCCGCTGACCAGCCCCAGTGTGTGGTCGAAGTGGGCGTGCGTCAGCAGCACATGGGTCACGGTCTCGGGCTGCACGCCTATTTCAGCTAACCCGTTCACCAGCCCGGCGGTCGGTTGCCAGTCAGGAAACGCCTCCAGGATCCTGGCGGTCGTTGCCGAATCAGGTTCGTCAAAGCCGGGGTCGATGAGAATAGAGTATTCACCTGTCTTGATGTGTACTGCGTTCATACCGCCCGGCATCTCTCCCCGATCATTCGTGTCTGGCGCGATCGCCTGCAACGCTGCCAGGGGCACGCCGTACTCCATATCGATAGCGCAGGCCATCATCGAGATCACGCTGATGGTTGCTTCGCCAACCTGACGGGTCGAGATGTATTCAGAGACACTGGTGATAGTCATCGAGAAGCTCCAGCTCCAGTTCAGTGCATTTGATCCGGCAATCGCCCGGATGCTAACCCGGCAACCCGCATCGTGCGACGCTATAGACGGTATAGTACGAAAACGTACAGCTTCCCTATCATAGAGCCAGCAGCCGCAGCCGTCATCGCCGACTCTGCGAACAGGGACACCGGGCAACATCGAGTGGGACCTACATTGCCACCCTACACCAGTGGAACCAGGTTCAGAAACACCGGCAGGACGCGGGGTATGTCACCGCAAGCAACAATCCATCACAGACTGCTGACGGTCGCTATTGTGACCGGTCTGATCATGGCGATGCTGACATCAATCGTTCCACCGGCTGTCGCGCAACAGAACCAGACAGATTCCTGTCAGTTCATCGACTTGACCGGACGCTATCTCTGCGAACCGTTTCATGAGTTCTGGGAATCGAATGGCGGGACTGCGGTCATCGGATTCCCAATCAGTGACCGTTTCAAGACACTCCCGGCGGAGTCGGGTCAGCCGGTTACCACTCAGTTCTTCGAACGCCAGCGCCTGGAGCATCACCCGGACAATGCCGGGACCGGCTACGAAGTCCTCCTCGGGCAGGTTGGTGTTGAAGCGCTGACGCGGCAAGGACGTGACTGGAGAACGTTCCCGGCCGCTGACCCGCAGGCGGAGTACTACGTTCCCGAGACTGGACATGCGATAGGGAGCCCGTTTTTCGGATACTGGGAAAGCCATGGACTGGATCTCGGCGACCCCGGTATCTCCTACCGGGAATCACTGGCGTTATTCGGCTACCCGATCTCCGAACCGCAGCTTGAGACCAACTCCAGCTACGACACGGTGATCACCCAGTGGTTCGAACGAGCCAGGATGGAGTTCCACCCGGACAACGCGCCAGAGTCGCAAGTGCTGCTCGGGCGGCTTGGCGCGGAACTGTTCACTGACGAACCAGCGCCGAAGATAAACCTGGAGCTGGTAGCGGAAGGATTGATTGCACCGGTGGCGATAGTTCCAGCGCCTGATGAAACTGGACGGCTCTTTATCGTCGATCAGACCGGCGTCATCTGGATCCTGACAGCCGGGGGAGATCTGATCGGTCAGCCATTCGTCAATATCTCCAGCCGGATGGTGCTGCTCAACGCCGGGTATGAAGAGCGGGGGTTGCTCGGACTGGCGTTTCACCCGAGCTTCGCCAGCAACGGGCTCTTCTACCTGCACTACAGCGCTCCGCTGCGAGCCGGCGCGCCTGAGGGATGGGATCACACTGCGCGCATCTCGGAATTCCAGGTGGCTGAAGGCAACCCGATGGAAGCAGACATGGATTCGGAACGGATCCTCCTTCAGGTCGATCAACCACACTGGGCGCACAATGGCGGGACCATGGTCTTCGGTCCCGACGGCTATCTCTACATCGGGCTTGGTGACGGCGGCCATGGAGCTGACGTTGGCCCTGGTCATGTTGACGACTGGTATGACGTCAACAGTGGTGGGAACGGCCAGGATATCACAACCAACCTGCTTGGCAGCATCCTTCGAATTAATGTCGACTCCGGCGATCCTTATGGCATACCAAACGACAACCCTTTCATCGGACGGCCAGGTCTCGACGAGATCTACGCCTATGGCTTCCGCAACCCCTACCGTCTCTCGTTCGACCTGCAGGAGGATCAGCGGTTGTTCGCTGGCGATGTCGGGCAGGACCGCTGGGAGGAGATTGACATCGTCCACCCCGGCGGGAACTATGGCTGGAACGTCCGGGAAGGGTCACAATGCTTTTTCGCCGACGGCAATACTACTGGCCCGCCGTCACTCTGCCCCGAACGCGACCCGGACGGCTACGCGCTGATTGACCCGGTGATTGAATTTCCAAACAGCGGAACTCCCGGCGGCGGGCTGGGCCGGGCTGTCATCGGCGGGTTTGTCTACCGGGGATCCAGTATCGTCGACCTCTACGGACACTACATCTTCGGCTCCTGGAGTCAGGACTGGGGCGAGCCGGGCGGCCAGCTCTTTTTCGCCAGGCGACCAACCGGCAACGATGCCAGGTGGGCACTGCACCAGCTACCAGCAGGAGTTGATCCGGGCGGCATGCTCGGCCACTACCTGCTCGGCTTTGGCCAGGACAATCAGGGCGAACTCTACATCCTCACCTCCGACCGTCTCGGCTTGCGCGGAGAGACCGGCCGGGTCTACCGGCTCGTTCCGGCACAGTAGCGCGATTCTCAAAATTACTGAAGTACGCTCACAAAGCAAAGTCTGGTGTTGTTTTTGCAACACAATCTGATATGGAGTGTGAGAACAACACCTTCTCGTCAGCTAACGCACATTTTGAACGAAGAGATCTGAGAACCCTGAAAAACTAAATGTGCCTGGCAGGGGCGAACCTTGTGTTTGCCCTGATATCGCTATTGTGCATTATTCGGGCGAACACAAGGATCGCCCCTACTGCTGTGACAAGACAGGCTATCCGGTCAAACCCGGGTGACAGCTACCGGCGTATAGACTTCATGAGCCGGGTGAAAGGTGAGTTCTGGTTGGATGTCGACACCGACAGCCGCCATTGACGGCCCTAGCCGGTTCTCAACAAAGGCGTTGACGGCTTCCTCGCTCTCCCAGGCATCGATAATGTGGCAGTTGTCGCCCTCCCACCAGGTAACATGGGACAGACCGCCGGTCGGCGCTTCCTCCAGCCAGCCAGTCTCAGCCCGCACACTATCGTACTGATCAGCAGTCATCCCGGGATAGACGATATGGACAATGATGGCCATGTGCCACCTCCGTATTCTGTTGTTGACAGGTGCAATCGCTTGCAACATGATAAGGCGAACAGTACCTTATGGCAACAACCAAATCGAGACAGTCAACTGCTATCAGTCTGACAATGATCAATTGACTGTTTCATTGACTGTATGAAAGAACGAGGATGAGCGGCGTCGCACATGTCGGTATCTATAGACGCCGTACCTTCATCGCCGCCTCCCATGCCAGAGACCGGTCAGTGCTGAACGTTTGTCGAAGGTTAAGTCATGAATTAACCGGCAGCTGAGAGTTTTGATTCATTATCGACACACCGGTCATTGCCAGTCGCTAGCTCTCCAGCCAGGCATTTGAAAACTCCGGCTGCATCTCAGTTGGCCCGATATCCTGCAGCGCCGCTGCCCGGGCCAGCACCCGCCGCATATTGCCGATTTTCAGACGCGGAACATCCTCGTAGAACATGAACTGGATCTGCTCCCAGATCTCAAACCGTTTTTCCTGATCCGGTTCAGCCTGCAACTCGGCGAACAGTTCATCTTTTTCGGGGTTCTCCCACCAGCCAGTCGCCGAACTGGTGAGGTTGCGCATGACCGGGTCTGGCCGGAAGCTTGCCGAAGCGGTATAGGATTCCCAGACCGCATCGTCGTTGCGACGGTCGCTGAGCGTTGCGCCGTCATAGACCTGGAGGTCGACTTCAAATCCGACCGCTTCCAGCTGTTGTTTCATCGTCACCGTCGCGTTGTATTCCGGCTGTATCTCCTGGGTCACCATCATCCGTATTGGGGTCCCGTCATACCCGGCTTCGTCCAGTAGCCGCCGGGCTTCCTCCGGGTCATTCTGGTTGAAGTATTCGATGCCTGCCTCGGAGTACCAGGCCGGCGCGCCTGGCACGAGCTCAGGCGTCAATTCATAGTACCCCTCGCCAACAGCGGCCAGCATGATCTGCTGGTGGTCAAGCGCCACCTGAATGGCCCGGCGAACGCGCAAGTCTGACAGCACCGGTGAACGCAGGTTGAGGACGATATTGAGCCAGGCATCGGCTGGCAGTGTATCAACGCTCAGATGTTCGGTAGAGCTGAGCACCGGAACCTGGTCCGAACTGATCGACTCGACATAGTGGTAGTCTTCCGCCTGCATGCCGGCCAGCCGGGACGCTTCATTTTGAACCGGGACGAAATCGATGGTGTCAAAATAAGCTGCTTTGGAGCCGCTATACCCGTCCGGAATCTCGGAATTCGACTGATAGTCGTCGAAGCGTTCCAGGCGCACATGGCGATCCGGCAACCACTCGACAAACCGGTACGGTCCGGTACCGACATATTCCGCCAGATCCGTCTCGGTTGATTCCGCGAGCACCGAAGCCGGATAGATGGTGCATCCCTGAAGCTGACGGGAAAGCGCGGTGCGAAACGCGCCGTAGGGTTCACTCATGACGAAGTCGATCGTTACGTCATCGACCGGGTCAACAGATTCCACAAACTCCATCAGATCTTCGCCAAGCCCGGAGATAGCCGACCAGCGCTCAACCGAGGCGATCACGTCCGCCGCAACGAGTTGCTCACCGTTGTGGAACATGACATCTTCCCGGAGGACAACGCGGTTTCGGAGACCGTCGTCAAGCACCTCGTGCGACGCGGCAAGCAGTGGCACCGGATGATAATCGGCATCCCAGGTAAAGAGCGTCTCGTACATGTGGCTGCAGACCAGCAGCACGATGGAGTCTGTTGTCTGGTGGATATCCAGATTTGGCGGCTCGCCGGTCAACGCAACCTGCAGATCGCCACCACGCCGTGAATCTTCAGGATCATCCGCTGGAGTGTTGGTAGCCTCGCTACCGGATGAACCGCTTTCAGAACCGCAGGACAAAGTGAAATAAGACAACCCGACTGTTCCGGCGATCGCCGCGCTCAGGCCAAGAAATCTGCGTCTGGTTAATCTCCGTTGTTCCTCGTATCCCGGCATATCCAACCCTTCACCAGCAAAACACTTAAGCTGAACTGCATTATTCTAACTGATCAAATTCCAATATCCACAGTGCCCCGACCTCTAAGATACGGCATGATGAATCAAATAGATGTACCCCCAGGAAGTTGCCTTCCCGGGGGTGGTGGGATATAGCAGCCGGCTGATGGGTCGCTATTGACCGAACATCATGTTCTGGTCGCGAATTTCCCCGGCCGGATTCTGCTCGGTATGGATATTGGTGTATGTGTCTCCTGTCATCATCACCATCAATAGATCATCGACCGTTTCACCAGCAAGCGGTCCGACAAGGTCGTCATCCAGAATCGTTCCCTCGGCAAGAATCCCGCTAAGGTCGACTGGGACGTCGGTCTGGAATAGCGGAGCAACGACCGGACCGTTAGCGCCAGCCGGTCCCTGGTGGATGTGCGCCGCGGTGGCATTCTCTATTTGATCGACGATGAGTTCGTAGTTGAGTCCTTCCAGACCGTACTCGGACCAGAAGAAGGCGTAGCCGGTGGCGGTCGTTTCGACTGGAGTGGTCTCGTTGCCGCCTACCGGCAAGGCATAGAACGCCTTACCGAAGAGGAGGGCATTCTGACCGCGGATTTCACCTGGCGGATTGGCATCGGTATGGACATTCACGTAGGTCCGCGCGGCCATCATGTTGGCCACCAGATCTTGAACCGTCATGCCTTCTAACGGGCCGACCAGATCATCTGCTGTTATCACGCCTTCGTTCATCAGCCCGTTCCAGGTTGTTGGATCATCTTCGCTTGCCGCGAACAGGGGCACAACGACGTCGCCATCCTCATCCGCGGTTCCCAGGTGGATATGGGCTGCGGTAGCATCGGTGACCTCTACGCCAACCAGGTGGAAGCCCAGTGATGCGCCTGCATCCTGCACCCAGAAGATGCCCCAGCCTGATGCGCCGGTCTCCACCGGCGTCGTCTCATTGTCGCCACTCAGATCGGCGATGAAAACGAGCGGCATGCCCGCCATCATAATCTGGCCGCGCAGCTCGCCGGATGGGTTCGTGTCGGTATGGATATTGACGTAAGTATTGCCGGTCATCATCTCCGCGAAAAGCGCGGTGAGATCCATGCCCTCAAGGGGACCGACGAGGTCCCCGGCTGTGATGACACCTGCGGACAGAACGCCGCTGACATCAACCGGTTCTTCTGACGCGAACAACGGAACAACGACCGGACCACTGTCTCCCGGCACCCCCTGATGGATGTGTGCAGCGGTAACGCCAACCAGATTGTCGACGATGTTGACATACTGAAGATCGTTGACGCCGTCTTCGGACCAGAAGAGTGAGTAGCCGGTGGCATCGGTCTCAACCGCTTCCGGTTCCTCGATCCCATTCGGCTGGGTGTAGTAGATCCCGCCTTCTATCTCGCCGATCTGGCCGCGCACTTCTCCGGATGGGTTCGCTTCGGTGTGAACATTCACGTAGGTCTGGCCAGTCGACATGCCGATAAGCAGGTCGTAGATGCTCATCCCTTCGAGCGGTCCGACAAGATCCTCGGCTGAGATGACTCCGGAAGCCATCAGTCCGTTCCAGGTCGTCGGGTCGTCTTCAGTCGCGCTGAACAACGGAACCACCACCGGACCCGTATCGTCAGCCGGTCCCCAGTGGATGTGGGCAGCAGTGGCGTCGGTTACGTTTGCGCCGGAGAGCTGATAGCCGATGGTGTCTCCACCTTCTTCAACCCAGAACGCAGCCCAGCCGAGCGATTCAGATTCGATCGGTGGCACCTCGTTGTCACCGCTCAGTTCGGCGATGTAATAGTCGCCAAACGGAGGTTCGCCATACCGCCAGACATAGTATTGCAAGCCGACATTGCCAGCCTCGGTTTGCCAGCCAGGCTGGTTGTCAGGTGTATAGGTCAGCACCCGGCGCTCGAAGGCCTGGGTCAGCACCCATTTCACTTCGCCATTCACCGCTACTTGCGACCAGTAGGCTTCGCTAATCGGAAAGCCGGTCGCGTAGTAGGGATTCTCGAACAACGGTTCATCGACGATCTCGCCATTCTCATAGACCGGGCCGGACGAGTTCATGAACTCCCAGAAGACCGACGCTGTCCGATGATTGGTTTCCTCCCGCAGCGGTCCAGCCGTAATCGCTTCATCGGTCGGCGGATCGGTCACCGTGATATTGCCGTCGCGGTCGATCGCCCAGATCAGTTCAGCGCCTTCGTCGAAAGGTGGTTCGTCCAGCAGCATCGAGAAGGTCAGGTAGGTCGGCGCTTCATCGTAATCCAGGTCGCCAGCGACGTTGATTTCCGGGATATAGCGATCGACAAACGTGTTGTCGCCAACCTGCATCTCACCGCTGGTTAGCTCGACAACCAGCAGACCGTTGGTGACATTCCAGGGCTCGTTCATCGTCCGCCAGCTATTGTCTTCCATCCGGGCTTTGTCGAAGTACTGGACCTCACGCATACCGCCCGGCGCTTCCTGGTACTCCTCCATGATGATGTCAGTGTTGTTCTTCGGCCCCCACATCCAGGTCCGGCTGACAGCTCCATCAGCAACCGGCTTATCAGTCCTGGCCCAGGTGTTGTAAAACGGTCCCGAATCTGGCACGACCTGTGCCATAGCTGGCAATGCCAGCAGCGCGAGCAACGCCGCGGCAATAAGCACAACACCGGTTCTCTTCGTTCCACGCATATGTGAATCCCTCCTTTAACGTTCAGAGTGCATGTGTCGACATGGGAACTATCGCGTTCGCTGGAACCCCTTCCGCTAGTCCTGTAGACGCAACCCGAGATCCGCAGGCGGCTGGAGTTCGCCGCGCAATACATTCCGACCGGTCGGACCGGGACTCCCGCCAGCCGGCTCCTCTGTGACCCCGATCAGGTCATACTGTGTGACTTCCTCCGGCACAACGACTGCCAGGACTCCAGCGCCGGCAGGATTCACCTCAAACACACCGCCGCTAACCCGTTCCTGTGCCTCCGACCGGACAAACCAGAGCTGGTAGGCGTGTTCGGCGTCGAGCTCGGGGAGTCCGCTGACGATCAGGACACTCGTGCCGTCTTCGAGGTCGAGGACCAGATGCCCGGTGGCCAGCGGCGCAAACTCCGAACCGGCAAGTGGCGCAACGACTGAAACGGGAACCGTTCCATCCGGTGGATGGTCGTCGCCAAATTGCAAAGAGAGATTCCAGACCACCAACACAGCGATTAGCAACAGCAGGATTGCCGCCGCCAGCCCCTGATAGCGAGGAACGTTCACCTGGTTGTTCGTTAGCCAGCGCCGCAATCGCCAGCGTCCGGGTCGTCGCGCCTGTTCCTGCAAGCGTGCTTCCGCGCCTGCAGGCGGTTCGGACTGTTCGAGTCCAAACGGCAGCAGCGACGCAACCACCTGATACTCACGCAACAACTCTCGGCAATCGGCACATTCACCCAGGTGCGCTTCAATCCGGCGGCGATCAGCGGCATCGAGCGAACCAAGGGCATAGATCGCCAGTTCCTCCTGGAACTCCTGATGATCTAAGGACATCTCGCTCATGAGCTTTCACCGGTTTCCGTGGCGCTTGTCATGTAGGACTGGAGTGCGTCTCGAAGCTGGTTCATGGCGAGTCGTGTCCGTGACTTGATCGTTCCCAGCGGCACGCCAAGCAGCCGCGCGATTTCTTGCTGGGTCAGCCCGCCGTAATAGGCCATCTCGATAACCTGACGCTGACCGGGTGACAGCTGTTCAAGGGCCTGCCCGACATCTTTCCGGGCTAGCACCTGATCGATCTCCGTTGAAAATCTTGGAAATCTCCCAGGGTCGAGAGGAACTCGTTCCCGTAACCGGGCCTGGTGCTGTCCGCTGCGAAGGAGGTCAATCGAGCGGTTCCGGGCTATGCCAGCCAACCAGGGACCGACGCTAGCCCGGCCTGGGTCGAACGTCTCTGCGCGTGTCCAGCAGCGTAGAAAGGTATCCTGCATAATTTCTTCCGCCAGTGCTTTGTCGCCAACCACACGCAGAGCCACAGTGAAGATGAGTCCGCCGAACCTCCGGTACAGTTCGGTCAGGGCGTCCTCATCTTTTTCCTGAACGCGAGTCAGCAGCTCACTGTCCAGATACGCGCAATCCACTGTGGTGATCCTGTTGACGAT
>CAZNYB010000023.1:0-45230 GCA_964577155.1 uncultured Thermomicrobiales bacterium | reverse complement strand
CCTTTCGGTGTCTCCAGTATCAGTTACCCTCACTACTTTGTAAAGTTGGTCTAAGTGGGCGTTCCAGGCTGATTGTGGCTGCTGCATTGAAAACGTTAGTCGTTACCCTCACCTACTCGACCGAAGGACCAACAATCATGATAAGAACGGCAGCCTCGGAAGGCAGTTGGTCGCCAGTTGGCCCTAAACCAATTCGTTTTGCACGAGCCTGCCCTTGGTTGGAGATCGCGATCAAATCCGCCTCCCAGTAGTCAAGCACTGTTTCCGCCACAGGTCCAACACTGACTTCCCAGGTGAGGTCCAATCCCTCAAGTCGCACGTAGTTTAGCCAGACAGAGAAAGAACCCTGGTTCGGACCAGGGTTCTTTCGGCTGCAGTTCTACTGATCGATTCAGTTTAACGTTGAATCCGCTGAATCAGTTTGTGGCTGATAACTCGTGAACTGTCTGATTAGATTGAGAGACTGATATACGGTATGGCCGGGCTTCAGGAGCTTTAGGCAACTTCACCCACAATACACCATTGTCGATCTGGGCTTTGATCTTGTCCGGTTCAACCTTGAATGGGAGGCTGATGCTCCGCCGGAATGTGCCAGAGCGAAGCTCGCGTGTATACCAGGTCCATTGCTGATGCTGTTCTGAAACACCGAATGATGGTAGTTCACCAGTAATCGTGAGGACACCCTGTTCGATTTCCAGGTCAAGATGATCCGTACTCAAGCCGGGAACGAAGGCGCGAATGATCACCTCGTCACCATTGTCACAGAGATCGACTGGCAAGGTAGAGACACGAGAACCCGAGTTGCTTCCGGTAATCTCTTGTGCCATCCGATCCATCTGATCGAATAGATATGCAAAATCTTCTAATCCACTAACTCGCACGCGATTGACCATGATAACTCCTTTCTCACATCCAGTGCTGTGATGATTCCTGCTACGGAAATCATACTTATAGTCCTCAATAAACATGATATTAGATGACACGTTTCATGTCAAGTATTATATCTTCATTGAGGAATGGCTGATCAATACGTCCCGGTATCGCATCGTTTGAGCCCTACTCGGGTTTGCTCAGTTACTGGTATGACAACTCAATGAAACCTCGATCTCAACCATCTTCTTGCTCACTCTATGATTTCCTAGTCAAGGGCTTTCCCGAATGTAGGAGTTATCATCTTAGGAGTATCAAATGCAAGATCCAGTGGTCAATATTCGTGGACAGCAGGTAATGCTCGGTCCAATGAACGCATCACAGATTCCGACGTATCAGCATTGGCTGAACAATTTCGACACTCTTCAGGATCAGGGAGAACCGCGACAAATGCCAGATACCATCGAAGGCGTTCGTCAGTGGTATGAGAGTTACGTCCTCGGGAGAAGCGATGTCGCCTGGTTCACGATCTATGACCAGTCGACGGACGAACCTGTGGGCTGGACCGAATTGAAAGACATTGACCACCTACATGGCACCGCCGAGTTCGCGATCATGCTGGGTGAAGCAACAGCCCGTGGGAAAGGCTTTGGCACCGAGGTGACCAGGTTGATGTTGAGCTACGGATTCGAGCGCCTGAATTTGCACAATATTCACCTTTACTGCCACGAATTCAATGTTGCCGCACAACATGTCTATCTCAAGGCAGGATTTCGCGAGTACGGCAGGCGGCATAAAGCGCACGTCTCTCAAGGTAGACGCTGGGACATCATCCTTATGGAGCGCCTGTCTACCGATTCATCGCTGAAGTGAGAATGGGGGGTTAATCACTTTTTTTAATTTGGATGAGGAGTCCCAACTCGTTGATAAACAAATGACTTACTGGCGAGGAAGGTGAGTTGACACGGTACAATGGTGCGTCTGGCGAAGCCAGATCACCACAAAGATGAGTAAAAACGCGACGTTCGTTGGAGAGGGTAGGTAGTAGTTGAGCATAGACAAAACGCGGCAGCGGGTTTCCACAGGAAACAGATTTGAGATTGCCGCCGGATACTCCCGAGCTACCAGAGTCGGCGAACAGGTGTTTGTTTCTGGCACAACGGCGCTGACAGCGGCTGGTGAAATCGTCGGCGGTAGCGACCCGTACCTCCAGACCAAACAGACGCTAGAAACGATCCGTTGGGCGCTTGAGCAGTGCGGGGCAACCATGGACGATATCGTCCGCTACCGTTGCTATGTCGTTCGCAACGACGATATCCCTGAGATTGTGAAGGCGTTGGCAGAGGTCTTCCAGCCGATTCGACCTTCGAACACACTGGTAACCGTGGCTGCGCTGGCTACTCCGGAGATGCTGATCGAAATTGACGCCGATGCAATCATCGGGTCTGCCTCACCACTCCAGGATTAGCTCGTTTGGCGCGAAACGGCAACAACGATGTGAACCTGCACAGCCGCAAATTGCCTGGCGGCAGTCTGCTCCATGCCATCTACAACCGGCAAATTATGATGTGGAGCGACCGCGGCGGAGCAAGTCACTTCATCGGGGAGCAGTGGGCAAAACGGTGTACCGATTTCGTTGAATACGCCACCGGGAATGAATGGCCAATTCCAGGCGGTGGTTCCCACACCCTCATTCATGTCCTCCGATTGGACAGCCTTAACGAGGTCTCGAAGGAAGCTAACAAACACCAGCTAGAGAATCCGGATTTTCTACTCATCGGTGTTAAAAACCGTAATGGATCACGTCCAGTTGTTCAAGCCGCCGATGCCAAGTTTGCCGTCGACCGGATCAAACGCAGCCAGGTTAGCGCCGATGCGGTTAGAAACCTCATCACCGTTCCAGATGATGGAATAACACGAGGGCTGCTCGATGACGCGATCGAACAGCTGGAAATCGGCCAGCCAGAGATCGTCCGTGGGCTCTTCATTTGTCCCAGATCTACGCTGACCGATTACCTGCTCACCCGTCGCAATCGTGGGCGGCCTCCGAAACAGCTGCCCGAGGATCTGTTGGATATTTCGACCAATCCGGAACAATTGTTCAGTGGTTTGCCAATGACGCCGCTCATCGGCACACTCGCCAGGATCGACAAACTGGAGGTGTCGCCGAGAGACAATCTGCTTTCCGCGCTCTACTATTTTCGAGCTGCCTGTGCCTGCTTTTACTTCTGGAGAGAAGATCGACAGCCGCTACTTGCCGAAGAGCCGGAAGATCTGTCACCGGAAGCCGCGCTAGTTGCCGCCGAAATTTCATTCCGCTCCAGCACTGCTGCCACGGTTGCCGATCTGATGTTCAACTGGTCTGAAACATCTATGCAGATTAGCGCTGATCGGAAGGCGGTCAATGCCGCTGCAAAACTCCCCATCGGAATCCGGGAGGTCAAACAGTTTGCCGCAGATGCTGGCCATGGCGGAGACAAACAGTTCGCCAGACAACTACGATCCAGCCTCGAACAGGAATTTCGGCGGCGGCTTCTGGACGTCACTGGCGTTATTCATGCCGATGACCCCAGACCATTGGATCAAATTCTGCGAACGGTTTCTCAAACTTCAAGAAATTTGCGTCCAGATATGCTCGCCTGCGCCCGGGAAATGGCATTCGAGGATCAACTGCGTTAGCGCAGGATTGCGTGGATCGCTCGTCGGAGCGATAGAATTGCGAGTGTATTCATTGGTCCGGTAGCCAGTGCAGTTCACACATCGGGAAGGAAGCAGGAGATTTGAGCGCCACACTTGCAATCTATGCTAGAGATATCATGACCCCTGAACCAATCACAGTCGCTGCAAATACTCCGGTAGAACGCGCAGCCCGAATGATGTCTGACCATGAAATTTCCGGGCTTCCAGTCGTAGATGAATCGAATATTCTGATTGGATTGGTCACGGAATTCGACGTTTTATCCAAACCGGGACAACTCGTTTCGGAGATCATGACAAAGTCCGTCGTGACTATAAGCGAGACAACAGACCCCGAAACAATTGCCAGATTGCTCGTTGAGCAAAAGTTTCGACGTATTCCCGTGGTGAGAGAAGGTCAGATTATCGGAATCATTTCACGCACTGATCTGATCAAACTATTTGCCTATACCCGCTGGTCGTGCGAGTCTTGCGGCTTCTTCACCCGCGGTTTTGAACGCCTTGCTGTATGCCCAAAGTGCGGGAGCAACGTCATTATTCTCGAACGCGAACCGCCGGGAATGTAACCAGGTGACCTCTCCCCCGGTCACGTTGCTGTTCGTTCCCGGTCACCAGCAGCGGATGATCAACAAAGCAGCCTCCCTGGAGGCTGATGCCATCATATTCGACCTCGAAGATAGCGTTCCGTTGAAGCTCAAGCAGGAGGCAAGAGCTCTGGTAGTGTCGACGCTGGCAACCTGGCCGAAGGAATCGGGAACGCCTTATGTACGGATAAATTCACCCGGCTCTTCTCTTTCGATTGCTGACCTGGCAGCGCTAGAGCCTTTCCAGGCCGCAGGTATTGTTGTTCCAAAGGTTGATCGCGTAGCCGATCTCCAGCCGGTGTTTGATCTGGTCAAAACATCTGGTCAGCACGTGATCGTCTCAATCGAAACGCCGCTCTCGCTGCTACATATCGAATCATTCGCTCAACATGAACTGATCCAGGGGTTGTTTCTCGGCGGGGAAGATCTGGCGACTGCGCTCGGAATGAGAAAGTCCAGCTCCAATACTGAACTGGATCAGGCCAGGTTTCAGATTCTGATTGCCGCCCGGGCATACGGAAAGCAGGTGTTTGACACCATCTGCCCGGAGTTTCGCGATGTCGATGTGCTTTGGCAGGATGCCAGGCGGGCTGAAGCAATGGGTTTCGATGGCAAGTTCGCAATTCACCCTGCCCAGCTACCGGTCATCCATGAGGCTTTTCAAATCTCCGAATCAGAGGCCCAGCTGTTACGAGAAATCGTCAACACCTACGACCAGGCGGTGCGGGAAGGACATGGCGCGGTAGAGGTCAACGGGCAGATGATCGATCCACCGGTCGCGGAACGCGCCCGGACAAGGCTGGCGAGAAATGCCAGCAAGTAACCAGTGAGCTGCTGAATATTCAGTTCAGCGTTCTGTTCAGTTTTGAGGGTCCGCCAGGCAACAAATCTGGTACCTCGCGTTCGAGTTCCGCTATAAATCTGTTGAATACCTGCTCGTCAACATTTTTCGCCTCAACTTCGATTTCGTTGATTGAAACGACTCGGCTATCTGAGACCCTCACGCCGGTCGAGCGATCGATCGCGATCTCAATCACGGAGCCATTTGCCGCAACAAATATCCGGTTTTCCCGTACTGTTTCGACCTCAGCCTGGGGACGGAGCTGGTTCAAATCCACGATTTCTCGGACAATGCGGAGCGGTTCTGGCATCAATTCATCGGCGATCTGGTGTCCCGGTTCCCAGTTCTCCAGCTCAGTTCCATCAAGTCGCTGCTCTTCTTCTCTGCGTTTGACGATGTGAGTATTCCGGCCTTCTCGTTGCCGGGGGCCTTTGTAGGTCAGAATGATCTGTTTGCTGGATACCCGGCGCCGGAGGCTTGCTGACTGGTTCCTGAGATCCATGCCAGCTGTATCAAAATAGGTGTCTGACTGGGAAAAGGTATTCACCAGGTGCAATGCAAATCCGTGCAACGATAGTATGAGTCTCAGTCGTTTGCAGCTGGCCTGGCTGGACTCGTATTTCGCCTCCAGCTCGAAGTGTTCAGACATAGGAAGCGCTCACAAGTTCGTGAATCCTTCTCACCCGGTGTGGCATCCCGCTTTCGATAATGCGCAGTACAGTGTTCCCAAAGTCATATTCCACTCGTCGAATTGCGCCACGCCAGCCAGAATCGGCTGACCACTCGAACGCTCCCCAGGTCGCTCTTCGGTCTCCATCCTGAGGTAAACCAGCGGCGGCAACATCGAACAACTGAACACCGTTGAAGGTGCGGTGATACGGCATATGAAGATGCCCGAACACCAGTACATCCGAATCGAGATCTTCCAGTAGCTCGCTGAGTTCAAGGTCTGGAAGATCGGGGAAGATGTGCCGGGTTAGATCATGCGGGTTCGCATGCACAACTCTCAATGAGCTACCGTCTGGTGCAACGAAGCTCGCATCGAAGGGAAGCCGGGCAATCCTCTCCAATCTGTCCTTGCCGAGTTGTTTTTTCGACCACTTGATTGCAGCCCGCTTTTTTGAAGTTAACTCCGGATCTTGAAGGTCGACGGCTATCAGGTCGTCATCGGTATTGCCGATCAACATCGCGTCGGAAGCTTCTTGAACGATGTCAAAACAGGCAGCCGGGTCTGGACCTTTTACACAGTAGTCGCCACCAGCGACAATCGAGTCAAACGGTCCGCATGTGGCGATGTCGTCCAGTACAGCTTGCAGACCTTCCAAATTGCCATGAACGTCCGTAAATACAGCAACACGCAGCTCGACGCTCACTCGACCAGTTCCGATGAGCCGGTAGGTGCTTCTGCTTGCACTTCATCTTCGGAGATCTCCACCAGAATGTCCTGCTCAACATCCGGCTCGGATTGCGCAGACTCATTACTGGACTCTGATGCCGTTATTTCACTCTCAACTTCCGCCACGGCTTCTGAGTCCTCCGCTTCAAACGCAGCAGATTCCGGATCTTCTCCAGGCTGAACCGGGTCAATCCCGACAAACTGTCGAAGCCGTCCGGCAAAATCTGTCTCGATCATCTCAGCCCAGTCGGTCTGAAACTGCTCGTAGGCGGCAATACTGTCGTCGGTCCGGAACGCGATGAGCGTGTAAAACGAAAGCTCGTCACGGGGCAGCGCAGGCGATGAGATAGCCGATTTCATGCGATGCCGGCGTTGTGACACGGTGCCACGTTCGGTCGCGGTTGCAATGTCCATCAGCCGGGCAGCCTTTGCCTGGCTGTTTTCTTCGAGCAAATCGCGCACCCGGGCAATCATGACATCGGCGTCACGCATATCGCCGATGCTTTGCTGGATTGCTTTCACTTCCTTGATGAGTTTGTTGAGCCCTTTTGGAAAAGCAAATCGAAACATTTCCAGAGAATATCGCAACCGTTTGGCGGCAATTCGAAGATCATGGATCTGTTTTATGTTGTCAGGCTGGTCAACATACTGATCAAACGACATCATCTCGTCTAGGCGAACGGCGATAATTTTTCTGGCGTTTACCACAGCCGAATTGTCACATTTGATGCCTTTAACTTTTTGTGCTTTAACCAAGAGAATGCTCCGCAATAAATCCACGAAAACGAACATCAAACCGCTCTGCCTCAAGCCGATCAAAGAACGCCAGCATGTTGACCCTGGCTTCGTCGCGCTGTTCTTTTAAATCTCGCAACATGCGATTGATCGCTGGTCGCTCCTCATCCGAACGTGAATCCCGGTACCCGGTCAACCATTCCCGCATGACGTCACAATCTCGGACATCGCCAAGCACATCGGTGAGTTGTTTGACTCTGCGATGAAAGTACTTAAATCGTTTCGGGTAGCATTTTCCCGATACATCCATAGCAGATCTCAGGCGTCGCGACCAGACCCGCATCTGGTGTAAATCTTCAATGTTCTGACCGCTAATCGTGCCAGCCTGGTAGCTCATCATCTCGTCAAAGCGGACCTCAATCAGATTTCCGATCGCCGTGCGGAAGGCAGTCTCCGCCCCGATGTCCTGGAACGCAGGGGACGCTGTCACTTTTGTATCACCTTGTCCAGCATCTGTAGATGCTTTCATACGTCGTTCTTATCAAAGTATCGCAGATTTCAACTCGTAACATGCTACTATCACAATGTGAGGTGCCTGGAGTGCGTACAAATTGTAAGGCGGCCTGTCGGAGTTGATACGAATACGTAGTCAATGCCTGAGGGCATCAATTACATCATGAGCGAACTGAGAACGACACCTGGGAGCGGACGATGGTAAAACAAGAGAGTTTAACCGCAGACATTGCTGTTGACGAGATCGCGGATGTGCCGCCGGTCGATCTGGACGATCCTCAATACTATCTCAACCGGGAATTGAGCTGGCTCGAGTTCGCAAGACGGGTTTTCGACGAAGTGCTCGACACCAACAATCCACTCCTGGAACGAGTCAAATTTACCTCAATCGTCTCTTCGATTCTGGATGAATTCTTTATGGTTCGGGTGGCCGGACTGGTCGAGCAACGACTTGCTGGAACGAGTCGCATCGGTCCGGATATGATGACAGCCACCGAACAGTTGGCGGCCATTCATCCCATTGTAACCGCCCTCACCAAGGCTCAGCGAGACTCCTGGAATGACGACCTGCGCCCCCGGCTGGCCGAAGAAGGCATCAAGTTCGAGACCTATGCTGATCTCACAAATGCCGAAATTGAACTGTTGAATGACTTTTTCGAACGCCAGATCTATCCGGTGCTGACACCGCAGGCGATCGACGCGGGTCGCCCGTTCCCTCATATCTCCAGCCTGAGCTTGAACATGCTCATCATCATTGAAGACGAACGTGGCGAACATGTCGCACGCTTGAAGATTCCCCCGGTTGTGCCACGGTTCGTTGAGGTGCCGTCCGGTCCAGCCGACGAGGTCGCTTCGTTCGCTGGCACTGCCAGATACGTGCTTGTCGAAGAAGTTATCGAGCGGAACTTGCCGTTACTCTTCCCGGGCAAGACGATCCGTGATGTCCACATGTTTCGTATTACCCGCGACGCCGATCTGGAAATACGAGAGAGCATCAGCAGCAGCCTGCTCGAGACGATTCAGGAAGAGTTGGACCGTCAGCTCTTTGGTTTTGTTGTCAGACTGACCATCGAGCCTTCGATGCCTGTGGAGTGGCGAAACTGGCTGGCAATGCGGCTCAATGTTGAAGCCATTGATATGTTCGTCATGGACCGGCCACTCGGATTTGCGGATTTGTTCGAGATCTACCTTATCGACCGGCCAGAGTTGAAAGATCCACCGCTCAATCCCCGAATTCCACAGGTATTCCGCGACAGTGGGTCGATTTTCGAGGCCATGAAACGCCACGAGATCATGCTTTACCACCCTTACGACTCATTTAACCCGGTCATCGATCTGATAAGCCAGGCGTCCGCCGACCCTGAGGTAGTGGCGATCAAACAGACTCTCTACCGTATCGGATCACAATCCCCGGTTGTCGACGCACTCCTCGATGCACGGGACGATGAGAAACAAGTCGCTGTTTTGGTGGAACTCAAAGCACGTGGTGACGAAGAGAGCAATATCCTCTGGGCTCGAGAGCTGGAAAATGCTGGCGTTCACGTAGCCTACGGCCTGGCAGGTCTCAAAACCCACTGCAAGGCAATTCTCATCGTGCGCCGCGAGGGGAATCGCCTGGCACGGTACATTCACCTTGGCACCGGCAATTACAACCCGACGACGGCACGGCTCTACACCGATCTGAGTTTCTTTACCGTCGACGAAGATATAGCATCCGACGTTACCGAAGTCTTCAACCAGTTAACTGGATATTCGTCACAACGCGAGTACCGCAAGTTGCTTGTGGCGCCGGTCAACATGAAAGAGCGGATAATTGAGCTCATCCGCAAGGAAGCATCCTACGGAGAAGATGGCCGGCTGATCCTGAAAATGAATGGCATCACCCATCCTGAGGTCATCGTCGAACTGTACCGGGCATCGCAGGCCGGCGCAAAGATCGACATCATCGCCCGGAGCATCTGTTCTGTCCGGCCAGGTGTCCCCGGTGTGAGCGACAACATTCGTGTCCGTAGTCTCGTTGGCCGGTTCCTGGAACATCCTCGCATTTACTACTTCAGACACGGCTCGCCAGATGAAAACGAACAGGTTTATTCGGGTAGCGCTGACTTGATGAATCGCAATCTCGATTCCCGGGTTGAGATTCTTTTCCCGGTTGAGGACCCGATTCTCAAAGACTTCTTGATAAACGATATTTTGCAGTTCCAGCTCAAAGACAACACCCGGGCGCGTCTCATGCAACCGGACGGAACATGGCAGCGTGTCAAGCCTGGCGCGAACGACGAGATCTTTGATTCACAGGCGCTCCCTGGCCCGCGACCACCAGATACCAGACAATTCACCGTCAATATCGTCCGGCCAGGGTAACGAACCCGCAATTCAGCTGAGTTTGCCAGTTTTCTCAAGAATGGTTTTCAACCGCTGAAGTGGTATTGCATGAACCATATTCCCGCTCCGTCCGGTCGTAGTCGTTGCCATTGTCATGCTATTCAAGACGGCTTCCTCGGCAGCATCCACGGTGGCTTCAAACAGAGGATCGGTGCCGAAGGTATCGATCATCTCAATCTGATGTCGTTCTCCCGGACCAAAGGAACAGGCTGTTGAAAATGCAAGCGCAATTTCGCCGGAGCCATTTGAGCCGGTAGATCCGGTGCGTATCAATCCGAAAGTTGCCCGTTTGGCCAGTCGCGCCAGATGGTGGCTGGTCAGCGGCGCGTCTGTCGCGACGACGACAATGGCGGAACCTTCGCCGTGGCGAGAATCGACGGGTATTTCCTCGGCGATAACAGGCAAGTCGTCAGTAATCTGCGTTCCGACCCGCTCCCCGGCGACGGTCAACCGGTGCCTGCGTCCGAAATTGGACATCACCAGCACCCCGACCGTACAGGTACCATCAGCGACATCGACCAGACGCGAGGAAGTGCCAATGCCACCTTTGAACCCAAAACAAGTCATCCCAACACCGCTGCCGACACACCCCTCCGGAACCCGACCCCCAACCGCACGGTCGAGCGCGAGCCAGACATCCCCGGCTTGTACATGCATGCCGCGAGAATCATTGAGAAATGAATCATCACACTCGCCAACGGCAGGCATAAACACCTGCTTCGTTCGTCCAATTGACGGGTCGCGGTCGAGAAAATATCGCACCGTTGCATCATAGACCGCGCCGATCTGCATAGAATTCGTCAACATGATTGGAGACGCCAGCAAACCAAGCTCGTTGATCTCCGTCATTGTCGTGATCTCGCCGGTCCCGTTAAGCACACTGGTCCCGGCGGCGACTGGCCGGTGAAAGATGCCGTCCCGGTGCGGCCAGATGGCGGTGACGCCGGTGCGAGCCGGTCCTTTTCCTGGTTCCCCTGGTGGGTCACCACGGACGACATTGACATGCCCGACTTCAACGCCTGGAACATCGGTAATCGCGTTATGTTCACCAGGGCTGAAGATTCCAATTTGCACGCCAAGATCACGGATACGAGCACGCTGTTCCAAGGGTTCAGATTGCATCAATTACCTCTCGAAATTCCAGAACATACGTTCTCAATTTGCTACACTCAACAGTTAGAAAAACTGTTCGACAAAACGAGAAAATCAGGCACATGATAGAGCTTTCAAGAAAACAGGCAAGACGGCTGATGATCGGCAGTCAACTACTTTCCGGTCCAGCGCCAAAACGACCGACTACCAGAAAAATGTTAGAGGTTATCCGCCATCTTGGCGCAGTCCAGATCGACTCGATTCACGTTGTCGCTCGCAGCCACCACATTGTGTTGTGGAGCCGTCTGGGAAATCACCCGCAATCCTGGCTGAACGATTTGCTCGCAAACCACCGTGCCATCTTTGAATACTGGACCCACGCGGCTGCCTACTCGCCGATCGAGTTGTACCCCTGTTTCCGCCGGGCCATGCTCTCCGGTGAAAAAGGCGGCGGCGCACGAGCCGCACGCTGGAAAGCGGAAAACACAGACGTGATTGAGCAGGTTATCGAATACATCAACGAATATGGCGCCGTCTGTACCAGGAGCTTCGACGCGCCGGAAGGCGTGGAACGAGCAGCACCATGGGCCTGGCACGGGAACAAACCGACGAATCGAGCGTTGGACATTCTCTGGAGCGATGGAACTCTGATGGTCGATCGCCGGGAAAGTTTCACACGTTACTATGATCTCACCGAGTCGATCCTGCCTGAGTGGTCCGACTCGGAGATTCCGACCGTTGAGACAGAGCGTGCGACGCTGACGGAACACACGATCAATGCGCTCGGTGTGACGACCGCACGCTGGCTGCCGGATTATTTTCGCATGAATGGCTGGCGACAGCGTTCTGGCGGGCAATCTATTGCCGAAGAAATGCTCGACTACCTGGTTGAAACAGGTGCAGCATTGCCAGCCACCATTGACGGTATCGATGAGCCTGCATACGTCTCCGCCGCAGCCATTGACAAACGGTTCAAGCCTGGCCGGACGACTCTGCTCTCACCCTTCGACAGCCTCGTCTGGGACAGACTGCGTACTCAGCAACTATGGGACTTCGATCTCAAGCTGGAAGCCTATACCCCGAAGGATCAGCGGCAGTATGGCTACTTCAGCTTGCCGATTTTGCACCGCGACCGGCTGGTTGGCAGGCTGGATCCGAAAGTCGACCGGAAAACCGGTACGCTACATATCAGAACGCTTCATCTCGAAGACGATTTTCAGAAAGAAGCAGACGACCGGTTTTTCAACGAACTGGCAGGTTGTTTGCTCGATTTTGCCGCGTTCAACCACGCCGATTCGATCCAAATCGACCCTGCGGTACCACAAACCACTGCCAGTAAACTGAACTCGGCTATCCGGAACAGTGGATAGCCGAGCGTTCAAGACGAATGGTTAGGCTGTCTGCGACTCGAAGCTGTGGTGAGTTAATCCCGGCTCATCCCAGCCACACGCATGACCCAGTAGAGCAGCATCAACAGCGACGAGAGGAACCCTGCGATGTAGGTCCAGGCTGCGGCGTTGAGCACTTGTTTGTTCTGAGCGTACTCTGTCCGATCTACAAACCCCATCGTTTCAAGTTCGGACATCGCCCGCGCCGAGGCGTTGAATTCAACGGGAAGCGTGATCAGGGCAAAAATAGTGCCGAGGGCGAACAGCGCGACACCGAGCCAGGCAAGCCCGATGAGTCCGGTAAAGAACCCCGCAATGATGACGATAAACCCAAAGTTTGAGCCGATATTTGCAATCGGAACCAGCGCGCCACGAACCCGCAGCGGGCCATAACCTTCGGCATGCTGCAATGCGTGACCCGTTTCATGAGCCGCGATACCAAGAGCGGCGACGGATCGACCATTGTAGTTCGGACCAGAGAGCTTGAGTTTTCGAGAGCGCGGGTCATAGTGATCGGACAATTCGCCTTGGACTGGCTCAACCTGTACATTCGCGAGTCCATGCGAATCCAGAATGTACCGGGCAGCTTCAGCTCCGGATATCCGTTGCTGGTTTGGCACCTTCGAATATTTTGCGTAGGTGCTTTTCACTTTGTGCTGCGCCCAGAAGACCAGGACAATCGTTGGCAGCAAAAACACGAAATAAAGTGGATCAAATACCATCGCTGTACACCTGTCTCTTTTTTCTGTTCACTCTTCTATGCAGGCGCTGTAGCGGGCGGTATGGAACTATATTGAGCCTGCGTCACCACCCAGATTGTGTTTCACAGTCGCCGTGTCATTCTATTAATGATAACGCCTGATGAGCATAAACTGTTCCGCCCGGTACGTACAACCGCTCCGTACATGCATGCTATAGTTTTCCGCGTCAGACGATCCGGCTGCGCGCTGGGATCCGCTTAGCTATGGCTTGAAAGGTTGTTTCCCTGACTTCATCAACGCTGACAATCACTTTGGATGACCAACTCGATGCAGAGATCACGCGACTGCTCGAGGATCTCGAGTCAGCTTCTCAACCAGTCGGAAAAGCGGATCTCCCGATCTACGACATTCTGCGCTATCACCTCGGTTTCGTCGATCAACAATTTCAGCCTGCGCGCACCCCATCTGGAAAACGCATCAGGCCAAAGCTTTGTCTGAGTTGCTGCGACGCCGCACTTGGTGATCCACGCCAGGCGATGCCGGTGGCGGCAGCCATCGAACTGCTGCACAACTTCACCTTGATCCACGATGACATCCAGGACCACAGTCTCCTCCGGAGACACCGGCCAACGATCTGGTCAATCTGGGGAACTGCTCAGGCGATAAATGCCGGAGACACGATGTTCGCGGTATCCCACCTGGCGCTCAACCGCGTCATCGATCGCGGCATCCGGCCTGAAGTCGCGCTCGATCTTTCAACGGCGATGCACGAGACAACCCTTCGCATTGTCGAAGGTCAGGTGCTCGACCTTGGCTTTGAGAATCGTGACGACGTTCATGTTGATGAATACATGACAATGATTCGCGGTAAAACCGCCGCGATTCTTGGATTTGCCTGCGCCGCTGGCGCGACCATCGCTGGTCTGGATAAAGAGCAATCGGCGGTTTTCGCGGCTTTCGGAGAGGCCTTGGGGGTCGGGTTTCAAATTCTCGACGATGAGCTTGGCGTCTGGGGAAGAAGTGAAACCACTGGCAAGCCCGAAGCGGACGATATCCGCAGACGCAAGAAAGCCTTGCCCTACCTGATTCTGCGGGAGATCGCATCAGAACCAGATCAGCACACCATCGACATCATCTACAAGAAAACTGAGCCGGACGGCGCGGACATCAAGACCATGATTGACCTGATGACAACGTATGAAGTCCGTGACGAAGTTCAGCGTATCGGTGCCAGCTGGCATTCACGCTCAATCGAACGACTCGATCGACTGAATATCCCATCTGGAAGAGACAATGAATTGAGAGAACTCGTCTCTATCCTTGCAACTCGCCGGAACTAGCTACATCAACCAATAGCCTGAGACATGCAGAGCAGTGATGACTGGACACTGCCTAACTTTGTGCGGCTATCAGGACAGCCACAAGCACAATCGGAACGACAAAAACGAATGTCGTCAAAAGCGGCGTAAGCACAAAAACCAGGACAACTTGCCACCACCTCGATCTGAACAATATGGCCGGCACGGTGCTTCCAAACAGGAGTGCCGCAATTACCACACCCCGGATGAGCACAGACTCAAAAGGTCGTGGTTCGGTGCATTCGGCGCTGCCAAAGAAGGAGCTGTCACAGAAGAGATCGTTCAACAGATCCCCATACCAGAACGCAAAAATAACAGCCCAGAACTGTATCCAGACGCCAATGCCAATTGAAATCAGCACCTTGAACACGGCTGCCCAGTTCAACGCCTGTTACCTCATTGTCAGTCTGCCTGCACAAAGATCGCTGGATAGTTGCTCAAACCACTGAGGTATTGCCTGTTGCGCCTGCTCCAGCCTGAAAGTATTTGCAACGTTGAACACACCGGGCAATGGTGATCCCTATCAGAAATGCAGTGCAATCGGATCAAAACAGTTGCCGAACAATACGCGGTTCGTTGCTGATGTTTTCCACATACCGCTGAATCTCGTCGCAATCCGGACCATCGACCGGCGGTATACCTAGCTCAATCAGGATAACCTGGGGACGAGTCCGAAACCGCGCCCGAATCGTTGAAAGTCCCAGACCATCGGAAATCACCAGCACACTCCCGTGCACCCAGTGGCAACCGCGAAAAAATCGAGGATCCGGTCTGGCGGGCAACCCGCGCATTCGACGGACCAACCCTATGAATGGAATCTTGCCTGATGGCAGCAACCGGATCTGACCGCCGTGGGTATGCCCTGCCAGAACGATCTGTACCTGACCTGGCAACAAATTCTCAGCCACCGACGGGGAATGGGAAAGTAGCAGCCGAAAATCGGCAGAATCCGGAACATCACGGAGCGCTGCTTCCAGATCATCACGTCTCAGGTGAGGATCATCAACTCCTGCAACATAGATAGTGACGCCACGCAGGGTGATGGCGACGGATTCGTTGCGGAGCAGCCTCACACCGCCAGCTTCAAGTTCTCGTATTGTCGCGTCCAGGCCTTGCTGACCGGATCGCCAATCATGATTTCCCAACACCCCCAGAACCGGCAAGCATTCTGGCCAATCCCGAAACAGTCCGGCGGAATCGACAAATCGACCATCATCGAAGTAGTCGCCAGTCAACACCAGCAGATCTGGTTCAAATTCCAAAGCGATCTGACGTGCACGCCGGAGCATTGGCCAGGACACTCCCTCCCCGCCGGCATGGAAATCGCTGAGCATCGCGATACGCATTCCGTGAAGTTGAGGATCCAAAGCGGGGATGCCTATACGCAATCGCGTCGTACGGAGCCAGACTGGAGCAATTAGGACAGAATAGATAGCTAATAGCGCCGCTACCACCAACGCTGTGAGGGATAGAGTCAGGCGCACGCGAAATTCCACATAACCGAATCAGGCCAGATTCATTTTCTTTTGCAATGTTGCCCGGCACTGGCGCAACATTGCAGGGGTCCAAATAACGACGACGGTTCACCGTCAGATTCAATCATGATAGGCTTTCTCGTCAAAGTCTGTCGACACATGACTCGAGGATAATAAGAACGAAGATGGCGAAAAAGAAGAACCGGAAAGAGAACACCTCACCGGAATCAAGCGCCTCAGGATCGCCGAAAGGTAGAGTCCAGAGCCGGAGGGCTCAGCGGGTAATACAGCAAAAGCGCGCTCGCAAGCGACGCATGTTGCTCATGGTAGGCGGAGCGGTCGGAGTTGCCGTTATCGCTGTTCTGGCGCTTATCCTGCTCAACAACGAATCCGAAGGGTCTGCTTCCAACGAGCCGGTAAGTCCCCCACCGCCAATAGCCGCGGACGTTACTACCGAAGGGCGCACCATGGGAGATCCTGATGCGCCGGTGACCGTTATCGAATACGGGGACTTCCAGTGACCGGCTTGTGGACAGTTCGCCCGTGGGGCGAAAACGCAACTGATCAACGACTACGTTGCTACCGGAGATGTCTTTTATGAGTACCGTGACTTCCCATTCCTTGGTGACGAGTCATACCTTGCTGCAGAAGCATCCCGATGCGCGGACGAGCAAGGCATGTTCTGGGAGTTTCATGATGCCATCTTCTACAATCAGGTTATTGGAGCAGGGCACGACAGCGGGGCATTTGGCGAGAAGCGCTTGCTCGAGATCGCACGAACTGTTGGCCTGGATGAAGCCGCGTACACCGAGTGTGTTGACGATGGTCGCTATGAAGATCCCGTTCAACAAGAGCGGTCAGACGGACAGGCGAACGGCGTGAACGCGACGCCCTCATTCATCATCAATGGCACGCTCACCAGTGGTGCACTGTACACCGACATTCAGCCGCTGATCGAAGAGAAGCTTGCTGAGGCTCAACAATAACGCGCTCGCTACTGACATTTTCAACATTGGCGTCGCGGCAGAGCGCTGCCGCACGCTAACCGAAAATGCGCATCGCGCTAGAACGCCAGGTGGAGCATTGTGACCGGATCAGGCACACAGCCAGAAATAACCAGGGTCAATCTGCGCACGCTTCCCGCGCTGACCTTACTCCTTAGCATCATCGGTCTGTCAATTGCCTCGTACCTGACGTTTACCCACTTTCAGGAAGATGCGCTTGTCTGCAACATAAGCGGCGGCTGTCACACTGTTCAGGATAGTCAGTACTCAACGATAGGACCAATTCCGATAGCGCTGCTCGGGGTAGGCATGTTTCTAACGACTGGAGCGCTGGCGCTGGCGAGAGTCTTTCGGTGGTCGATGGTCTCAACAGAGACGGCAAACCTGGTCACCTGGGGAATAACGCTCGCAGCGCTGCTCTACTACGCCTACCTGACCTATGTCGAGCTTTTTGTCCTCGAAGCCATCTGTCAGTGGTGTGTCGGTTCGTCGATCGCAACCCTCGGCATCTTTCTGACAGAATCGGTACTGCTCTGGCGCAATTTTTCCGACGACATGGACGACATGGTCGAAGAAAGCGCCTGACGTTTTTCCGTACCGTTTATACTTCGGTTCTGTCCCGTGTGTTCCCGGATCGCTTCGTATGCGTGCGAACGTCTGGAAACCATTCATCTAGCAATCAGGACAACCAGTGACGACGATAACCGCTGCAATGGAAGACTACCTCAAGGAAATTTACGGTCTTGAGGAAACTGGCGAACGAGTGACGACGCAGGCAATTGCTGAACGACTGGATGTCGCCGCCCCGTCAGTGACCGGAATGCTCCGTCGACTGGCGGACCTCAATCTCGTCAATCACGAGCGCTACCGCAGTATTTCCCTGACGGCTTCCGGACGAAAAGTTGCGCTGGAGATCGTCCGCCATCACCGGTTGCTCGAGCTGTACCTGACCGAGGCGCTTGGATATTCCTGGGATGAAGTGCATGATGAAGCGGACCGCATGGAACACACGATTTCCGAGGAGTTTGAAGCCCGTATCGCGGCCGCTCTCGGAGATCCGACCACGGACCCACACGGGGATCCGATTCCAACCGTGACTGGAGATATGCCAGATGTCCATGATAGCCGCCTGGCAAATCTCCAGGAAGGGAAATCCGCCATTGTCGCGCGGATCATGCACAACGATTCAGAAAAGCTTCGCTATCTCGGAGACATGGGGCTGTACCCCCAGACAAATGTAACGATCATCGAACGTATGCCATTTAATGGCCCGTTGCGAATTCTCATCGATGGTAATGAACATATCCTCGGACTGGAGCTGGCGAACGAAATTCAGATCGAACGGGAAAGCCAGATCGACTGAATGGCTTGAACGTTCAACCAGCTACGTTGCAACCAGCTGTTGATGTACGTACACTCTTTCAAAGCGACCGTGATTCCGACGAACGAACTGGATGTATGGTACTCCAACCACCGACAATGAATGCCATCTGGCACGAACCTGCATCATACTCTCCGGAGCAACTGGCCATCACTGACTGGCCCCTGCTTAGCCAGATCCTGTTAGCCCGCGGCATCACCAGCAAGGAGCAGGCGTTCGAGTTTTTGAACGCGGAACGTCGCCAACCCGGTGATCCCTACCTGCTTCCAGATATGAGTCGTGCGGTTGATCTGATACGTCAGGAACTTGAAAACGGAGGACTAATCGGGATATTCGGCGACTACGATGTCGATGGGTTGAGCTCTACCGCAATGCTCACCAGAGTGATCGCCAGGCTCGGCGGGCAACCGTTCCCGATTATCCCGCACCGGATGCGAGATGGCTACGGTCTGAACGTCGGCGCGATCGAGCGGTTCATCGATGTCGGCGTGCGGTTGATGATCGTTGTCGACTGCGGCAGCAGCGATCTACGGGAGCTAGATTTCGCACTTGAAAACGGCATTCAACCGATCATTCTCGATCACCACCGGGTGCGTCACGAATTGCCGGATCCAGTTGCCTTTGTTTCCACCCGTCGCGCAGCAAATCAGTACCCTGAAACGGAGTTGGCCGCAGTCGGAGTTGCCTATGCGCTCGTCCGGGCGCTTCTCGGCGATGAAGATGCCGAGATGTACCTGCCCTACGTAGCGCTTGGCACTGTTGCCGACATCGTGACACTACAGGATGAAAATCGCGCCCTGGCCACCAGAGGCATCGACATGCTCCGACGCTGGCAACTGCCAGGTTTCAACGTGCTTTGCCAACTGGCTGGCCTGAAAAAACGAGAGCTAAGCGCCTGGGATATCGGCTTTGTCATTGGTCCCCGAATCAACGCCGCAGGACGGATGGATACTCCCCAGATTGCCCTGGACTGGTTTCTGGCAAACGATGTGAAGTCGGCCGAACCATATGCGGCGCGTCTGAATCAGCTCAACCTGGCTCGGCAGGCGGAAACCCGCCGGGTAACTGACGAAGCGGAACAGCAAGCTGAATTGCTCGGTGGTTCTCACAACTTTCCGGCTCTGGTGCTTGCCGACGCGAGTTGGGGCATTGGTGTTGCCGGCATCGTCGCAGGCAGGATCGCTGAGCGGTACAACCGGCCGGCGATCATCCTCGAGCGCAAACTAAAGCTGAGCACCGGGTCTGCCCGCTCGGCTGGCAATATTGACGTTGTTTCCGCCATCGGTCAGCACGAAAATCTGCTAGAACGCTTCGGCGGCCACACAGCCGCGGCTGGCTTGTCCATACCAACCGAGAACATTGACCTCTTCAGAGAACGGTTCAGCGAGTCGGTGCTAGACCAGTGGGGAGGCGTGTATCCCCGGCGCGAGATTGTGCTTGATGCCGAAGTTGATCACGGCGACTTGAACCTGGACACGGTCAGTCGTCTCCAGGTGCTGGAGCCAACCGGCCACGGAAACAAACCTCCTCGATTTCTGGTTCGCAATCTGAAACCGGTGAACATCAGGCTCAGCCGCGACGGCAGCCATCTACTGTTCAACGTCCAGGACCGGGCTGGCTACCAGCATGACGCTACGTTTTTTCGCCATGGAGAACGCTTTTCCGAACTGAGCGAGTTGACAGCCATTGACGTCGCTTGCTCGCTGGAGCGCAACAGCTGGAACGGGCGGGTCTCGCTGCAACTAAACCTGGTCGACTTCAGACCGCATATGTAGCGTCGGTTCTGATCTCACGTGTTTCAGAGTATGAACCGCAATATGAGGTCGAGTAGTTGATTCTCTCAGTCAGATCGAGATGGTCGCCTGCCGGGAAACGCGCCTGTTAGACTCATGTAACCAGATCGTCCGGAATCGTCGTCGTGATGCGATCAAGCTCAACCAGATCTTCTGCACTGAGGTCGCACTCCAGCGCGCTGACGTTCTCCTCGACTTGTGTGGGGCTGGTGACACCGGTGATCACTGAACAGACGACTGGCTGCTTTAAGAGCCAGGCAATCGCGACTTGTCCGAGACCGTATCCTCGTTCCGTTGCAAACGAAGTGAGCCGGGCGACGACTGCAAGGACATCATCCTCCAGAAGTCTGACGAATCTTGGATTTCCATGGCCACGATAGTTCTCCGGCACTTCCCGACCTGCCTGATATTTGCCGGTGAGCAGCCCTCCTGCCAGGGGAGAGAAGGGCACGATGCTCATGGAATACGCTTCGCAAGCCGGAATAACTTCGTCCTCGATGCCGCGCGAGAAAAGATTGTAGACCGACTGGCTGACCGTCGGAGCCGACCAGTTATTGGCGTGCGCTCGCTCGACCATGCGTGCGATTTCCCAGCCCGGGTAGTTCGAACAGGCTACATAGCGGACTTTTCCCTGACGCACCAGATCGTCGGCGGCGTCGAGGCTTTCTGAAATATCCGTGCGTGGATCAGGCCGGTGAAGGTAGAAGACATCGACATAGTCGGTGCCAAGCCGTTCCAGACTATCCTCAAGGTTGTTAATGATTCGTCGCTTTGACAATCCGTCGTTATTTGGTCCTTCACCCAGCGGGTAACCAGTCTTGGTGGTAATGAACACCTCACGCCTGCGGCTTGCCACGGCTTTCCCAAGATACATCTCTGAGATACCGCCGCCGCCGTAGGTATCGGCACAATCGAAATGGTTAATTCCAAGCTCAATTGCTCGATTGACGACTTCTGCTGTCTGCCGTTCGTCACAGTCGCGGCCGAAAGTGTTGCCGCCTAACCCTATTGCGGAAACCTGATAACCCGTGTTCCCAAATGGTCGGTATTCCATCAGCTACCCGTTCCTCTCAGCCCCATCACACACTGAAACGATCTGGCCGATGTTCCAGCAGCAACCAATCAAACCCAAAATCATCTACACCGGTACGTTAGCCGGTCGCAGGAATCCTCGATAGCTGATCAACAATTGATTCCGGCGATTCGGCGCCTTGCAGGACAAGCATGACGGCAGCCGGGCTGGGATCCATCTCAAAAATAGACTCTTCAGGATCCGGAATGTAACGGCCATCGAGCCATTCCATGTTACTTAAGGTCTCACAGAGCCAGGTCCGCGAAGCAATGGCATTCGAGCCAAGCTTTCTACGGGTGCGTTCCTGAAAGCGGTCAATTGTGCCGTCACCGGAGACCACGTAGATCTCTTTCAGCTTTCGCCCCTGGTATCGAAGCTGCTTGAGGACGGTTCGGGCGCGCTTCTCTTCAATTGGGCTCGCATCTTCATCTCGGGATAGTTTGAGGTAGAAATTCACCGGTTCCCCTGTCAACACCATCGATCTGGTCATGTATCAAAATCAACAGTCAAATATACACCCTATCGTCCGGTTAGTCGGATACCGGTTCGATAACGGCTGTACGCACGGCATCACGTTCTTCGCGAATCCAGCGAGCGGCTTCCTTCGCGTGGTAGGTCATGATCTGGTTCGCGCCAGCCCGGCGGATCGAGGTGAGCGTTTCCAGCACCGCCCGGCGTTCATCAATCCAGCCTGCCTGGCTGGCCGCCTTGAGCATCGCATATTCGCCGCTGACATTGTAGGCGAAGACCGGAACATCAAACCGATCGCGCGCTCCTCGGATGACGTCGAGATAGGGCAACGCTGGTTTTATCATGACGGCGTCGGCTCCCTCGTCGATATCGGCGGCAATTTCAGCGAACGCTTCCCGGCTGTTCGCCGGATCCATCTGGTGACTTCTCCGGTCGCCAAACGACGGTGCTGATTCAGCAGCTTCCCGGAACGGTCCGAAAAATGAGGAGGCGTATTTCGCTGAATACGAAAGTATGGGCAACTGGTCAAATCCAGCCTCATCCAGCGCGGTTCGTATGGCCAGCACCCTGCCGTCCATCATGTCAGATGGCGAAGCGATATCGACACCGGCATCTGCCTGAACGACGGCGATCCGCGATAATAGCTCAACCGTCTGGTCATTGAGGACGATGTCGCCATCCAGAAGACCGCAATGACCATGATCGGTGTATTCGCACATACAGATATCACCGATAACAACGATCTCAGGGTCTACGCGTTTGAACTCCCGAATTGCCCGCTGGATGATGCCATCCGGGTCGTAGGCGTCACTGCCGGCACTGTCTTTGGTCTCAGGGATGCCGAACAGGATAACGGTATTGACGCCCAGTTCGCGTAGCTCAGACGCTTCCCGGCTGATCTGGTCCACAGAAATCTGGTAGATGCCGGGCATCGAAGAGATCTCCCGGCGCACCCCATACCCGAACGTAATAAACAGCGGAAAGATGAAATCTCCGGGGTCAAGAACGGTTTCCCGGCTCAATCTCCGCAAGCCTTCTCGCTGACGCATCCTCCTGAACCGGCGTACCGGCTCAGAAAAAACTTCACTCATGAGATCTCTACTCCGTTCAACTCTGGTGCAACAAGCGAACACGAGATAGCCCGAAGCAGGTTTTCCATACTTGCCTGTTCCGGGACAATCGATGGCACACATCCGATAGTTTCGACTGCGGCGGCAGTTGTCGGACCGATGCAGGCAATTCCGACATCTTCGAGGCATTCACTGCCAACCAGTTGAATGAAATTGTTCACCGCCGAAGGTGAGGCAAATGTGATGACATCGACCGCGCCGTTTCTAATTTGTCTAGCCTCGCGCAAAGGTACAGTCAACGGGCAGCGTGTGTCATACACCTGCACGACACGCACCATCGCCCCAGACTCGATCAATCCTTGCGCAAGCTCAGCGCTGGCAATGCTCGATGAAGGCAGCAGCAGCTTCGCGCCTGCGACTCCCTCCAGTCGGAGTTGCTGAAGGAGCGCCATTGCATTGGCAGGCTTGGAAACAACTCGCGCATTGAGACCTTTGGCGGCAAGTGAGGCTTCGGTCTTCGCCCCAACAACAGCAATCTGTATCCTGCGATCGAGCGAGTCCGGCTCGATTCCGATCTGCCTCATCAGGTTGAACGTATGGTTGACTGCATTTGAGCTGGTAAACACCAGCCAGTCGTATTCATCCAGCCGTTCGAACACTCGAAGCGTTTCGTCGGAAAGGATTGGGACGATCTCAAGCGCAGGCAGGAGGCACGGATAGCCTCCGAGAGTAACAATCCGGTCGCAAACCATTGCAGATTGATCAGCAGCCCGGGTGATGACAATTGTTAGACCGTCGAGCCGGTACTCCTGACTAGGCATGGGTATGGTCCAGCATCTCACGAGCCGTCTGGCGGGCAACGTTGCCGGCATCCCCGGCGGACAACAAGAGTTGACGGCGCTGTACGTTTTTGAGATTTTCATCAGCCGTCATCAGCCAGACACGCAAATCCTCACCCTCCAGGCACGCCAGTGCTCCGACCGGTGACCGGCAACCGCCCCCAAATCCGTTGAGAAATGCCCGCTCGACACTGGTGCAATCCATCACGGCGGGATCATTGATTAGGTTCAAAAGTTCCAGGGTTCGATCATCGTCAGCGCGGCAATCGACACCAAGCGCGGCCTGCCCCGGGGCTGGCGTGAAGCTTGAAACATCGAGGTACTCGGTGATCCGATCAGCCCAACCCATCCGGATAACCCCGGCTGCCGCGAGAATTGCCGCGTCGTAGGGTGTCTGCGAGTCATCCACAACCTTTGCCATTCTTGTGTCGACGTTTCCCCGCAACTCAACAATCTGGAGATCCGGGCGGACATCAAGCGCCTGGGCGGCTCGCCTCCGGCTGCTTGTTCCGAGCGTCGCGCCGGGAGGAAGCTGAGCGAAAGAAGCGTAATTCGGCGCAATCAGAACGTCGCGTGGGTCGGCACGGTCGAGGACAGCCGCGAGCACTAAACCGGATGGAATCTCCGTCGGCAGATCTTTCAGGCTATGCACCGCACAGTCAATCTCTCCGTCAGCGAGTGCGCGCTGCAGTTCTTTTGCGAACACGCCCTGACCGCCGATCTCCGTGAGAGAAGTTATTTTGTCGCGGTCGCCCTGGGTGCTTACCGGCACCAGGTCACAACGGAGACCTGGCGATCTCTCCTCGAGAAGTTGTTTCACCCTTCCGGCTTGATACATTGCAAGCTGGCTTGCTCGTGTGCCTATCCGCAACCGTGTTGCTCCCTTACCGTTTCTTACCGCTCTATGATGAACTTATGCTAGCCGGCTCAGATTCACAACGTGAAGGATAGCGATCCATCACCGAGTCTGCGCAGGTCTACCCTTAAGTAAGCTTGACACTTTTTATACAATTATGTGCGCGAATGAGGAGTTCAGTATACCGTCAGGAGCAGAAGGCCATCATCGGCCGGATTGTGGATTGACGGTGCAGGCTCAAATCGTTATCATAGGCAGTCGGTCCAGGCATTTCTGTGGCCTGGATTCGTTTGTCTACGACAAAATCAGCCGCAAACCTGACTGGCGGCACTATGTTATGACTACCCGGGAGGACCAATTGTACGCAGTTGTCAGAACAGGCGGAAGGCATTACCGCGTAGCGGTCGGTGACTCCATTGATGTCGAAAAAATCGACGCTGACGAAGGGGAAAGCATCGGGCTTGATGAAGTCATCATGCTTTCGTCAGAAGACGGCGTGCACATCGGTCAGCCTACTGTCGAAGGCGCGTCCGTGACCGCTACGGTTGATAGCCATTTTCGCGGTCCAAAGATCCGCGTCTTCAAATTCAAGCGCAAAAAGCGTTATCGTCGCACCATGGGTCACCGGCAGTCGTTGACGCGCTTGACGATAGACGCAATCGATACCAAATAGCAACCACCGCAGGGCACCGATGAAAGGATGGACCGGCAATGGCACATAAAAAGGGTGGCGGAAGCACCAGGAACGGACGAGACAGCAATTCAAAGCGCCTGGGCATCAAGTTGTATGACGGCAATGCCGTTCGATCCGGCGGAATAATCGTCCGTCAGAAAGGCACAAAGATCTACCCAGGCAGCAACGTCGGCATGGGTAAAGACTTCACCCTGTTCTCGAAGATCGACGGTCTCGTCAAATTTGAACGGATACGCCGCGACCGGACCCGGGTGAGTGTTTACAGCGTCGATGAATTCGACTCGATGTTCGCCGCCGCGGGAGATTAGTTCCCATCACATCTTTTTTCTGATTCAGGAGTAAAAGAGCTATGAAACCCGGGATCCATCCCGAATACACCGAAACGACGATCACCTGCCAATCTTGCGGCACTACCTGGGAAACCCGTTCGACCAGGCCGGAAATCCGTGTCGAACTCTGTAGCAATTGTCACCCGTTCTACACCGGAGAGCAGCGCATAGTTGACACCGCCGGTCAGGTTGAACGGTTCATGCGGCGGCTCGACCGGGCTGAAGATGAACCGCGACGCAAGAAGGCCGAGCGACGTCAACAGCGACTCGACCGCCGTCGTAGAATGCGAAGTCAGGAAGAGCAGTTGCTGGTCATTACCGGAGACGACGACGAGGAACCATCCGAGTAGCCTGTAAAACTGCAACGGGTTTCCGATTCGGTTACCGACGATATGTCGAAACGATATACAGGAACGTAAGACATCAAGCAACGTTCCTGTATTTTCATTGCACGGGATCAACGAATATACTTTCGTGGAATACTCGGTCGATGGCAGATGTTTAGTTAATGTAGAGAGTCCGACCACATCCTCGGGTAACATGCTCGTCGGACAGTCGGTCAACAGTCCCGATCTCGCTGAACAAACCAGGTCAATCTAAACATCAAACTGGTGCGTATACAGGTTAGAGATCAGGCAAAGAACACAAGCTAGCGGCTATGCCGCGAATAATCCGCAAAGGAGCGGCTCAGATGACTGAAGCGCTCGATGAATCGACAGCCCAGACGACGGAAGAGACGCTTGCAGAAAACGATTTCAACGCCGACGAGATCAGAGCCTTGAAATTGTTGCGCGACCAGAGTCCGTATCTGGAGTACTTCGATACACAGATCGAGTTGCAACGCATGAGATTTCTCAAATGGCGATTTACCACTGGCGATCTCAATGAAGAGATTGAGCCGTCAATACCGGAGACGGCGTTAGACTAACTGTTCCTCCAAAAAACGGACAGCGGTGGACCGCTGTCCGTTCTCGATGTCCGGCTGGTATTCCAATCGCATTGTTACCAGATCCGAGAAACAGTGTTTTTTTAAGTTCGTACAGATATAATTTCCCACCTTGACGCGGAAATTGAACCGCAATGCACCGTAACTTCGTAGACAGAGGGGTTAATGTCAACTCAGCGCATCCCGGTTACAGCAGCAGGTCTGGCAGCTTTGCAACAGGCACTTGAGAAAAAAGAAAAGGTTGATCTCCCGAAGACCATCCAGGCGATAAAACTCGCCCGAGAAGAGGGTGACCTGCGGGAAAATGCCGGCTATGACGCTGCCAGAAGCGACAAAGAATTGCTCGAGCGCGAGATTGCTGAACTGCGGCAACAGATCAAATACGCTGAAATTATCGATTCGCGTCGCTCCGCTGACGTTGTGGAACTTGGCTCCACTGTCACAATAGAAATTGACGGTGAAGAAGAGACGTACACTATCGTTGGCGCAGTCGAAGCACGACCTACTGAAGGCCGTATCTCGAACGAATCTCCCTTTGGCATGGCGCTGCTAGGCGCTCGCAAGGGAGATGTCGTCAACATCGAGACACCGAACAAGATGGTGCTAACCGCCCGGATCGTTTCACTGGATGGCAATGGCGCAGACGCCTGAACACCATCTCCTTGAACCAGTAGAAACGTTCGCACGATCTGTCTACACCGACAATGATCCAGCCCATGACGTACTCCACGTGGAACGGGTACTCGCAACAGCCCTGAACATCTGCGACGCTGAAGAAGCGGCGGGCACTCGCCCGGATCGTACTGTCCTGCGTATCGCCTGCTGGCTGCACGATATCGTTCAGCTTCCGAAAGGCTCAGGCGCGCCTGGCGAGGCAGCCAGACAGTCTGCCATCGTAGCACGAGATCTGTTGCGAAGCCTGGGGGCGGAAACGTCGATGATCTGTGCCGTCGAGCATGCCGTGATCGCTCACTCCTACTCAGGAGGTCAGGAGCCGGAATCTATCGAAGCTGCCATTCTTCAGGACGCAGACCGGATAGATGCGCTGGGAGCAATTGGCATCGCCAGGCTCTGGATCATCGCCGGGCAACTGAACACCGCGCTTTACTCCGCTTGCGATCCAGCGGCAACGACTCGCCACCTGGACGACCGACGGTATGCGCTCGATCATATTCCAACGAAGCTGCTAGAGTTGCCTGCGACGCTAAATACCAGGGTAGGCCGCGAAATTGCCGATGCCAGGCTGGCGACTACCGCTTTGTTCTACGAGAACTTTCTCGATGAGTTAGGCATGCCAGATTGAGCCAGCTGAGCTTGCTGGAACAGAAGATTAACGATCGTTCGATACATGCTGAGTTGGTCGAGCCAGGCGAACCAACTCCGACTGCGCCAGACGCTGCCAGAGTCCTGGCCGTCGACATCGATCAGATTATCAAGTCACTGGTGTTTACAAACAAACGTGATCAGGCGGTATTGGCCGTGATCTCCGGTCCTGACCGGGTCGATCGCCGGAAACTTCAGCAGGCTACCGGGCTCAAAGCTCTGAAGCTGGCAACGCCGGATCAGGTACTGCAACGAACCGGCTACCCGGTTGGCTCAATGCCGCCGGTTGCTCATACTCCGCCTATCTCTGTCTGGCTTGATCAACGGGTGCAGCGCCTGGACCGGGTATTTGGCGGCGGTGGTGTTGCCAATCAGATGATCGCCATTTCCCCCGAAGAGATATTGCGGGTTACCAACGGTCAGGTCGCGGACATCACCGAAGATCGGACCTCCAGCTAACATTCAGCTGGAGCGAGATCGAACCTTGACCAGTTCCGCCCTTGCACAGACTCACGCTCTACCGATTCGCTTCGATAATGGCGATAACTTCGCTGGCTGACTCTTCGATCGATTTACCGGTGATGTCGACGACCGGCCAGGGGTAGCCGCTCCGGACAATCTTTCTAAAATGCTGCAATTCTTCGGCTACCCGGTCGTACTCGGCATACTCACCACGAGCCGAACTCTCCAGGTGATTGAGCCTTACTTTTCGAATCTCAACCAGGCGATCGATATGAATGGTCAGAGCCACGATGGCCCGCTGATTGATGCTGAACAGTTCGTCAGGCGGGTCGACACCGTCGATGATCGGGATATTCGCCACTTTCCAGCCACGCATCGAAAGGTAAATCGAGAGCGGGGTTTTGGATGATCTCGATACGCCTACCAGGACAATATCCGCCTCGCCGATATCATGGATGTGCTGGCCATCATCATGCTGCACGGTAAACTGAATGGCTTCGATGCGGGAAAAATAGTCGTCATCCAGATTGCGCGATACCCCGGCCTGGAATATCGGTGGCTTGCCCACATCCAACGCGATGTGGCTGATGAGCGGACCAATGAGATCGAAGTGCGGGATAAGCCTCACCCTGCACTCACGAACCAGCAACTTTCGTATCGATTGCAAGACCACGGTATGAACGACGATGGCCCTTGTTTCAGCAGCTTCGGCAACCACACGATGCACCTGTTCCGGTGTCCTGATGCCGGAGTGACGGATGACGACGAACGATACATGTGGAAACTGCGCCCTGGCCGCATTGATCGCAGCCTCCGCCGTGGCACCGGCACCATCCGAGACGAGGACCATTGTCGCAGTGCGTCCGGCAATTTCTCCAGAACGTTGGTATCCACTCGATAGCCGATCTGTCATGTTGTTGTTTCCGTGCCTGAAGTACGATCAGGTTCGACGACAGGCTAACTGTAGCGTATCCATGCTTTCATGCCAGCATTGTTACCACTGTGTCGCGATGCTTGGCTTTCGGCTGAATGAGATGACGGCCTGCTGAGCCGCGTGTACACTAATCTCTGATACGGATATTGCCAGAAATCTTGATGGCAACGAAACCTGATGCCTGAATTGTTGTCGCTTACACAAGGCGAAAATGGTGGACTGCCAGGAGAATGACCGGATTCCTCTCACAAATGCAATCCAGATTCCCATCACTTTTTCGCCGGTCACCATCCGTTTCGGTTGACACTGCGTCGACTGCAGTGCTCGATCGCGGAGCGACTGCCCCGGCGGAAGAACACAGAGAACAGACGACCTCACAAGAGCAACCGCAACAGACAGCACAACAACGACGGTTTGAGCCGACGATCGAACACCTGCTCTGGGCGGGCATCTTCATTCTGGCGGTCATCACCCGGTTCTGGGATCTCTCCTCACGAGCACAGAATCATGATGAGAGCCTGCACTCCTACTTTTCCTGGTTGTACTACGCCAACTACGACTACACCCACGATCCGCTCATGCATGGACCGGCACTGTTTCATGGCAACGCGATCGCGTATTTTCTCTTCGGAGACAGTGATTATGTCTCGCGGCTCGTGCCCGCGCTGCTCGGCGTTCTGATTGTCATGATGCCCTTCCTGCTTCGTGGCAAGCATTTGCTTGGGAAGTGGGGAGCGCTTTCCGCCGCCGCCATTCTGATGTTCTCGCCATCCATCCTCTACTACTCACGGTTCATCAGGCACGATGTCTACACGCTAGCCGCCACAATGGCAATTGTCATCTTTTTGCTGCGATACCTCGAGAAACCGGCAACCAAGTGGCTCATCTTCACCGGCATCACCACCGGATTCCTGTTCGCCACCAAAGAAGTTTCATTCATCGTGGCCTTTATTCTTGTCACTTTCGTTGCCCTGGTCCTCGCCTGGCAAATCCACAAAGGGCTGGTGGCCATTCTCGTCGCTACCGGCGCGGGACTGCTGGTCGTCTTCCTCGGGATGGAAGTGATCGGCGCGCCAGCGCTGCCACCGATTCCCTGGGAAAATCCAACGCAAACCAGTGTCAGGACATTCGCCTTCGACCTTGCCGTCCACCCGGTCATCCTTGGCAGCCTTGGCGTCCTCGGCCTGGGCATCGTCGCTACCTGGATGGTCATTGACCGACTCAGAACGCCCGATCAGGGCTTCCTGAAAGACGTTTTCGGGTCGACACCGGACGGAACCACCTCACATACGGTTTTCCTGGCGCTTCGGGACCGCGCTGGCATCCTCATCGGGATTGCCGCGGGACTGGTACTGTTTGTGACACTGTACACCAGTCTGTTCACAAACATGGGCGGCCTCGGCAGCGCCACATTTGGAGCGCTTGGCTACTGGCTCGGCCAGCACGATGTGCAGCGGGGCGACCAGCCTTGGTTCTATTACCTGCTATTGCTCCCGCAGTACGAATTTATCGCTGTTCTGGCTTACCCGGTAGCCGCTGTGTTGACGCTCTGGCATATCGTCCCCAGGATAATTCGTGGCGAGCAGGTCGGCCGCCGCTGGTATATGCGCGGTTTCTTCCTGTACTGGGCGACGGTCATGTTGATGGTACTGTCCTGGGCTGGTGAGAAGATGCCCTGGCTGGCGGTGCATGTCGTCGCGCCAATGATCCTGCTGGCAGCTTCGTTTATCGGCGAGGCAATTGAGTATGTCGAGCGGAAAGCTAGAGCCGGGGCACTACCGAAAACCTCAGTGATCATTGCCGCTGCTGGCGTTCCGATTCTTACCGCGTCATGGTTCCTGCTCTGGTCCTGGGGCACTGCAGGCCCGTGGATAGAAGCTGGCGCCGATCTGGTCCGGTCGATGCGTCCGGAGGTCAGCGATAATCCGTGGATCCTATTCCTGCCGTTGCTTGCGCTGATACTGCTGATAGCTTTCGCGCTAACCAGACTCGGACCGAAAACCGGAGTCGCCGTCCTTGGCATCGGCTGCTTTGCCGCTTTGCTGATGGGACAACTCCACGTCAGCTACCGATTCGTCTACAAAGAGGGTGATGTTGCGGTGGATATGCTGACCTACAGTCAGGTGTCCCCGGACGTACCTCGCGTTGTCGAGGAGATCGGTTTGCTCTCCCGGCAGCTCAACGGAGATACCAGCATGCAGGTGTATTACGATTCCGGCACATCATGGCCGTTCCAGTGGTATCTCCGAAACTATGAGAACAAGCGGTTCTTCGGCACCGAACTCACCGCGCCACCGGACGCGCCGATTGTTCTTATCTCCCGTGAACATTTGACCGCTGAAAACGAGGCGATGCTCTCCGGTTATACCTACCAGGACTACTCGATGCGCTGGTTTTTCCCGGAGGTCAACACCTACCGGAGATTTGCCTACGCGCCTGATCTCAACGACACCGGCAGGCAAAACTATCAGGATGAACAAGAGGGTCCATTTGGTCTACTGGACGTTGCCGGAAGTGTCTGGGACTCCATCGCCTCATTGAGGGACCCGCAACAACAGGCGGACATGTTCCGGTTGGTTGCTTTCCGGGAGATGTGGACTCCGATAACGTCCTCATACGATTTTCGGGTCTATGTTCGCAACGACCTTGCCGAGGTGTACAACGATTTACGCTATTGAACGATGGAACGTGATCGAAAAGCGATGAAGATTTGTGAGGCAGCAATACTCCTGCCACTCACGAGTGAAGGAACTGGCATTGGAGCGTGACGACGTACTGCCGGAATACAGTGACGCCATAGTCCAGCCCGCTCCAGCGAGCGACTCAGTGCTGGAACGAAAACTGAGCCTCTCATTGCGGAGCATTCAGGCATTCGTTGCCGTCGCGGCCCTGTTCGTTGGGACGCTCCTCCGTTACCTGGATCTTGACCGCTGGCCACTGACCGCTGGTGAGGGAGCGATTGCGCTTGCTGCCCGAAACCTTGTCGAGGGACTGACCGTCCCGGACGGAATGCTCGGCCAGCCGTTTGTCGTTGAATGGACCGCGCTGTTCATGTTCCTCGGTGACACCGATGGGACAGTAGGCCGTCTTAGCATGGCGACTTCCGGCATCCTGGTAATTGGCGGTCTGATGCTCCTCTACCGCTGGATCGGTGTTATTCCAGCTCTGGCGGCCGGCATTCTGGCAGCGTTTTCACCAACGCTCATCGCCTCCTCCCGGAGTATCGATGGTGGGATACTCCTGGTACTCCTGAGTCTGGCGACTCTTATCGCACTGAAGATGAGCCGGGAACGATCCGGCTATGGCTGGCCTATTCTGACTGGCATCGCGGGCGGGCTGTTGTTTCTATCCGGTCCACTATCAATTCCGGCAATCATTCTGGTGCTGGTAGCGTTTGCGTTGCTTGCAAGACCTGAGTCAATCGGCCAGCCAGCGCGAATTTTGGCTGGCATCGCCGCGTTCGTTGCAACCGTTGTCCTGTCCGGCACAGTCCTGTTCACTCGCCCGGATGCGCTACCGGCCAGTTTGTCTGACATGGTGTCGATTCTCTGGAACGACCACCTGTTGAAGGCAGGTGACTACTGGTATCTACCGTTTTTCAACCTCATCCTCAACGAACCGCTTATCATTATTCTCTCAATTATCGCCGTGATCTCTGGCTGGCGAGAACAGCGAATTGCCGGGTTGGCGATCTGGTCGGTGGCTGCATTGATTCTTCTGTCCATCGTCGCTGGCGATGGGATAACCGCTTTCGGACTGACGGTGTTGCCATTCGTCATTCTGGCGGCATTTGGCGCAAAGCATCTGCTGTTGCGGATCGCGGAACTGAAGACCGATCGATGGCAGGCTGCCGGTTACTCCCTGGTCATCATTCTGTTGCTCTTCGCATTTATCAGTGTTGCCGGACTTGCCTCGAACGACGAACCTGGCCGGTCTACGGGCGAAACGTTCGTCCGTTTTCTCCTGGTGCTTGGTATCGTCATCGTGCCACTCGGCTTTATTCTGCTCAAACTTGGACGGAGCCAGCAGGGAAACCAGATCCTGTTGCTCCTCGTCTCGATTGTCGTACTCTTTAGCGGTTTCACAATCCGATCCGCTGTACTCACGGCCTCTGAGCGCCCCGGGGAGGCAGCTGAAATCCTCGCACTGGGAGGCAGTGGAGAGGATCTACCTTTGGTCATCGAACAGATCACCAAGGTTTCCAGAGATCTGACGTTAAACGAGCGAACCGCCGAAGATGCCACAGGCGGTCACGGTCTGGCGATTGCAGTCGACAAAGCCTACGAGCAACCATTTGCCTGGTACTTTCGAGACTTTCCGAACTTCACGGTGTTCGACCCGGAAACCGAGGGGATTCCTGAAGGCACCGATGTCCTCATCATTAGCGATTCCGAGGAAACCGAAATGCCTGGCATGACTGGAGGCGAGTTTGTCTTCGCCTGGTCAAGACCAGACCTCTACACCTCTCCGGATTGGGGCAGCATCGCCGGCGGTCTGGTCAATCCGGATAGCTGGCGAACCTTTGGAGATTTTCTCCTGAATCGCGATCTCAGTGATCCGCCGGTCGCGGAACGTCTCCAGATGCTAGCCGTGCCGGCGGTGAGCGAACGGCTTTTCGCATCGAGCGGACCCTACAATCTGGAAGACAACGCCGGAGCAGGCAAGGCAAACGGCCAGTTTAATCAACCGCGAGGTATCGCCGTCGACGAAAACGGGATGATTTACGTCGTCGACGCTGGCAATCTCCGGGTTCAGAAATTTTTGCCAAATGGTGAATTTCTGCTCTCATTTGGTGACGACCCCGACCAGCCGGGCGCACTCTCCCGGTTTGACGGTGGCGGCGGTGGTCCTGGTGGCGTCACAATCGGTTCTGACGGCAATGTTTACGTCGCGGACACCTGGAACCATGCCATCCAGGTTTACAGCCCGGATGGAGTCTATATTCGCTCCTGGGGCACCTTCTTCGATGCCGCCGACGATCCGGAGCAGAGTGCAGAAAACCCTGGCTCGTTCTACGGACCACGCGGCATCGCCTCCCACGACGGTCTCATCTATGTAACCGATACCGGAAACGAACGCGTTCAGGTCTTCACTGAGGAAGGCGAATTCGTCAGGATGTTCGGTCTCCCCGGTGATGGCGAAGGAGAATTGCGGGAACCTGTTGGTATCGCGGTTACCCCGGATGGCACCGTCGTCGTCGCCGACTCGCACAACCAGCGGGTTTCGCTCTTTACTCTCGACGGCGAGCCAGTTGATTCCTGGCCGGTACCAGCCTGGGATACATTCGAGTACTTCGAACCATACCTGGCGGTCGGTCCAGACGGGTCAATCTATCTCAGTTCCTCTCAGACCGGTGAGATCGCGGTCTACAGCGAGAGCGGCGATTTGATCGGAATCATCACAAGTCCGGAGATCCAGCGACCGTATGGCATCGCAGTCACCTCCGATGGCACGGAACTGCTGGTAACCGACGGACTGAGCAACTCGGTCGTCAGAGTCAGCTCAACGCCGGTTTGACCCGGTACCAGATACCCCCATCCGGCATACGATGATGCAGACTGATCAGGTACAGTTGACGGCTGGAGAGGCAGGCACAGGTGGACTGGTCCGCATGGTACGGCCGCTATCTCAAAACGTTTCTGATGTACGTCGCCCCAGTGCTCATCGCCGGAGCTCTGGTCGGGTATTTCAGCCTGCAATCGATGAATGTCTTACCTCGCGAAGGTTTAGGACCAGGCTTTGCGCTAACCGATCAGGCAGGTCAAACGCTAACCTCTGAAGACCTGCGCGGCAGCGTCGTGCTCTATACCTTCACCTACACCGGCTGCGATGACAATTGCCCCCAGACAACCCCGGTTATGCAGGAAATTGACAGGGTGCTCGACGATGCGTCCTGGGATGATGACAAGGTCGAGGTCAAACTGGTGTCGATCACCCTTGATCCGGAGCACGACACACCGGATCAGTTGAAGACGTATATCGAAAATCAACAGGTCGATTCCTCACGCTGGAGTTTTCTGACCGGTGAAGCAACTATCCTGAAAACGGTGACCGGCGCTGGATTCGAGGTCTTCTACGAGTCTTCCGAGGATGGCTCGCTGGAATTCGAGCCAGCCTTTATCCTGGTGGACGACACCGGGATCGTGCGAGCGACATACCGTGACCGGATTCCTTCCCCCAGCGCATTGATCTCGGATTTGAGAAGTGTGACCGAAGAGGCCAACACAGGAGGCATAGCAGGACTTGCCTACGGCGCGGCGCACCTCTTCTCCTGTACCTCGAGGTAGTTGATGTATCGCACATTGTCTTTTCGCGTCTTGATCATTTCGGTTGTCGCTTTGATTGTGATTTTCGGTGGCGCGTTTACCTTTAGCCGGGTCCGCAGCCAGCCGCAGCAGTATAACGGCACACTGCTTGACGATAGCGGAGCACCGCAAGAATTCACACTCAAGACCGCTGGTGACGTCGAAGTCAGCCTCAGCGATTATCGAGGGAAACCGGTCGCCATTTACTTCGGCTATACCCATTGCCCGGATGTCTGCCCGACGACGCTGCTCAAGTTGAGAAACGCGCGGTCGCTGCTCAATTCAAGTGGCAAAGATGTGCAGATCATGATGATCAGCGTTGATCCAGCCCGCGACTCACCGGCAACGGTTCAAGCGTACGTCGACACGTTTGATCCCTCATTTGTTGGACTGAGCGGGTCACTTGACGACATCACGCTCGTCGCTACCAAGTTTGGCATCTTCTTCCAGAATCAGGATGTCGATTCAGCGGCTGGCTACCTCGTCGATCACACGTCTACTGTCGTCGTCCTTGATGGTGAAGGAAGATTCCGGTTGTTGCTGCCATTTGACCTGGATTCTCAGGAGTTAGCCGATGACCTTGCGAATCTGGTCTGATCGGATTCTCCAGATACCTCAATGCAGGAAAGGATCTTTGATGGTTAGGACGGTAAGAATTGCCGCCTGCGTTCTAGCTACTGCCGCAATCATTGCTGTAATCGTGGGCTGCGGCGGGTCGTCGAGTGACGAGCCGGATATCTCCGTCTCCGGTGCCTGGTCCAGGCCGGTAGAGACGATGTCCGGGGAGATGGACTCGGACTCGGATGCCGGGGAGGAGGCCGAAGACGAAGATGAACAAATGGATCATGAGGGCATGAGTGGTCCAACTGGAGTCGTCTATCTTTCCATTGAAAATAGCGGAGATGCGCCGGATACGCTGACTGGCGCTTCAAGTGAGGTATCCGAGTTCACTGAAATTCATGAATCAGCGATGAGCGACGGCGTGATGCAGATGCGGCCGGTAACCGACCTGAAGATCGGTGGCGGAGAAACTATCGATTTCGAACCCGGTGGCTACCACATCATGCTCATCGGCCTGACTGAAGATCTCAAGATCGGAGACGAGTTCGAGGTCACACTTGAATTTGAAGAGTCGGGTAGCATCTCTGTTATGTCCGAAGTACGTGAAAGCGAGTAATATGTCGATGTTTAGCCAAAAAACGATTCAGGCACTTATCATCCTGACGGTGGCATTGCTCGCTATTGCTGGCTGTAGCCGCGGGGACGATTCCAACGATGTCTCGGCCAGCGACGTCCACATGAGCATCCTGACTGAACCAGCTCCCCCTGCGATGGGTCCGGCGACCATATCAGTTAGCCTGGCCGATGACGATGGCGATCCAGTCACCGGCGCGACGCTGACCCTGGAAGGCAATATGAGCCATGCTGGCATGCAACCAGTCTTCGAAGACCTGGAAGAGGTCGAAGACGGAGTCTACGAAACGAGCGATTTTGAATTCACCATGGGTGGCGACTGGATACTGACTGTGTCGGGTGAACTCGAAAACGGCGAGGAGATCAGTCAGACCGTTGATCTGTCCGGGGTAAGCGGATGAACTCCGGCGTTGCTCAAGCCAGACCGAACCGGCAACGCCAGACGATTGATCTGATCCAGACACCGGTCCCCGGTCGCTTTCTTCGCTGGAAACACGCCAGAACCGCATTGCAGATCCCGATGCTTGCTCTTGCCGCGCTTATCGTGCTCGATGGGCTGATCGGACCGTCGCTGGCCGCCAAGAATATCGCTGGTGTCCTGCCATGGGTCCACTGGCGCGGGCTGGTCGTCCTCGGGTTGCTCGTCGTCGGCAACCTGTTCTGTATGGCTTGCCCGTTTATGCTGCCAAGAAAGCTGGGGAAGAAAATCTTTCCCGCCAGCGCTTCCTGGCCGTCCTGGCTGCCTGGCAAGTGGCTGGCCATCGGCCTGCTCATCATCTACTTCTGGTCCTATGAGGCCTTCGACCTCTGGTCGAGTCCCTGGTGGACCGCCTGGGTCGTCATTGGCTACTTCGGTTTAGCCTTCACCGTTGATGCGTTCTTTAAAGGCGCTGCCTTTTGCAAGCATGTCTGCCCGATCGGCCAGTTCAACTTCGTCAACTCACTCGTCTCGCCGTTCGAGATCAAAATACGTAACGCTAACGCCTGTGCTTCCTGTACGACAAAGGATTGCATCAGCGGGCGCAAAGCTCCTGAATCCGGCAATCTCCTGCAGTCCGGCTGTGAACTCTGGCTCTTCCAGGAGCGCAAATCCGGCAATATGGACTGCACGTTCTGTCTCGACTGTGTCCATGCCTGTCCCTATGACAATGTCGGTATGATCCTGCGTAATCCGGTGAATGAACTCGACCGCGATCCCCGCCGATCGGGGGTTGGCAGGTTTGGCGACCGGACCGACCTGGCTCTCCTGGCGCTGATCATGGTCGCGGCCGCATTTCTGAATGCATTTGGCATGGTCGGCCCGGTGTTCCGGTTTGAGCGCTGGTTGGCGACCACCCTCGGGATCAACTCTGAACCGGTTGTGCTGGCGATCGTCTTCATCGCCGGGTTGATCGTCATTCCAGCACTTCTCGTCACCTACGCGGCATATATGAGCAAATTGCTCGCCCGTTCAGATCAACCACTAGCCTATCTGACGAGAAGGTACATCTACGCGCTCGTCCCGCTCGGGTTCGGGATGTGGATTGCTCACTACGGTTTTCACTTTTTCACCGGCGCATTGACCATCATCCCGGTAGGTCAGACATTTCTGGCTGACATTGGGATATCCGGCCTGGGAGAACCGCGCTGGGATCTCGCAGAACTCATGTCAGTTCAGGTTATCGACTGGTTTGAACTACTGATCCTGGAGCTGGGGCTGATCGTCACGGTTTATGCGGCGTACCGGGTCTCACTGAATCTCTTCGAAGATCGAGGTATCGCATTTCGCGCCACCATTCCCTGGGCGATCCTCAGCATCGGTCTCTTCGCAATTGGCTTCTGGCTGATGTCGCAGCCGATGGAGATGCGCGGCACGATCTTCGGAGGCTAGTAACACTCGCTTCAGTTGAGGTGGATGATTTCGGTCGTCAGGTCGGCAACCGAACCAAAGGTGACATTCGCTTCGATGAATCGCACGATCTCTGCCAGTGTCTGGTCGGCATGACCTGCCGAGTTTGAGACACAGGCAATTCCAATACCGGCCAGTTGCCAGCTGTTCTGATATTCGACCTCGGCAATCGAGACGTTGAACCGGTTCTGGGCGCGCGCGATCAGCGACCGGACAACCCGGCGCTTCTCTTTGAGAGAATGGCTCTCGAAGACTTGGATCGTGACGTAACCAACTCCCACAACCATCGCATCCGCCTAAATAACGTTGTGTTCCCGGATCAGGTCGCCTTCCAGAAACCGGCCAGGACGGAACGCGTGAATGTCGACACTCGAAGCCTCGCCATCAAGAACGAGTTCAGCGATCACCTTCCCGATTGCCGGTCCTTGCATAAAGCCATGTCCTGAAAATCCGGCTGCAACCACAAAGTTTTCGAGTTCTGCAACATGCCCCAGCACTGGATTGTCATCCGGTGTAATTTCGTAGAAACCCGCCCAGCCGTTCAAAACGGTGGCGTTTTCAAAGACCGGCGCGCGGTGAAAGAGCGCTTCGACCGTCGTAAGCAGCCAGTCGTCATCAACGGTCTTTACCCAGGAACTCGGCTCTTCAGTGTTGGTCATGCCGAACAGAAAACCGCCGCTCTCCGGGTGAAAGTAGAGGCTGTTTCCGAATTCAATGGTAAATGGAATCTCGGGCGAGACTTCATCGAAAAGATCGGTGACCCAGGACATCCTCCGGTACGGCAGGATCGGTATCTCCAACCCCGCCAGCGTTCCGACTTCTCCTGTCTGAGGACCGCAGCAACAGATGACGAGCGGAGTGCTGATCTGCTGTTCCCCACACTTGACCGCAGTGACACGATCCGAGTCAATTTCAAACCCGGTTACCGTCGTCTCTTCAAAGATTTTGACCCCTCGCCGCATCGCCGCTTGTGCGAAGCCCATCGTGCTTGCGGAAGTATCCGCCCAACCATCACGCGGGCAATAGGTTCCGCCGACGATGCCGTCCAGGTTCACCCAGGGGTTAAGTCCGGCGATCTCATTCGGCGACACCCACCTCGATGGGACGCCCATCGATTGTTGCAACCGCAGGTTTTCCTGAAAGATGGAGACTTCATCAGTCTCGGTGATCAGAAACAGGTAGCCCTGCTGACGAAAGTTGATGAAGGCGTCGAATCGCTCTTCGAACTGTTCCCAGTACTCCATTGAGATGCTGGAGAGTTCGATATTCGTCGCCGTAGAAAACTGTAATCTTATGCCACCAGCCGCATCGGCGGTAGCGCCTCGCCCGATGAGATCACGCTCCAGAACCACGATATCGTGCTGGCCGCGTTCAGCAAGGTGATAAGCAATTGACGTGCCCATGATCCCCGCGCCAATGATGACAACCGAGGCTGTTTTCGGTAGCTCAACCACCTCGCTGACCTCTCTGCTGATCGCCAAGGACCTGTTGCGCGATAATAAGCGCCGGTTCGAACCGCACCGGGTTGGTTACCTCCTCATCGGACATGAACCCGCCGTAGATCGCATGGCCAGCCTGCAGCCAGAAACAGTCGGCGACGGCAAATCCTGCCTGCTTGAGCCAGTTGAGCTGATCGATTAACCGGGACGGTTTGTCGACATCAGGATCGGGAAACCTGAACAGATTCCACTCTTCCTTCCTGAACAGATCATAGGGCGCTGTGTTTCCGACTATTTCATCGGACTGCGTTGCCGCGGACCGCTCCCAGGTGTCGCCGAAATACTGGTTTACTTGCCGGTGCCCCGGATCAATAAGGTCCGCGATTAGTAGCGCGCCTCGCTGGCTCAATCGTTGTCCAATATGCTCGAACAACTGCCACTTTTGCGCGTCGTCCAGGTGGTGGACTGCAAGCGACGACAGAACAACATCGACGCCTTCTGTCCGCTCAACCCAGGTATCGTCAAAGAGATCGAACTCGTCGACCCCGAAACGACCCTTGAAAGCAGCTAGCCGTTGCGTTGTCGTTTCGCGCATTAGCTCGGAACCGTCAAGCGCGAGCACCTGAGCCTGCGGGAACGCAATCAGGATCGCCTGAGATAAATACCCTTCACCGCAACCAGCTTCGATAACCCGAAATGGTTCATCCGTTCCAAACGGAATCAGGGAAAGGAGTGTCGCAATCTGTTCTGCCCGGTCGGGCACAGCGACTGCCGCCAGCGCCTGGTAGATTGGTGACCAGCTCTCCTGCCACCGTGAAGGATCTTCAGTCATATCATCTTGCCCCTTCTCGGTGCTCATTTGACGACCTGCAGTTCACGAGGAGCGTGATTAAAGCTCTCAGCTCCATCCTCAGTACACAGCAGGATATCCTCGATCCTTACGCCAAATTCTCCATCGATATAAATGCCGGGTTCATCCGAGAACACCATCCCCGGTCGGAGCGGCAGCGTATTGCCGCTGACCATATACGGCTCCTCGTGGGTGTCGAGGCCGAGGCCGTGTCCAACCCGGTGGATGAAGTTGTCTCCGTAACCCGCCTGGGTTATAACCTCCCGGGCAGCATCATCGATTGCTTCACATGGCACTCCTGGCTCGACTGCGGCCAGGGCCGCCCGGTTCGCCGCGAGCACAGTCTCGTAAACCGTTCGGTATTCGTCAGTTGGCTCGCCAACATGCACATTTCGGGTGAGATCGGAGGTGTAGTGATTCCAGCGCGCTCCGAAGTCAAAGAGCACCGGCTCACCCTCCCGAATCACCCGATCACTCAGGATATGGTGCGGCGAGGCTGAGTTTGGCCCGCTGGCGGCAATCAGAAACGAGACAGTATCCAGGCCATTTTTCGCCAGGCACGCTGTGAGATCTCGCGCGACATCTCGTTCGGTCCTGCCGGCGAATTGCACGGTACTGGTGAATTCCACCCAGGCCGCATCGGTGCGTTTCGACGCTTCCAGAATACTGTCAATCTCAGCCTGATCCTTGATCATCCGCAGCTCTCTGAGAATATTATTGGCAGAGGCAAACCGGGCATCATCCATCTCCGCCTGCAACCCGAGCAAAAATGCAGACCAGGTTTGATCGCTAACCGCGATCGTCGACCCTTCTGCGCCTTCGACAATTCTGGATACCAGCTTAACCGGCGATTCAGTCTCCTGCCAGGGATGGATGTCGACCAGATCCGATCGATCTCGCAGCCGTGATGACTCCAGTTCAGGCACGACCACAAACGGTTCACCATCGGCAGGTATACCGAGCAGCGTCAATCTCTCGGATGCATGCGCCGGGTAGCCAAGGAGGTAGATCAGGTCTGATGACGGGGTAACGAAGAGAAACTCAATATCCTGCTGCCGCATCTGTTCCTGCGCCTGGCTGATCCTCGCCGAATATACCTGGTTGTCCGAATGATTCACGCTGATGCTCCCTTTTGTCAGTATCGACACTCCATCGGATTTTAGCTAACCCTGTAAAGCTACAATGTGCTTTGTACGTTTCTTCAGACATGCAATGTTAGACACAAGAACGATTGGAACAAAAATTGGAAGACGCTCTCTCAGCGAACATTGCCGAGGCGGTCGAAGAAGAATTCCCTGCCGCCGTCGAGATGCTTCAGGAACTCGTGCGGGTGCCATCGGTTACCGGGAGCGAGGGTGCAGCCCAGAAACTGGTTGAGCGGTTGTTCATGAGTCGTCAGCTGCAAGTCGATCGCTGGATATCGACTGATGAGGAGATCGCGCCATATATCTGGCATGTCGGTGAACAGGAGCTAGCCGACCGTCCAAATGTCGCTGGTGTCTTGCCAGGGGCAGGTGAAGGAGCGTCGCTCTTGCTGAACGCCCACATCGACACTGTCGACAATGGCGATCCCAAACTCTGGTCGGTCAATCCAAATTCCGGCGCGGTAGTTGAGGGTAGATTGTATGGCCGGGGAGCTTGCGACATGAAAGGCGGCCTTGTCACGCACCTGGCGGCAATCGACGTGCTGCGCCGCATCGGGATCAGGCTGGCAGGTGATGTTACCGTCGTGTCGACAGTCGGCGAGGAAGACGGAGGCGTCGGCTCCCTGTTGACCGTCCTCCGAGGCTACAAAGCGGACGCCGCGATCATCACCGAACCAACCGGCTTGCGCATCGTGGCCGCCCACGCTGGCTCACTGGTCATGCGCATGACAATCACCGGGAGATCGGCACACGGCGGAGCCCGGAACGAAGGCGTATCGGCAGTCGAAAAGTTCATCCCGATTTTCGAAGATCTGCTGGTATGGGAGCAGGAACGTAACCAGTCACTCGATCACCCGATGTTTTTGCATCTCGAGAACAAAATCCCGATCAGTTTCGGAGTCGTCAGAGCTGGCACCTGGGCGTCAACCGTTCCGGAAAAGCTGGTTGCAGAAGCCCGCATCGGGTTTTTGCCGGGTGAGGATCCGGCAGAATTCACCCAGGCGGTCATCGACCGGATCATGACCAAAGCGAACGAAGACGCCTGGCTGCGCGAGCATCCCCCTGAGATCGAGTGGTTTGGCGGACAATTCGCGCCATCAGAAACCTCCTCGGATGCTCCGATCACCCGTGCTCTCCAAACGGCGCACCAGGCGGTAACCGGCAATCTACCGCCGATTGAGGGAGCGCCGTATGGGGCGGATATGCGGATATACTCGGTGCTCGGCGGGATGCCGTGTTTGATGTATGGCGCGGGTAACGTACGTGTCGCCCACCAGAATGATGAGTACATGGAGCTCGATGAGCTGAAGATCGCCATTGGGACGATGACCCATCTGCTCGTCAACTGGTGCGGAGTTGCCTCATGACCGGGTTGCTCGACGGAGTCCGGATTCTCGCGGTCGAACAGTTCGGCGCGGGGCCGTATGGAACCCTACATCTGGCTGATCTGGGAGCGGAAATCATCAAGATTGAGAATCCGCACGATGGCGGTGACATCGCCCGCTCAGTTCCACCGTTCACCGGAAATCAGGACAGCCTCTATTTCCAATCGTTCAACCGGAACAAGAAGAGCATCACCCTGGATCTCAAGCATCCGCAGGGCCAGGAGATTTTCCACCGCCTCGTTCAAAACGCGGACGCCGTATTTTCCAGCTTGCGTGGCGACCAGCCCGCCAAACTTGGCCTGACCTATGAACACTTGAAACCGGTGAACTCTGCCATTGTCTGTTGCGCGCTGACCGGTTTCGGGCTGGACGGTCCCCGTGCTGCTGAACCTGCTTACGACTACCTGATGCAGGCCTACGCAGGTTGGATGAGCCTGACCGGCGAACCGGGCGCTCCGCCAGCCAAAAGCGGGCTTTCCGTCGTCGACTTTTCCGCTGGTCTCGCCGCGATGATGGGACTACTGGCTGGCGTATTGAACGCGCGGGATACCGGCGAGGGCTGCGATGTGGATGTCAGCCTGCTTGACACGGCAATCGGCATGTTGAGCTACCTCGCGATCTGGACCCTTAATCGTGACTACCAGCCGGAACGTATGGCTAACTCAGCACACCCGAGTCTGGTGCCGTCCCAGGTGTTTCAAACCGCTGACGGCTGGCTGGTGGTCTTTTGCGCAAAGGAGAAGTTCTGGGTCGAGCTTGCGAACGCCATGGATGCTAAAACGCTGCTTGATGATCCGAGATATGCCAACTTCAGCGACAGGCTCAACCACCGTGAGCAATTGGTTTCGGAACTCAAACCTCTGTTCCAAGAACGCACCACCTCGGACTGGCTTGAGCGATTGCGAGGTGTCGTTCCCTGCGCACCGGTCAACGATGTCAACGCGGCTCTGGAGGACGAACAGGTCCGGGCGCGCAATATGATCATTGAGGTCGACCACCCCGAATTTGGTCGACTTCGCGAGACAGCAAGCTCTGTCAAAACCACCGGTCAGCGTCGCGTTCACCAACCCGGCCCTGCACTCGGTGCGGACACCAGGTCAGTGCTTCAAGATATCGCCGGTTACAGCCCGGAAGATGTCAGGCAATTTCAACAACGCAACATCATCTAGCTACACGTTGTGGAGATGATGGAGATGATGTACATGCTGTGGAAGCTGTAGTTGATTCAGGAAAGCCAGGCTTCAGATCAAACAGGAGACCTTCACCCAACAAACAGTCCGCAACCTGGACACGTCCTGAACCAATGACCGTCGTAGAGGCGAATCTTGTGTTCGTCCAAATTACTACTCATCGTAAAACCTGGGTGAACACAATCACCCCTCCGGATCTCTTAAATTACATGTGAGTACTACTTCTTGTCGTCATCCTTGTCGCCAAAGAGACCCCGGGCGGCATCGGCGGCCTGCTTGCCAGCGTCGTCTGGAATCTTGTCGGTGACTTTGTCAGCTCCAGGAATCTTTTTGGCAACATCGTCGATTGTATCTTTGTCGATACCTTCCACAGCGTCAGCCGCTTTGTCAACCATGTCCGGATCGACTTTGTCTTTAATCTTGTCAAACATACCACTCATAGGTGGTGCTCCAATCTGAGGTAGAAACAAGTCACATTCGTAGAAGTTTAACCCAGACCGCTTAAATCGCAGATCCCTCGAAGATTTCTTGGCGCGCATTAGACCGCATGAAGGCCAGATATTCCGACTTGGACATCAACGGTTCGTACCCATCCAGGTTGCCGCGAGCACCGGAAGCATCTCCG
>CAZNYB010000022.1:35808-49962 GCA_964577155.1 uncultured Thermomicrobiales bacterium | reverse complement strand
CGGGCTGGACGAATACGAAACTTGCGTCTGGCAATACATTCCGCAGATGGTCGAGGTTGAACCTGGACTGTGGAAACTCCCTGAACAGTATCCCAGGTTTCCGTTCAGATTTTCGGTGACGGCTGTCAAGCCATTGTCAGATCCGGCCAGCAAACAATCGCTTCCTCCAATCGGTTAGTTTTTCAAAACAGCCATGCCTGACGACCTCGACAAAAGAGTTCTCCGCACAGGTTTTCGTCATACATTGCTCAGAATTACGCTATTCTAGGAAAGGCTACATCGAATAGATGGTAGGCGATTTCTAGAGAGAATGTCGTGAGCGATTTTAGATGGACATAATGTATATCGAGTCAATCGAACACCTTACCGCGAAAGATCTGGACGGTGGATTCTGGGTGGGATGGCCTCACCCTCCTTCACCGGAAACTCATCTGGAAATCCTGCGCGGCAGTTATCGGAACTGGTTAGCGATCGACATTGTGTCCGGCAAGGTTGTTGGATTTATCAACGCGATCAGCGACGGGTTGCTGACGGCCTACATTCCGCTATTGGAGGTGCTGCCGGAATATCAGGGCCTCGGAATAGGTTCGGCGCTCGCACGGCGTATGCTGGACTCGCTCCAGCATCTCTATGCCATTGATTTGCTCTGTGACCAGGATCTTCAGCCGTTTTACGAGCGGCTGGGCATGCTACCGGCGAGTGGAATGGCCATTCGCAACTACAGTCGGCAATCTGCCTCATGAGCGTTACTGGAACAGGTGGTGATCGTCGGCGATGAACTCGTCTGAGCAGTCAGAAGAACCAGCCTGGCTAACCTGGAGCCGCCGGTTGAACGCAATAGCCCAGACCGGTCTCACCTTTAGCAACGATCCGTTTGACATTGAACGCTACGAGCAAATCAGAGATATTGCTGCTGAGATGATGTCCGCGGGAACTGGAGATCCCATAGCAGCCATCGTCGATCTGTTTCAACAAGATACCGGCTACGCGACGCCGAACGTCGACGTGCGTGGGGCAGTCTTCCAGCAGGATCAGATACTCCTTGTCCGTGAACGAAGGGATGGATTGTGGACGTTACCGGGTGGTTGGGCGGATGTGAACGACCTGCCGTCCAAAGCTATCGAACGTGAGATCGAGGAGGAATCCGGTTATCTGGCGGAAGCCGTCAAACTGGCCGCAGTCTATGACAAACGCCTGCATGGTCATCCCCCTTCACCCCGCCACACCTACAAGCTCTTTTTTATCTGCGATTTGATCGGAGGCCAGCCACGCGACAATCATGAGATCACCGAGATCAAGTTTTTTTTCGAGCAAGGTTTGCCGGACCTTTCGCTGTCTCGTGTGACGGCTGAAGAGATCGCCATGCTCTTTGAGCATCATCGTTCACCAGCGATGGCGACGTTTTTTGACTAACTTTCGAAACAGGAGGAGGATCCTTGATGACTGGTTATGAGTCCAGGCATTTCCAGCTGGAACAACTCGCTGATGGCGTCTACGCAGCCATGGCAACCGAGCTTGGCAATGCCGCAAGTAATGGTGGGTTCGTCGATCTAGGCGATATCACGATCGCCGTGGATAGCTTCATGAGTCCGCTTGCCGCAGCCGACCTCCGGTCAGTTGCCGAGGAGATCACCGGAAGGCCGGTAACTTATCTCTTCAATACGCACTGGCATGGCGATCATGTCTATGGCAACCAGGCATACGGTCCAGAAACGACCGTCATCGCAACAGAAAAGACCCGCGAGATGATGGCTGAACGGACTCTTGATGCACATGCCAGCTTCCTGAAGGCCGGTCCGGAACAATTTGCAACGCTGGAACAACAGATACAGGCAGCAGAAGATGAAGCAACTGCGGATCGACTGCGTGCCGAGCTCGCAAAAGGTCAGGAGCTGGCAGAATCGCTTCGGGAGTTCGAACTCCGGCTGCCGTCACTGACATTTGAATCCAATATGACGATCCACGGCTCGGAACGGAAAGCTATTCTCTATACGATTGGAGGCGGCCACACCGAGAGCGACGCGGTTCTTCATCTTCCCGACGACAATATTGCATTTTGTGCTGACCTGCTGTTTAACCAGCGGCATCCCTGGGCCGGGGCTGGAAATCTGCACGAGTGGGTTTGGATGCTGCTAACGATGGAGGACATCCACCAGGATGACATTCTGGTCCCTGGCCACGGACCGCTTGGCTCTGCTATCAGCCTCATTATGATTCGTCAGTATCTGAGTGAAATCGAACGAATCGTCTACCTGGTGATAGATGACGGTGGATCGGTTGAGGAAGCGATGGCTGCAGAGATCCCGCCGGCCTTTAGAGACTGGAGCGGCGAGGCAACATTTCAACGCAACCTGGAGGCAATCTACAACAGGATTTCCGCACCAGATGAAGAGTGACGCCTGATGTCGTCATGGAAATCTCGACCGGTTAGCCATCACTACCTCGCAGGCGTCCGAGGGGCAATTCCGCTGGCTGCCGAGCAAATTGACCTGATGCTCAGGATCATCAACAGCGGCGACATCACAGTCAGCCGGTTTATGGATGTCGGCTCTGGAGATGGCGTCCTGGCACATGCGCTCTTTGAAGAATTCCCGGCAGCGTCCGGCGTGCTGGTCGATTTTTCTCAGCCAATGATCGAGAAGGCAATCGAGCGCTTCAGCACAACCAGGTTCCAGCCGGAGATACTACTTCTAGACTACGGGGATCCCGCCTGGGTATCAACTGTTTCTGGAAACGGCGTTTTTGATGTCATCGTTTCGGGATTCAGTATTCACCATCTACCTGACCTGAAAAAGAAGCGCATGTATCGCGATATTTTTGATCTGCTTCGTCAAGGAGGTCTGTTCCTGAATCTCGAACATGTTGCCTCAACATCCAGATGGGGTACTGAAGTCTTTGATGAGGCTTTCATCGACGCACTGTATCGGTATCAGTTGTGTCAGACCGATTCGATCAGTTACGACGCTATCGCCACAACCTATCGCGAACGGGCTGATCAGGAGGACAACAAGCTAGCTCTGGTGGAAGATCAATGCTCATGGTTGCGAGAAATCGGATTTGAACGCGTTGACTGCTACTTCAAATACCTTGAGCTAGCGCTTTTTGGAGGCTATAGACCGATTTGATTGACGATGATTCCTCACGGCACATCCTCACCAGCGCCTTGATTACGGCGATCTAACTCAGCCTGACGTTCTAATCGACGCCGCCGGGTGCGCTCTTCAATGAGATCATCATCGACGTGTTCCTCGATGCCGTCACCGAAAAATGACTGCCGGACGGCTTCTACCACCGTCTCTTTGAGCGACGAGTGGGCTTTCTTCCCCGCACGATTAGGCAGGCCATCGTCATAATATCCTGCCCGGACTTTCGGCCACTCAGAGGCCACTTCTGCGCCAAACAGCAGGATGTTAGCCCCGATAAAGATGAACAGCATAAAGACGACGACTGCTCCTAGCGAGCCGTAGACGGCGTTGTAGTTGTTGAAATTCTGGAGATAGAGGGTAAAGCCAGTTTTGGCTAACTCAAAGCCAATCGCGGCGATGAGCGCGCCTGGCCAGACTTCATCGAACGAGGTCTTGACCGCCGGCACGAACCGGTAGAGCATCAAAAATATGGCGAACGATATCAGGACCGGGAAGAGCAGGCTAATAAGGACAATCAGGATAGAGATCAGGAAGTCGAAACTTCCTAATATTGTCGATAGATCTCCCAGCGCATTAAATACATACTGCCTGATCCAGGTGCCGGCGATTGATAGCGCAACCAGTGCGCCGACGATAAACACCATCAGGATGTCAACGATCTTCCCTCGTAGCGGCGGACGCCGGTGCGTCGTGTCCCAGGCAAAGTTCAATGCGCCTCGAAGGGCAGCCATCATCGCACTGGCGGACCAGATAAGCCCGACCAGCGCGAACATGCCTAGCAGGCTCAGCTCTGTCGATACACCATCCAGCACCTTTTCCAGCTCAGCACGGCCATCCTCTGTTGCGAGCGGAATAATATCGAGCAACGCCTCTACAACCTGTTGTTTGACCGAGTCGTTGCGTAGAAACTGACCGAAGATCGTCACGAGAAAGATGGTCAGCGGGAAGATCGAAAAGAACACAAAATAGGAGATGCTGGCGGCAATCTGCGTACACCGATCTTCGATGAATTCCTGAAGCGAAACCTGAAATAAAAGTTTGGCTTCCTTGAATAACCAGCGAAAATGCACATCAAGCCAGTGACGCATTCGATAAAACTCTTTCACATTTCAATGGGAAAGCGTACTCTCCAGCACCGGAGAATGTCGTATCAGCCACACTGCATCTGTGTCAGTATAGAGAAGACAGTACAATGAGCAAATGCCGCGCCACACCTTCTTCGGCTTAACACCTTCAACAAACATCAGGGACAGCCTGTATGACTTAATTCCCTTGCCGGTTGAAGCAAGCCGCATTCTCGAGACATCAGCATTTCTGCGACTTGATGGCATTCAGCAACTCGGGTTCGTTTCGCGAATCTGGCCCGGCGCGCGACACACTCGATTCGAACATTCGCTCGGCGTCATGCACCTGATGTGGGAGGCGCTTGACCGGCTCACCAACATCGATCCAGTGATCAATGACGAATCCGCACGGACAGGCATTGCCGCGGCACTTCTCCACGACATAGGGCATTACCCGTTCAGTCACGCTATTGAAGAGCTCGGTCCGCCGGTCCTATCCCACGAGCAGGTAGGCCGAAACGTCATTCTCTCCGGGGAGATCGCTTCCATTCTGAGGGATCAGTGGCAGGTTGATCCGATGCGGGTCGCCAACCTCGTCGAATCTTCGGGTCAGCAGCTTGGATCGACCGATCAGCTCATCAGACAGTTACTTTCAGGGGCGCTTGATGTCGACAAACTCGACTACCTGCCTCGAGATGCGCGGGCATGCCACGTTCCCTATGGCGGGGTCGACACCTCACGGCTGCTGGATGCGCTACGGATCATTCCCATGCGAGGAGAAGTATCGGTTGGCATCGATCAAAAAGGTATTTCACCGCTACACTCTCTCATCAACGCACGTCAGGAAATGTTTGACAATGTTTACTGGCACCATACCAACCGGGCCTGCATGGTCATGCTACTGCGAGCCGTACAGGACGCTGTCATCGCGGGATTACCTGCTCAGGAGCTCACTCAACACACCGATGCATCTCTTCTTCAGCGACTTAGCCAGCCGGATCAACCGGCATCAACCCGACAGCTAATTTCGAACTTGCGCCAGCGACGTATTCATAAACGGGCGGTGGAAATCAGCTCCAGGTCTGCCGAGCTCTACCGGTACCTCAGTGCGTTGTTTAGTACGCCCGGCCACCGGCGGCAGATGGAACTGGATCTGGCAAAACGGCTCAGTTTCATTGCGGGAATATCGGTTGGAGAGGCGGACGTTCTGATTGATATTCCGAAGCCTGAACGATGGTCAACCAATGTTCAGGTCCACTTTGATCGACCTCCTGTCGGTTTTACGACAACAATGGCCTGGCAGGACGTTACCGGAATGGATGACATAAATCTCAAGGCCTATGAAGAACATCGACGGCTTATTAGAATCGTCGTTGCCTCTCCTCTCCGCAGCGTCGTCCGGCGCCACTGGGAGCAACTGTTGTTACCGCTCATGATTCAAACATGAGCCAGAGAACAGAGCATTCGGCGGCAACGGTTGCTCACCCATCCGACCGGGAACGAATCCTCGTACCCGTTCTGGCAGCCGCCGTGTTCTTCAGCGTGCTGAACACAACGATGGTCAATGTTGCCCTGCCAACGATTCGATCTGATTTTGACGTTAACGCGGCACAGGTTGGCTGGCTGGCAACCCTCTACTCGCTGGTCTTCGGCATCGCGACGCCGTTCTACGGCCGGTTGGGCGACCGTTGGGGAATCCGCAGGATGTACCTCATCGGCATGTCCATCTTTGTTCTTTCTTCACTGCTGGCAGCCCTGTCGCCAACCTTCTGGCTGCTGGTCACCTTCCGAGTGGGACAGGGGCTGGGGTCGGCGGCCATACCGAGCCTTGGTCAGGCTCTCATCACGAGAACCGTTCCAAGCATCCGACGCGGGGCAGCGCTTGGCATGACCATGGCCGCGGTCGGTTCTGGTCAGGCAATCGGACCGGCAATTGGCGGAACGTTGACGGAGTTCATCTCCTGGCGAGCCATTTTTCTCGTGAGTTGCCTGGCAGTCGCCGTTCTTCCATTTCTGCTCAAACTTGTCTCGAACGAGACGAGCGATCTGGTTGAACCTCTCGACTGGGTTGGTGGTATCGCTCTCGGCGCAACCATTGCTGGTTTTCTGATTGCTCTCGGGTCCGTAGAACAAAACGGATTCGTTTCACCGGTCGTGCTCGGTTCTCTTGGATTCGCCGTGATCTCGCTGATATTCACGATCTACTGGCAACATCACCAGACTTTTCCGTTTATCAATCGAGAACTCATCGGCAACCATCGCTACCTGATCCTCTGCAGTATCGCCTTTCTCACGATGGGCGCAGCGGTAGGAACACTCATACTTATCCCGTTTATGCTGGACGACGTCAACGGGCTGTCCGCGGCCAAGATCGGGCTGGTCATGCTGCCGCAGGCTATTGTCGTGACGCTCCTCAGTCGACCTATGGGACGATTGTCTGACAAGTACCCGGCTTTAGACATCGCCACGGCTGGCGTCCTGCTCAACCTGGCAGTCATACTCATATTCGTTACCGTTGCCGTTGGATGGTCCGCAATCGCGATTGCTGTCCTGCTCGGGTGTTTCGGCGTTGGTCAAGCCATGGCGTTTCCATCTCTTGGAGCAACCGTCACCCGATCAATACCATCGCGCCTGGCCGGTACAGGCATGGGCCTCTACAACATGCTCTTCTTTGTCGGTGGGGCATTCGGCGTCTCGGCATCGACCGTGCTTTTGGCTTCGCGTGAACTATCTACCACAACGATTATGCCGTTCTATTCCGGTAACGCGGACTATTCTGAATTCAGTGACGCATTTCTGTACTCGCTCGTCGCTTCGGGTGTAACACTTGTGTTGATTCGAATCGTGCGGAAAATCCCGGAACATGCGTCCGCAAAAGAAGAAGCTCAGCCATGATGCAGGCAGGCAGCTTGTGCTATGTCTGACAAATCAGTGGTTGTCTGGAACTGTCAGATTCGGACCCGGTCAATCATCGACGAGGCTGGCGTCGGTTGTCTTTGGCGCGCCATCCTGGATCATCGATCGAATTGCTGCCGGCGTGTGTTCACGCAGTGAAGCAACCCATTCTTTGTCACCAAAAAACAGGTTGATATCGAACGCGAATGCTTCACTTTTTTCTTTGGCTGCCCACCATTGGTACAGGTTGTCAAGGAAATCAAGCGACGTCGCTTCCACCCGGAAGAGCGAGATCCCCTGCCCGCGCAAATAGGCAAGCGGTTCACCAAAGTAGACGCGGGCGCCGCCACCTTGTTCGATCTGTTCAGCAATCTCATTATAGTGTCGGGGTGTTGATCGGAGGGTAAACAGGTAAGCGCCAACAGTTTCCGGACCGGTTCGTTTCGGCTCAATCGGAGGCGCTGACTTGTGGCGGAATTTGATCCCTAGAACCACTTTCACTTCCCCTGTTCTGCATAGGTAGACTCATTCATCGAAACCTGAAGCGTTAGTATTGTACGCAATAACTCCCACGTGCCAACAACGCTAACACGACATAAACTTGGACAGATAGTCTGTTGTTCGTGCCATTCAGCCTACGTGAATGGCGCTGACCATAGTAAGGAATCCAGGTTCATCGATGACCGGGGCGAAACGCGCCAGACGCTCGAACTGATTGGTGAGCAGCAACACACCAACGGCAACAAGGAACACTCCGGATATCGCCGAAACGATTCCGAGATGCTGATTCATACGCCGTAGAAACGGCGTGATCGACCCAAACGCCAGCGCGGTCAGGATGAATGGGATGCCAAGCCCGACCGCATAGAAGAAGAACAGGATCCCCGCTCTCGGGGCTTGAGTGGCAGCGATAGCAAAAATGCCGGAGAGAATGACTCCAACACAGGGGCTCCAGCCTGCCGCGAAGAAAACACCAAGTAAAAATGATGATCCCAGTTTGCCGCGCGGTAGTTTGTCCTCCGCTGAAACCTTCGCCTGTCGATCCAGGAACTTAATGCGAAATATCCCCATCATGTGGAGTCCCAGAATGATGACAGCAATTCCGCCAATCCAGCGAATGTAGTCCAGCCCGGTTTGCCATCTCGTCAGGAACTGTCCGACAGCGATCCCGAAAAAGGTGAACAACACTGCAAATCCGGTAACAAATGCCAGAGAATGAACCAGCAGAAGTCGCCGCGGTGGGCTGGACTGACCGCTGACAACTGTCCCGGTCAGGTAACCTAGGTAGCCAGGAACCAGCGGCAACACACAGGGGGAGACAAACGACAGGAATCCACCCACAACTGCGATAAGTAGGGCCGCAACCAGCGGCGCGTCTGTTACGGACATACCGAACTGTCAACTATCAATGTCATGCTGCGAATACACCAAAATAGGACCTACAAACCGCCATTGGGTCACGAGGTGAGCGCCGCTTGAATCATTTCGAGCGCATTCGAGTCCGTTACCTTGCCGACCCCTCTGCCGCCAAGCGTGCCATCGGGATTGATGTATGCCCATGAAGGATAGGCTCGCATACCGTACCTGTCCCAGGTATCTCGATCACTATCTTCAGCGACGGGATAGGTAATGCCGAGCGAATCGATCGTGCCCTGTAGCGGACCAAGCGTCGTTTGCCGGCTTACGGCGATTATCTTCAAGCCTTCGGGACCATACTGTTGATGCCAGGCGTTCAAGTCCGGAACCTCCGAACGGCAGGTCGATCAGAAATCAGCCCAGAAGATCAACAACACCGGGCTTCCCTGGAGCTCGCCGAGCGTCGTCGGTTCGCCGTTATACCAGGCATCGATCGATCCCAGTTCCTGCGCTACAGGTCCACTGCTTGCTACATCTGCATCCTGAGGTGCGGCGTCGGTTTCGCTGGATGAACTCCCGCTCTCACCACCGCCACAGGCTGCCAGGAGAAAACTCACGACCAGGATGCCGGACATCGCTGCTAGTACCCGAAGTTTCAATAAAGCCAATACGCTCCTCCTTGATTCGAGGCTGGCGATAACAACTGTCTACATCATTCAACATCAGCCGCCGAGTGATTGCTCAATCAGCGTAACTGCCTGGTCAACAACGACAATGCCAACCTGGCGATGCACGAGTGACCCGCTGGCGTCAATGAATGCCCAGGAGGGGTAGGCTCGTATACCATATGCGTCCCAGGTATCCCGATCGTCGTCTTCGGCAACCTGATAGTTAATGCCGAGTTCGGAAATCGTCCCTTGCAGGTCGCCTAGAACCGGCTGTTGAGCGATTGCGATAATCTTCAAGCCCTGTGCACCGTACGTATTCTGCCACTCAATCAAGGTCGGAACCTCCGACCGGCAGGTTGGTCAGTAGTCAGCCCAGAACACGAGCAGAACCGGTTGACCTCTCAGTGCATTGAGTGTGGTTGGTTCGCCGTTGAACCAGCCGTCTATCGATCCGAACTCCGGAGCCGGATTCTCTGGCTCAACCTGAGGAACCTCCGTCGGTGGTTCTGGCTCTGGAGTGTTTTCCGGCGGAGGTGGAGCGGGCGTATCAGTTGGCACGGGAGTGAATGTTGGGCGCGGAGTTGAAGTCGGTTCGCCCGGAAGCGTCGTAGCCGTCGGCATCTGTGTCGGGGTAGGTGGAACCGGCGCACTTGTGTTCGTCGGATTCGGCTGTTCCTGGTTCACCTGTCCGGTGTCCACGGGAACATCGCTCTCTTCATTGACAGAGCCTGAATCGCTCCCACAAGCTGTCAGTAGCAATCCGCCAAGAATAGCTACTATCCACAAGCCCTGAAGCGAAATCCGCATTTATCCCCCTCCATCCACCGAAGCTATTACACCAACGATAAAGGCAACGCCCAGCACAACAGGTGATCATGCTTACGTTGCATTCACTGTGAGGATATTTCTCAGACATTACAGAAATCGAACATCTGCTACCCAAAATGGATGATCCGCATGTGGGGATGCTGCTCGCGGCAGAGATAAGGGACATCTGCTAGCTCATGCCAGAAGAAATACCGGCAACTGTGAGGACGCCTGGCAACAGTCGCTTTCACGCAACCGGCGCAGTCCTGAGTTGTCCCGGAAGCTATTCTTCTAAGGTGCTGAGATCGCCTGTGTCAAGACCCAGTTCTTGCGCTTTGAGAACACGACGCATGATCTTGCCAGACCGGGTTTTCGGAAGTCCGGCTGAATATTCGATCTCTTCCGGGACGGCAATTGGCCCGACGGTCTCCCGCACATGCAGCCGCAATTGCTGAGTCAGTTCATCTGAACTGACCGTTCCAGCCTTGAGGACAACAAATGCTTTGATGGACTCGCCGGTCACTTCATGCGGTTTGCCGATGACTGCCGCCTCGGCGACGTTGGTGTGGCTGACGAGAGCGCTCTCGATTTCACTTGACCCGAGCCGGTACCCGGACTTACTGATGACATCGTCCACCCGCCCCTGAATCCAGAAATATCCATCCTGATCGCGGTGGGCGGCGTCACCGGCAAAATAAACGCCAGGAATCGTGTTGAAGTAACTCTCGTACCGTTCACGGTCTCCAAAGATCGTGCGCATCATACTTGGCCACGGTTTTCGGATTACCAGATAGCCGCCTTCGTCAGCCCCTACCTCGTTGCCTTCTTTGTCGACGACGGCTGCGTCAATGCCCAGGAACGGCTTCGTCGCCGAGCCAGGCTTGAGTGGCATGACCACCGTGGGAGTGATCATGTGCATACCGGTTTCGGTCTGCCACCAGGTGTCAACGATTGGCTTGTCGCCGCCAATCTGCCGGTACCACATCCACGCTTCAGGGTTGATTGGCTCACCGACCGTGCCGAGCAGCCGCAGTGATGACAGATCGTGAGCGCCTGGCCAGCCATCGCCAAGCCGCATCAATGCCCGGATAGCCGTTGGAGCGGTATAAATGATCGTTACACCGTATTTCTCAACGAGCGCCCAGGTCCTTCCCGGGTCGGGATAGACCGGTGCTCCTTCATAGAAAACGCTGGTTGCACCGGCGATCAGTGGACCGTAGACGATATAGGAATGTCCGGTAACCCAGCCAGGGTCAGCCGTGCACCAGTAGACGTCATTCTCCTTGAGGTCAAAGGTCATCTTCATCGTCGCATTGATTGCAACCTGGTAGCCGCCGTGAACGTGAACGATCCCTTTTGGTTTGCCGGTCGATCCGGAGGTGTAGAGCATATACAGCCAGTCTTCAGCCTCCAGCTCTTCGCAAGGTACAAAGACATTGTCCGGCGGTATTTTCATCAGATCGTGGTACCAGAGATCTCGTCCCGCATGCCAGGCAACCTCGTTTCCGGCTCGTTTCACGGTGATAACCCGTTCGAGTGTCGGGCTTTCCGCCACGGCAGCATCCACGATGTTTTTAAGCGGCACGATTTTGCCCCGGAAGAGGAAACCATCTGCGGTAATTACAGCTTTCGCTTCGGCATCCTGAGCGCGGTCACGAAGCGCCTGGGCAGAGAGTCCGGAGTAGACCACCGAATGGACAACGCCGATTCGGGCCGAAGCGAGCATAGCAATCCACTGCTCCGGGATGCGGGGGAGATAGATAATAACGCGATCGCCCTTGGTCAGCCCGATATTTTTCAGGGCCGCGGCAAACCGATTGACTTCTTTGTACAGATCAAGGTAGGAGACCGTCTTCGTCTCACCATCTTCGCCTTCCCAGTAGAAGGCCACCCGATTACGAGTCGGAGTTGACATGTGCCGATCGAGGGCGTTGTAACAGATATTGGTCTTGCCGCCGACAAACCACTTTGCATCAGGAGAATTCCACTCCAATGTCGTCTCTGGCTCAGCGAACCAGTCAACATCGGCCGCCATATCAGCCCAGAACTCTTCAATGTTTTCGACCGACCAGGCATGAAGCTCGTCGTAACTGGAGAATCCTTTCTCACGCATGTACGCGGTGATATTGGCATCTTCGACGACATCTGCCGGTGGCTCAAACAACCGCTCTTCAGTCAGAACGCGGTCCGTTGTTTCCCATTGCAGTTCCGGTATGCCTGTCGCCGTCATTGCATTCTCCAGCTTTCCTCAGTTCTTCGTACCCAATCATTGCCATTCTAGCATCCATAGAACCAGGTATCGGAACCCGCGAAGCATAGTGGTTGGCAGAACGCTAAGGAGATTTCTGCCCGCCTCATTCGTCACTATCTAAAACTGCCACCGGAATCACCTTCAACCAGTTTTCAGACTGGTAGCCATTGAGTTTGCAGTCACCTTGCCTTTTTCACATGGGGTGGAATAGATCGAAGCTCTTGACGTTTGAACAGACTACGTGGATGATTCCGGGGTGCATTTGAACGACCGGCCATGTACCAACGCAACGTTGTACAGCAACAAGGGGAAGAGTTTATGACAGCGCAATCATTTGTAGGCGTACCGACAAAGCGGCTCGAGGGCGGTGAAAAAGTCAGCGGTATCACCAGATACGTTGATGACCTCAATATCCCTGGACTACTTCATGGCGCGCTTGTGACCAGCATCTACGCACACGCAAACATCACCGGGATTGATACGAGCGCCGCGATGAGTTACCCGGGCGTCGTCAGCGTCTATACCGGTCAGGATACGCATCCTGACGGTCCCGAGCCTTCGGACCGGCATCACTCAATGCTCGCACGAGACAAAGCCATTTACTACGGGCAGCCGGTGGCGGTGGTGCTTGCCAGAACAGCTGCCGCGGCTGAAGAGGCTGCTGAACTGGTTGAAGTCGAGTATGAAGAGCTTGGCGTCGTCGTCGACCCGCTTGATGCCATGAAACCTGACGCTCCGGTCATTCGTCCAAAAGATCAGGGCGGCGATTGGTCGGAAGCTGACGCTCACGCAGCAGTCGGTGGAAGTGGATCAGCAGACATCTCGCAGTTCTCGGACAACGTGACGAACTCCGCTCGATTTCACCGGGGCGATGTGGCACAGGGATTTGCTGACGCCGATGTCATCGTCGAGCGGCAATACCGCACGAACTGGGTCCACCAGGGATATATCGAACCACACGCTACAGCCGTGGTGCCGGACCCGCTCGGCAAACTCACGATATACACAATGACACAAGGCCAGTTTTACACGCGTGCCGCGACGTCAGGTGTGCTGGGCTTGCCGCAAAATGACGTCACTGTCGTCAATATGGAGATCGGCGGAGCGTTTGGGTCCAAATCAGTCCTGCTGGAGCCCCTCTGTGGCTGGTTGGCGCTTAGAGAGCGCGCTCCGGTCAAGATCGTTATGTCTCGAGCACAAGAATTCACCAGTGGCACCCCGGCGCCCGGCGCGGTGATCGATGTCAAAGTAGGCGCAAAGAAAGATGGCGCCCTGACTGCGCTTGAAAGCCGGTTGGTCTTTGACTCGGGCTGTTATTCCTCAAGTCCGTACAACATCGGCGCTCTGCTACTTGGCAGCTACTATCAGACCGAGAACCTTGAAGTTAACGCATTCGAAGTACTCACGAATAAACCGGGACCAGGCGCATACCGTGCGCCGGGCGCGCCTCAGGCGACATTTGCCCTCGAACAGGCAATTGATGAACTGGCAGTCGAGCTGGATATGGATCCGGTGGAGTTCCGGCTCAAGAACGCATCCGAAGAGGGACAACCGCAAGCACACGGTGGTCCCTGGCCACGAATCGGGCTGAAAGAGGTGCTGGAGACGATCCAGAACCACGAAATCTGGAAGAACCGGCACAACGGATCAAACAAAGCGGTCGGGATGGCTGTCGGTGGCTGGCCTGGCGGGCTGGAACCATGTGCGGCCAATGTCCGGTTGAACACCGATGGAACCATCTCGCTCCAACTCGGCCACTCGGACATCACCGGCACGAACACGACCTTTGCGATGCTCGCTGCCGACGCGTTCGGAACACCGATTGAGAATATCAAGGTTGAAAACGGCAACAGCGATGCCGCTCCATACGCTGGCATGGCTGGAGGATCGAAGACAACCGTCACCGTTGGCCCGGCTGTTATCGCCGCCGCGAAAGATGCCCGTGAGCAGGTGCTTGCCATCGCGGC
>CAZNYB010000022.1:0-35708 GCA_964577155.1 uncultured Thermomicrobiales bacterium | reverse complement strand
GTGACCATCCAGGATGTTGGAAAAGCACTGAACCCGGCTGCTGTTGAAGGCCAGATTATCGGAGGCACGGTCCAGTCAATCGGCTTTGGACTGCACGAAGCAATGCTTTATGGTGTGGATGGGCAACTGCTCAACGAAACGTTGATGGACTACAACCTGCCGAAAGCTGACCAGGTGCCAAGCATGGAGACGATCATGCTCGAAATTCCAGCTGGCGGCGGGCCGTTCGGAGCAAAAGGCATTGGCGAACCGCCGATCGTTCCGGGAGCAGCGTCGATTGCGAATGCGGTAGCAGCCGCCACTGGCAAGCGATTTCTTGAGATGCCGGTCAAGCCCGAGACTGTCGTCAAGATGTTGAACAACGGTAGTTCCTGACTTCGAAGCACAGACTGAACTCAGAGGAGCCGACTGAATACCGGCTCCTTTTTCATTGCGCTAACTCTCGGCAGACCATGGTACCCATTCAGGCTGGCCAGCCTGAACGATAAGCTCAAAGGTCTCACGGGTCGGCAACTCGGTCATGAAGCGAGCCATACGGGCGAGTTGCTGCTGGTAATACCCGCTGTTCTCACTGTCTTCCAGATCGTCGATTGACTCCCAAAGAGAAAAGGTAACAGAGGAACTCTTTGCATAGTCAGCGACACTGATCAGCCCTTTGAATCCTCGTTCCTGTTTTGCTACTGGAATCACCTGTTCGGTTAACATGGTCAATGCTTCTTCCCACCGCTCAGGATTTATACTGGCGCTGGTCACCCGACAGAATGGATTGCCCCAACCCATCCGCGGTCCGTGGGTAATCATGGTGTTAGCCACCACCTCGAAGTCTTCGCGAAGCGGCGGAGCAGCAAGTAGTGAAGCAAATCGCTGTTCCTCGGCGTGCAGAACACTACTTTCATTGCTTGTCTGGAGATCTTCAGCTGTCTCCCAGAGGGTCACGGACAGCGCTTTGCCAGTTCGGCGGTCGACCAGGCCAATCAATCCACGAAACCCGGGTTGCTGTTCAACAACCGGAACTGCTGACTTCCTGTAGAGATCGAGGCTTTCTTCCACCATTCCAGGGTTAACAAGCGTTGTCAGGATGCGTGCGTACATCTGCGCCTCCAACCGGGTTGACCTGTACTGATTTCTCCATGACGTTGTTGAGCTTACGGTAGACGACCATTGATCGATCGTCAATACCGATCTAGCCAGGCGAGGTAGATCAGCCAAAATCTTCGATTTGTTGAACAGTCAACATATCTTCCATTATGCTGTCTGCTTTGTGTCTCACTTCTGCTAGTCAAATGGAGTATGTATGTCCAAGTTAGAGACCGTGCAAGATCGTTTTGGCGCGTTCAGCGGACTCATTTTCGTACTGATCTACTTCGCCAGTATCATCTTGAACAATCCACTCGGTGGATCGATCGATGTCAACCCGGACACGACCTCTTCAACCTTTCCAACCGTCCTGATTCGAAACAGCAGCGATGTTGAGAAAGGACTCTACATCGCATTGATCAGCATCTTTTTTCTGTTTGCTTTCATCGCCTATCTCAGAAGACAACTGCAGTTCATTGACCGGCCCGGTGGCTGGTTGCCTTCGATGGCATTTGCCGCAGGAATAGTAATTTGCGGCGTCTTTTTACTGGAAATCAACAATGTCTATGCGACGACGTTGATCTCAGATTACGGGGATGACTGGCAGGTGGCCAGGACACTGGCGATTTTTGTCTGGGCGAATGGCGAAGTTCAGGGACCAGCTTTCGCTGCGCTGGTGGCCGCAACGGGATTCGTGTTTATTCGAATGTCTTCCATCTGGACTGTCACCGGATGGCTAAGCATCGCAATATCGCTGGTCATGCTGCTCTATACCCCGGGCACGGGGCTGGCGCTGTTTCTGGTCTGGGTTTCTCTTATAAGCATCCTGCTTGCATTCGGCATACGAGTCACTGATCTTCCCGACGATTCGATGGGCAGAGTAGTTGAAAGACTCGGTATTCGTGTGGATCGAGACTGAATCGTGCCGAAGCCGTCTTGTCTGGACCGACGAAAAACGATGGGGTAGAGATGAAAACACTTGTGATGGCTGATGAAATCACCGAACTGCTTCAGGCTCTGATCCAGGCAAAGACAGTGAACCCACCGGCTGACACACGAGCCTGTGCCGGCATTCTGGCTGCAGTGTTGGACGATGAAGGAATTGACTACGAGATTGTCGAAGGCCAGACTGGTCATGCCAACGTTGTCGCCCGGCTTCGTGGGAATGCGCCTGGAAAATCAATGATCCTCAACGGGCATATCGATGTCGTGCCGCCCGGTGAAGGTTGGACAGTAGACCCGTTTGGAGGAGACCTCATCGACGGCAAGCTGTACGGCCGGGGTTCCTGTGACATGAAATCAGGTGTGGCAACGATGCTGCTGGCGATGGTGGCGTTGAAGCGATCCGGGAAGCAGTTTGATGGCGAGATCATCTTTCAGGCAGTAGCTGACGAGGAAAGCGGCAGCCTCTGGGGCACACGCTACCTCATTGAGCAGGGCTACTGCGCCGGAGTGGACGTTGCGATTTGCACCGAGCCGACAAGCCTGCGAGTCGAGCCTGGCAATCGTGGATTGCGGTGGATTGATGTCGAGGTCATCGGCGCGGCTTCACATGCCGGACGGCCCCAGTTAGGCATCAATGCCGTCAGCGCTGCGGCACAGTTAATCAGCGCAATTGACGGTATTGCCTTCAGTCATCAGAATGAAATGTTCGAGATTCCGTCGCCAAGCATCTCAGTGACCACCGTCAGCGGCGGCCATACCGTGAACGTTATTCCCGACCGCTGCGAGTTTTCGATTGACCGCCGGATGCTGCCAGGTGAAACAGAAGAGCATGTACTGCAGGAGATTTCAACTGCGTTTGAACCAGTTCTCGAGTCGTTGCCGGATATCCAGGTCAGGATGACTTCCAGGCCCGGCTACTGGGATCCCTATCTGCTCACGACGGACGAGCCGGTTGTTGAAGCGATCGTTGCAGCCTACAGCCAGGTTACCGGTGAACTGCCAGTAATGTCCGGGAAGGCAGCCTGCACTGATGCGTCACACCTTTACACGATGGCGGGCATCCCGACTGTTCTCTTTGGTCCAGGCGATGAGACAAAATCCCACAAGCCTGATGAGTGCGTGCCACTTCCAAATCTGACCATTGCAACCGAAATCTTGTATCAAACTTTCCTGAATTTCCTGGGAAGCTGATAGATAAGAACATTGACGTGGCTCGACGAGGCGTCGTACTCCGATGCGTGCTATAAGTGGTGAGCGGTAGCAGTAAGACACTGAGCGAGATCATGAACCAGTTGACATTCGACCAGGCAAGCGCATCGTACGGAGTATCTGTCGCTGTCCGCGATGTTGTGGCCACGATCAATCCGGGGGCGATTGTCGGCATTATCGGACCAAACGGTAGTGGCAAAAGCACGTTGATCAAAACCGTGGCCGGGGTCGTCCCACTCAGCACCGGAAAAATCAGCTATGGCGGACGTGTTCTCAGTCAGCGACAGACCAAAATAGCCTACGTGCCGCAGGTTGAGGATATTCGTTGGGATTTCCCGATCTCAGCCCTCGACGCCATCCTGATGGGACGGTACCGGTCGGTCGGCTGGCTCCGCCGGCCTCGCCAGAGCGACCGCGACCTTGCCGAGTCAGCAATGGAGAAGCTCGGGCTTGGTGGAATGGGAGACCGGCACATCAGCCAGTTTTCCGGGGGACAACAACAACGGATATTCCTGGCCAGGACACTGGTGCAGGAACCAGAGATCGTGCTGCTAGACGAACCGATGACCGGAGTTGATGTCGCCAATCAGGACCTCATGCACCAGATAATTCGCGAGTTTTCGGAGCAAGGCGTGATTGTGTTGATGACCACGCACGACCTTGATGAGGTACAACAGGTTTGCAGCGATGTCATGCTGCTCAATTGCCAGATGGTCGCGTTTGGACCAACCGAATCAACCTTTACCCCCGAAAACATACGGGCTGCCTTTGGCGGCTACCTCGCAGTCTTCACGAACTGACATGGACTACCTGATCGACCCCTTCACATTCGCGTTCATGCAGCGAGCACTTGCCGAAGTGCTGATTATCGGCGCGCTCTGCGGGCTGGTCGGTTCGTTCGTCGTGCTGCGCGGGCTGGCATTCATTGGGGATGCGTTAATCCACGCTGTCTTTCCAGGGGTGATTATTGCGTTCCTGCTCGGCTACAACATCATGGTCGGTGCATTCATCTTTGGCGCGCTAACCGCACTCGGGATTGGCATCCTCTCTCGAAACCGGCGTATTGCCGACGACACTGCGGTTGGTGTGATATTCGCGGCGTTTTTCGCTCTCGGCATCGTTCTGGTTAGCCGGCAACCAGGCTTTCGCCAGGACCTCACGTCCCTCCTGTTTGGCAATATCCTCGGCATCTCACGGACGGACGTCATCTTGACAGCCCTTGTAGGCATTTGTCTCGCCCTGATTGTCCTCGTCTTGCTGAAGGAGTTTGTCCTGATTTCATTTGATAGCAATCTCGCCTACTCCGCAGGTTACCCGGTGTTTGCGATGGAACTTCTCTTGCTGCTCATCATTACTACTACGGTTGTCGTCAGCCTCCAGGCGATTGGGAATCTATTGATTCTGGCGCTGCTGATAACTCCGGCGGCAGCAGCCCGGCTTCTGACTGACCGGCTGGATAGAATGATCGCATTGAGCATATTTATCGCTATGGCTAGCGGGATAGCAGGTCTCTACATCTCATTCTATGCCGATACTTCCGCCAGCGGAACGATAGCTCTCGTCGCAACAGCCGTTTTCGGCATTGCGCTTATTGTCGCTCCCCAGCATGGCTGGCTCGTTCAGAAAATAAATGCCCGGCGGGGAATTCACCACGAACATCACTATCATGGAGAACATGAGGATGCCGAGATCAGTTAGACAGCCAGCAGGTTGTATCCGTTGTCCGCGTAGATTATTTCGCCGGTAACGCAGGCCGACAGATCCGACGCCAGAAACAGACCAACGTTGCCTACTTCATCTATCGTGACATTGCGCCGGAGCGGCGCACGCTCTTCGACGATGGTTTGAAAATCCCGTATACCTTTTACCGCGCTGGCCGCCAGCGTCCGGATCGGACCGGCAGAGATCGCATTGACCCGGATGTTGTCCGGGCCAAGATCAGCCGCCAGATACCGAACGTTGCACTCTAGCGCAGCTTTCGCGACGGCCATGACGTTGTATTTCGGGACGACCCGTTCTGCCGCAAGGTAGGTCAGCGTCATGATGCTCCCGCCACCGGATTTCTCGAACAGCGGTTTCGCATGCTTACTGACTTCTATCAGCGAATAGGCGGAAATATGCTGAGTCAAAGCATAACCTTCCCAGGAAATATCACGAAAATCACCGTCCAGATCTTCAAGACTTGCAAAGGCAATTGAATGCACCAGAACATCTAGCCCGCCCCAGGCATCGTCAACCTGCCGAAACAGCTCTTCAACATCCTCAGTTTTTGAAACGTCGCATGGCAATAGGAGAGCGTCTTCCACTCCATCGAGTTGAGGCAGCAGTTTTTCGATATTCCGTTTCATCCGGTCGCGGTCGTCTGGCACATAGGAGAAGGCCAGTTGTGCGCCTTCGCGATGCAACGCTTGCGTGATACCCCAGGCAATTGATCGCTGGTTGGCGATGCCCATGATCAGTGTGCGTTTCCCGTCCATTAAGCCCATGATCTCAGCCTCTCTTCACCGATTCAATACATACAGATTCCGTGCGCTAGTGTAACGATGCCGAATGACAAATGTAGGCCAGAGGTGTCTTCCCGGTGTTTCGCAACTCCCTGACAACATCTTTCGGATAACAGAGTGCAGAGCCTGGAGCGACCGGGATTTCTTCGTCATCCCACATGGCGACGCCGGCGCCACAAAGCACATACATCGTCTCCTCTATTTCCGGATGGGTATGACGCTGAGTCGATCCACCCGGGAGCAATGTGAGTAGCTCAGCCGGGTCATGCGTCCGTTGTGCGCGTCGGAGCGGCATGAGGTGAATACGCAAGTGAAGCCCCTCTTCATGCCGGTGGGTTTCATACACATAGACGGTGCTCTGACCTGATCCAGGCGCGGCTTCGCCGCCACCGCCGACCTCCGTCCAGGAAAGCATGCCGCCTTCAATGTCGGGAACCGGCACGCCTGAGACCCTGAACACCGTGAAATAGAGCGGCCGGGGACCGGTGTTGACGATTTCGGTCGGAATCATCGGTGTTGTCCAGAGCGAGGTATTTTGCCGGATGTCATACTGATCGCCGGGATAGATGTCCATCATCCCGCGGCCATCGGTGAAGTAATAGAACCGCTCTTCAGGGAATCGCTCCAGTTCCATCGTTTCACCAACCTCAAGGACAACTTCATCAACCGTTGTATAGACGCTCTGCGCATACTCGAGCTGCAGATCCGGCGAGAACAACGTTTTTGTCTGCATGTGAAACCCTCAAACTACTTCAAACCTTCAGCAAGATTGTGCCGAAGCGCTGACACAGGATAGCAGTAAACCAGGCAACTTCGGGCGTAATTCAATGATGGTCAACATATTCCTATCGATGATAGTCCTGACGGAGGAGTGCCTGCATACAAACACTCACAAACCGGCCTTTTTGATAGTGGAAGTCTCTCATTACTCCTTCACAGGTGAACCCGGCTGCCTCCAGAACCTGGAGTGAACTGGTGTCGTCGACAAGGGTCAGCGATTGTATCCGGTGAAAACCAAGATGGACAAACCCGAACTCGAGAACACTTTCGACTGCTTCGAGAGCGATTTCAGAGTGAAAAACCTTGCTTCCAATCGTGAAGCCAAGATCGGCAATGTATCCGCTCCGAACGCACTGAAATCCGATCGTGCCAATCAAGGTATTGCTGCTCCGGAGTTCAATACCCCAATCTGCCAGGTCTCCCTGCGAATACTTTTCACGGGCCGCAACAATAAACCTCATCGAATCGTCAGTAGAAAGATGGGTTCGCCAGGATCGAAACCGTGTGACCTCCGGATCGGAGGCATAGTCGAACATATCCGCTGCGTCCTCAATCTGCAGTTTGCGAAGTCGCAACCGACCGGTCTCAATCGACGGCAAATTCGCATACACACTCCGAAGTGCGATTTCATTTTCCACGGAGATACTGGTCTTTCTCACGAATCTCGACGCACCAATGAACATCGAATCTTCATAGCCCCGTAATCATCACCTAACCAGATCATTACAGCCGACGCCTACGCTTCGGTTCCGGAGAGTCCGTTTACGGGCTCACCTGCAGGGGCAGTCGACGTATAGGTTCGGTATTCAATTAGGAGGACGAACGAGTGATCAACTGGAAGTATTCTAAGCGCCTTGCGCTTCTGTCGCTATCTATTGCCGTACTGCTGCTCATCGTTACAGCTTGCGGTGGAGATGACGATGATGACCCAACGGCAACAACCGGTTCCGGACAGGGAACCGAAGCAACCGAAGCTATGACCGAAGAAGCGACCGAGGCAATGACCGAGGAAGCGACTGAAGAGATGATGGATCTCTCAGGGTCAATTGACATTGATGGGTCCAGCACGGTTTTCCCGGTTTCTCAGGGTGTCGCGGAAGAGTTCAATCTGGTCCACAACGGTGTCGACATCACCGTTGGCTTCAGCGGGACCGGCGGTGGTTTCAAGAAGTTCTGTGACGGCGAAACCCAGATATCGGATGCTTCACGTCCAATTAAGGACGAGGAAATTGAGGCTTGCGCAGAGAATGGGATTGAGTACACCGAATTCCCGATAGCGATCGACGGACTCTCTGTCGTGGTGCATCCAGACAATGACTGGGTTGAGTGCCTGACCGTTGATCAGTTGACTGCGATCTGGGAACCGGACAGCTCTGTGACAACCTGGGCAGATATCGATCCAAGTTGGCCCGATGAAGCTATCGAGTTTTACGCGCCGGGCACTGATTCCGGAACCTTCGACTATTTCACCGAAACAATCAACGGCGAGAGTGGCGCTACCCGCACTGAAAATGTCACCTTCAGCGAGGACGATAATGTGCTCGTCGTTGGTGTCGAAGGTAGCGAGAATGCAATGGGCTACTTTGGCTACGCCTACTTCAGGGAGAACCGTGATCGAATCAAAGTCGTTCAAGTTGATGGCGGCGACGGCTGTGTTGAGCCGAACGACGAAACCGTTGAGAGCAACGAGTACCATCCACTATCACGACCGCTGTTCATCTATGTCAACAATCAAGCGATCCAGGAAGAATCTCAAGTTGCGGCCTTCGTCGAGTTCTACTTCACGGATGGGCTGGTCGTTGTCCCAGAGGTCGGCTATGTCCTCTTGCCGCAAGCGGATTACGACGATAATCTGGCAACACTTGAGTCAGTCGTCAATAGCTAACTGACTGCTCCTCACTTCCCCTGCCCACCTCTGGCCGGTGTTGACCGGCCAGAGGTTTTCATTGGTTCACTTTTGATCCGCCAGCTCAAATTCCGCTGTGGCGACCACACGCTGTTTTCCAGTGCAATACACTTACCAGGTGATTGGGTGGGAACGTTTTCACAGCGGATAAGAACTCTACAATGGATGATTTGACTGCCCGGTGTTTGACTCTTGTTGCACTACTGACAGGGATGATCCTCATAGCCTGTGGTGGTAGCGGTGGCCTTTCCGGCAAGATCGACATCGATGGTTCCAGCACTGTTTTTCCAATTACCCAGGGAGTCGCCGAGGAATTCAGCCGAGAAAATCGGGGAGTTCACATCACCGTAGGGCAAAGTGGCACCGGAGGAGGTTTCAGCAAATTCTGTTCGGGTGGTATAGAGATAAACGATGCCTCCAGACAGATAAAAGAATCTGAAATCGAACAGTGTGCCGAGAATGGGATCGAGTGGACAGAATTTGAAGTCGCCATTGATGGATTATCAGTTGCAACGAACAACGAGAACGATTGGGTCACCTGTCTAACCGTCGATCAGCTCAACGCCATGTGGAAACCTGACAGCCCGATTAGCCGATGGTCGGATCTTGACCCAGACTGGCCAGACGAAGAAATACAGTTCTTTTCACCTGGCACCGATTCAGGAACCTTTGACTATTTCACCGACACGATAAACGGGCATGAAGGCGCAGTCCGCACTGATTCAATAACATTCAGCGAGGATGACAATGTGCTGGTTGTTGGTGTTGAAGGCAACACTTACGCAACAGGTTACTTTGGTTACGCCTACTATCGTGAGAATACCGACCGCATTCAGGTACTGCAGATCGATGGTGGCGAAGGGTGCGTGATTCCAGATGAGCAAACGGTGCGAGACGGCACCTATAGTCCGCTTTCACGACCGCTGTTCATCTACGTGAATAATGATGCTCTAGCCAATAAGCAAGACGTTGCTGAATTTGTCCGTTTCTACTTTAGCGATGGTCGCATCGTGATCCCTGAAGTTGGATACGTCGAACTGCCTGAATCGGCTTACCAGGAAAACCTCAACCTGATCGACGAAATCACCAGAAGAAATGAGTAGGGAAGAGCTCTCAGGAATACGGGAAATAACATTCCGATAACAATACAATCATCTTAACTTTACAGAATCTCGATACTATTGCAGGCAACCGATTGCTGCTGGACGTTCTTACATTCAGGCGGTCAGGCAGTAATTGTGCACAGCAATCTTCGGCTAACGATCATGATACGGTCACCGAAAGATTACGTTGATTTGTCAAACTGTAGCTGGAGAGACTAAATACAGAGGAAATCCTGTATGACTGAGTTCGAGGCGATGTCTACATCGCAAAGGAGGCGGTCGATTGGCTAGAGAAGCAGCTCAGATGGGTGCCGGAAGTTCTGCCACCGTCGAACGGGCGGCGTACTCAGAACGACCACTGGTCGGGAAACGAGCTGAAAATCGGATCATAGAGAGAATTACCCGAGGCATCCTTGCACTCTGTGCATTGTTGTCTATTGTTACAACCGTAAGTATTGTACTTGTCCTCATATTTGAAACGCTTGAATTCTTCAGAGTTGTAAGCCCCTGGGATTTCTATACCGGCACAAAATGGACACCACTGTTCGAACCGGCAAGCTACGGTGTCCTCCCACTCATCGCTGGCACCTTACAAATAGCCCTGGCTGCGATGGTAGTATCGATACCTATTGGATTGGCCACAGCAATCTATCTCTCAATGTACGCCAGACCCAGAGTACGCGCGGTAGTCAAACCACTGCTTGAGATTCTGGCCGGTATCCCAACTGTTGTTTATGGCTACTTCGCTTTGACGTTCATTTCACCCGAAATCATCCAGCGGATCTTTCCAGAAGCCGGAGTTTTCAACGCACTGTCAGCTGGCATCGTTGTCGGCATCATGGTTGTGCCTATGGTCTCCTCACTCAGCGAAGACGCCATCCAGGCCGTGCCGAAAGATCTCCGTGATGGTGGATTTGCCCTTGGAGCAACCAAATTCGAGGTCTCCACCCGGGTGATGGTTCCTGCCGCGCTCTCCGGTATCACCGCCTCATTTATTCTCGCGTTTTCCAGAGCAATTGGCGAGACGATGATCGTGGTACTGGCGGCAGGCGCAACCCCGAACTTCACGATGAATCCGCTTGAGAGTATTCAGACGATGACGGCTTACATCGTCCAGATTAGTCTGGGAGATGTGCCGCGCGGCACAATCGAGTATCAGACACTCTTCGCCGTTGGCTTCACTCTCTTCCTGTTCACTCTGCTCATGAATATTTTGAGCGCGTTGCTCGTTCGGCGGTTCAGAGAGGAATATGAATGAGCGCAGCACAGATTACCGTCAAAGACCGACAGCTCTCACGCAGGCAAAAGGTTGGCGCGGTCTTCGCCTTTCTGTTCGCCCTGGCAACCCTTTCCGCTTTGCTCGTCCTGCTCGTCCTCGGGATGGATATCTTCATCGAAGGAGCGCAGTGGCTGAGTTGGGATTTTTTAGTCAACTATCCCTCCAGATTCCCTGAACGTGCCGGGATCCGTCCGGCACTGGTCGGGACAATCTGGATAATGGCCCTGACTGCACTTATCACATTTCCAGTTGGAGTCGGCGCCGCTATTTACCTTGAGGAGTTCGCAGGTAAGAACCCTGTCACTTCTATCATTCGGGTAAACATCTCAAATCTCGCCGGAGTTCCATCGATTGTTTACGGATTGCTCGGTTTAGCGGTGTTCGTCACGCTGGCCGGGTTGGGCCCATCCGTGCTTGCCGGTGCACTCACCCTGTCACTGCTTATCCTGCCAATCATCATCATCGCATCAAGTGAAGCCATCCGGGCAGTCCCGGATTCAATCCGTCAAGGCGCGTTGGCGCTAGGGGCTACCCGGCTGCAAGTCGTGCGCTCTCACGTCTTTCCAGCGGCACTGCCGGGGATCATGACTGGAACCATCCTGTCACTTTCCAGAGCGATCGGCGAAGCCGCGCCGCTCATCGTAATCGGCGCGGTCACCTTTATGACATTTACACCTGACGGGCTCGGGAGCCGGTTTTCAGTGCTGCCGATACAGACATTCGAATGGGCGGCGAGACCCCAACAGGAATTTCATCAGCTTGCAGCGGCAGCAGCCATCGTACTGTTGGTACTGTTGCTTGCGATGAATGCAGTGGCAATATTTGTTCGAAATCATTATCAGAAAAAACAGAACTGGTAGGCCAACATGAGTGTTATTCCTACACTAACCACTGAGATGAGCGATGGAGCTGGCCTGGAAAATGCAGAGTCCATCATCGAGGTAGAAGATGTCAACATCTACTACGGTAATTTTAAGGCCATCTCAGACGTCACCATGAGCATCCCGGAAAATCGGATAACTGCTCTGATCGGACCTTCAGGATGTGGCAAGAGCACGCTGCTGAAAACGTTCAACCGGATGAACGACCTTGTTGATTCAGCCAGAGTTGAAGGCAAAGTGCTCTTTCAAGGTCAGAACATCTACGACTCAGCAGTGGATCCCGTTGCCGTTCGCCGGCGAATTGGCATGGTCTTTCAACGACCAAACCCGTTTCCGAAATCTATCTACGACAACGTCGCCTGGGGCGCCAAAATCAATGGCTACAAAGGCAATATGGACGATCTGGTCGAACGTAGTCTCCGTCACGCCGCCCTCTGGGATGAGGTTAAAGATAAGTTGAAAGACAGCGGGTTCTCCCTCTCCGGTGGCCAGCAGCAACGGCTCTGCATAGCCCGGACTATCGCTGTCCAGCCAGATATTATTTTGATGGATGAACCCTGCTCGGCGCTTGACCCGCTGGCGACATTACGCATTGAAGATCTCATGCGCTCTCTTGTATCGGAATACACGATCATCGTCGTTACCCACAACATGCAACAGGCAGCCCGGGTGTCTGACCTTACCGCATATATGAGCCTTGGTGAACAACGAAGCGGTGTGCTGGTAGAACTTGGCCCAACCCAGCAAGTCTTCACCAGCCCGAAAGATTCGCGCACCGAAGATTACATAACCGGCAGAGTTGGCTGATCTACCGGTGGTCAAGGGCACGGCCTGATACGAGAAGATTCAGAGTCAAGAAAAGAAGGCACTGTCGTGGGAACACGTGTTGAATTCCAGCGCAATCTCCGGGTCATGCATCAAAAACTCGTCCAGCTTAGCGAACTGGTTGACCAACTCATGGGCGTTGCAATGGTCGCCTTTGAGGGTCGCAACGCGGCGATTGCCAGGCAAGTAATCGAAAGCGATGAGAGAATCAATCGCCTACGCTGGGAACTGGAGAACTTCACCTACACTCAGATTGCCACACAGGCCCCAATGGCTGGTGATCTACGAAGCATCGTAGCCGTTCTCCATATCGCAACCAACCTTGAACGTATGGGTGATCACGCGAGCGGAGTCGCCCGGCTCACGCTTCGAATCGTTGATGATCCGACTCTGTTGCAAACCGCTGATTTCCACAAAATGTCCGAGCTTGGACGCACGATGCTGAAAGACGCAATACTCGCCTTTGAGGCGGGGGATGCGGATAAAGCACGAGAGATCGCTCGCCGTGATGAAGATGTCAATGATCTTTATCAGAATATATTCCAGGAACTGATCAACATCATGATTGAGTCCCCCACCTCAGCGACATCGGCGACCTACTTGCTCTGGTTGGCACATAACCTCGAAAGGTTTGCCGACCGAGTTACGAACATTTGTGAACGTACAGTGTACGCTGTCTCAGGTCAGTTTGAAGAAGTCAACGATGTACACTTTGAACCGGTAGAATTCACAGGCTTTGTCGGGTAGATCTGTCGCTTTTGCTATGAAGCCAACATTCTCCATCTAACCCGCAGCTGAAAGGCATACGCCAGTGACACGCACAGTCTTCGCAAAAAACTTAAGAGAGATGCAAGACGGCACGCTCGCTCTGGGAAGCATGGTAGATAAGGCAATCGCCCGGTCTATTGATGCGCTAAAGACCCAGAACCCAGCCCTTGCCCAGCAAGTTATTGATGCCGACGAAGAGATTAATTCCGCCCGCTGGGAGCTCGAAGAAGGCGCGGTGCACTTGATAGCGACTCAGGCGCCAATGGCCGGCGACTTGAGACAAATCATGGCTATCGATCACATCGCATCTGAGCTTGAACGAATGGCCGATTACGCCAAGGTAATTGCGAGATATACCATTCAGACCTCATCCGAACCGCCGCTCAAGCCATTGATAGAGATTCCTAAAATGGCCGATCTTTGCCGGGAGATGCTGGTCGATGCGCTTGATGCATTCGTGGAACATGACGCGGAGAAAGCGCTGCAGACGGCGAACAAAGATGAGGCGATAGACTTACTCTGGGATCAGGTCTATCGTGAGCTACTAACGATCATGATTTCGGATCCGACGACGGTTCCAAAAGCTTCAGATCTGCTCTGGGTTGCTCACAATCTGGAGCGTGTTGGGGACCGCATCACGAATATTTGCGAACGGATCATTTTCATGGTGACCGGGAGATTTGAAGAGATAATCCCGCTTTAACTTCTGGTCATTGACGAGTAGATCATACCCAGACCAACAAGTCCCAGCGTAAGAAAGCTCGCCAACAACGACATGCCTGGCGATAGATCGAGAATGACGACGCCAAACCAGAGCATGGCAATTAGGCCTGCGGCAGCGCCAATTGTTACCAACACATGTTGCATGCACCCATCCGTTCACCCTATCACGGCTCACGATACCAGAATCTAACCCGAGCGATTCTCGTTACATGATTTCTCCTGGCTTCACGACAATGACACCATCTCGTGCGAAACTAGACGGGTTCGTGCGACAGGATGGTTGAAATGAGGGATAGAAGTGACCTCCAATGACAAGTTCGAACTCTACGATTTGCGAGTGACCGTTGAACATATCGAAGGTCGTTCGGTTTGTGGCCTGAAACCCGGCGACTACTTTGAGCTGATTGACTCCAGCCGGGTGCGAATTCCAGACGGAAAACACTTCTGTCTCTATGCCCTTCAGGCGGTCATTCCGCTGTTGCCGGCCAAGCAGCGAATGCTCGATGAAAACGACTGGATGGAACGTGACACCTTTGTTACCTGTCCAGATCCTGACGAACGACTGGTCATGCGCATAGACCGTATCGGCCGCAAGACATTGAGGACGGGTGAGCTCACATGAGCAACCGTCAACTCTCGGTAGCCCTGCAATCCAACAAATCGATGTCGGACTACGCGGAACTGGCCAGGCTTGTCGAAGACTACGGCTTTGACACCCTTTCGATCTATAGCGATCTCCTCTACCAGCCGCCCATTCTGCCGCTGGCCATGGCAGCTCAGGCAACTTCGCGGATACTTCTCGGTCCTGCGTCGCTCAATCCGTACACACTCCACCCGGTCGAGATCACGGGCCAGATCGCCACCCTGGACCTCCTCAGCCAGGGACGAGCCTACCTGGGCATTTCACGCGGCGCGTGGCTGGACTCGTTGCGACTACGACAGATGCATCCGGTCTCTCGCATGACGGAAGCGATTGATATCTTCAACCACCTGCTGACCGGCGAACAGGATCGATTTACCGGTCGGCATTTTCAGCTTGAGCCACATCAGAAACTCGAATACCAGGTACAACGCGAACATGTTCCGGTCATGGTCGGCACCTGGGGACCAAGAATGATGCGAAGTGTTTCAACACGTGTTGATGAAGTTAAGATCGGCGGCTCGGCAAATCCGAAAATCGTTCCTCTGGCAAAAGAGTGGCTCGCCGAAGGTAACGAACTGGCCGGCATGCCCGATCATCGCGTTCACATCGTCCTTGGCGCGGTTACCGTGGTCGATGAAGACCGCGATGCGGCCCGGCAACTCATCCGGTCGGAAATGGCGCTCTATTTGCCAGTCGTTGCTGAGCTTGATCCGACGGTCGACCTGCCTTACGATCTGCTCCGGCAGATCGACCGACTCGTCAAACGGGGCGATCAGGTTGCTGCTGGCGCGTTGATCTCGGATGAGATCATAGATCGGTTTGCCTTTGCTGGAAGTCCGGCAGATGTCATCTCGCAGTGTGAGGAACTCTTTGACGTGGGTGTCCATCGCATTGAATTCGGGACTCCACATGGATCGACGCCTGAAAACGGGTTACGACTGCTTGGAGAAAAAGTGCTCCCGGCACTCGAGAGCTGGCGCTAACTCCTCTGAGAACCTGAAAACACATCGTTCTAAACGTTGAATGTCCAGAATAATCAGCATATTTCAGACACAGAAAGATACGCATGAACCAGCGAACAGGCCATTATCGATCGATACAGTCAGTGTTTTCCTGGATTGCGTTGCTGGCAGGTGTTGCCGTCTTTGCTCTGCTGTATTTCGCAACCGATCTCGATCTCTTTCTGCTCTGGATAGCTACCTGGAGCACCGTCACCCTGGTGCTCTACGGATACGACAAAACCCAGGCGAAACGAGGCGGCATACGAGTTCCCGAGATCGTGCTACACGGGTTGGCGCTCGCTGGCGGATTCCCCGGCGGCTGGCTCGGGATGTTTCTCTTCAACCATAAGAAACGCAAACGAACCTTCTGGGCAGTCCTGACTGCTGCCACAATTCTCTGGATCGGAATCTATCTCATCGCTGTCAGATAGCAACTGGCATCTACAAACAGAACAGGAATTCATGAAAACCTATTCATTTGACGATATCGTCATCGGTCTCGGCGCGATGGGAAGCGCGGCAACCTACCACCTTGCCAGGCGAGGACGGCGTGTGCTTGGCCTGGATATGTATGCGTCCGGGCACGATCAGGGTTCATCGCACGGTCACCACCGGATGATCAGAATGTCTTCCTACCGCGATGACGGTTACATTGGACTGGCCGCCCGGGCATTCGAACTCTGGGATGAACTTGAACAGGCGTCGGGAAAAGACATTCTCAAACTTACCGGCGAGGTGTCCCTCTACGATCCAGATCACGATCCGTATCACCGTCCCCGTATCGGTGACGATTTTCGTTTCCGTGAGCGATTCACCACCGAGGAATTTCAGAAACGATTTCCCGGATTTCGACTCTATGGCAATATGACGGCCACCTATGAGGAAAAAGCGGGATTTCTGCGGCCCGAAGTTGGCATTGCCGCTCATCTTGAGCTTGCAAAAAGGCATGGAGCAGCCCTGCATCACAATGAGGAAGTTTCATCGTGGCAAATCGACGGGCAAGGTGTACGGGTAGATTCAGATAAAGCCACCTACACTGCCAACCGTCTCATCGTCACCACAGGCCCCTGGGCTGCGGAACTCCTGGCGGATTTACATCTCCCACTAACCGTCGTTCGCATCGTCAACGGCTACTTTGAACCAACCCGTCCCGATCTCTGGGCTGCGGAAAACGGCGCGACGACCTTCCTGCTCTCGGTCGCCGAAGGCTCCTACTACGGGATGCCGGCCGTCGACGGCGTCGGTCTCAAGATTGGCCGGCACGACAACGGCATCCCAACCACAGCGAGAACGATCGACCGCGACATCGATGCTGACGAGATTGAGATGCTACGCAACACACTCGACCGTTATATGCCTGGCGCAAGCGGTCCGGTCTCGATGAAGATCACCTGCATGTATACGAATACCCCTGATTCTGAGTTCATCGTCGAACGACACCCGCTCCACCGCCAGGTGGTCTATGGATGTGGGTTCTCAGGGCGAGGCTATAAATTCTCGCCAACGGTCGGTGAGATCCTCGCTGATCTTGCAATCGATGGCCAGACAAAACACGACATCGATTTTCTGTCATCACGCAGATTTGATTGAGGCGAGGTGTTAGGGCAATTTCCGGTCCGTCAACCAACCCTGTAGCGATTCCAGTGACCAGGTGTTGATGACCTGACCGGGTTCAAGCCATGCCCGGCGGGCGATCCCAACCCCGTACCGCACCATCTCCAACGATTCAGGATTGTGGGCGTCCGAGTTAATGGCGATCAACACCCCGGCTTTTCCAGCTGCCCTGGCGTGGACCTCATCCATATCCAGTCTGGCCGGGTTACCGTTTATCTCAATGGCGGTATTTGACGCAGCAGCTACTGCAAACACTTGTTCCCAGTCATAATCAGCGCCCTGGCGGCGTTCGATCAACCGTCCCGTCGGGTGAGCAACAATGTCTACATGAGGATTCTGGAGCGTCCGGCACATCCGGTCGGTGATCGTCTGCCGGTCCTGGGTTATCCCGCTGTGAAGCGAAGCAACCACCAGATCGAGATTTGAAAGGATCTCATCCGAAAAATCCAGGCGTCCGTCACGATGCACCTCGATTTCAGAGCCTCGCAGCAGGCGAAGCGGCGCATCAGCCTTCAGTGATTTTATCTCAACACCCTGCGCCGCCAGTCGCTCCGCATCAAGCCCGTTTGCGATGCCAAGGCCGCCAGAGTGATCGGTGATCGCCAGGTATTCGTACCCACGGCGAGCAGCCGCGGCAGCCATCTCAAACGGCGAAGCTGTGCCGTCCGACCAGGTAGTGTGCAGGTGCAGATCGCCAAGCAGGTCATTGACCGTGATCAATACTGGTAGCCGCCCCTCCCGAGCCGCCTCGATTTCGCCATGATCCTCCCGTAATTCCGGCGCGATCCACTCCATACCCATCGCGGCGTAGCATTCGGCTTCGCTTGCAAGAGCTGGAATAGCATCAATTCCGCCAAGCGAATTCACATGATCGGCTGAGCCGGTCAGAGCAATCAACGCCCGTCCGGCATCATCTTCGGCAGCTATCATCACCGTAAGTCTGACGCCCTGGTGAAGGTCAAAGCCATACACTTCACCCTGCTGGACAACCGCGGCAACTTCAGGCAGGTCGGTGATGGCGTTGATGACGCGGTCACGATCCCCGGCGACGACCAGTAGATTGATATCGCCGACCGTCTCACACATCCGTCGCACAGACCCAGCGATCTCAACTCTGCTAGCAGTCAGCTCCTGGATCTGCTGGGCGAGCCGTTCCGCCAGCGGCAGGGCGACACCAATAGATACCCGGCCTGTTTTCGATCGCTGAAAGCGAATTCCCTCCAAAATCTGCAGCTCTGCTTTCGGTCCGATACCTTTCAGGCTCGAAAGCCGGCCAGCGCTGGCTGCTTCCTCAAGCTCCGGAACCGAAGAGATGTTCAATTCTTCATAGAACCGCTTTACGCGTTTCGGACCGAGACCGGGAATGTCAACCATGGTCAAGAGCGAGCCGGGTAGAATTGCCTGCAGCTCCTCGAACTCCGCATAGCGACCTGTTTCGACAATCTCATCCAGAACAGCCGCGATACCAGCGCCGATACCGGGCAATGCCGTCACATCTTCTTCATCAGAAATCGATCGCTCGTGATGCAGGACCGTCTCGGCTGCCCGTCGATATGCGCCAACACGGAACCGGTTTTCGCCGCTGATCTCAAGCAGATCCGCATGCTGGCTGAGGATGCCGGCAATCTCGGCGTTCGTCAGCTGCATAAAGAAACGAGCTTATTCGTCAAAGGCGTCCATCAATTCATTGTGAGCGTTCGCCTGATCCGTAAGCGACATCGGGTTGAGCGCAAGCGCGTTGATGCCGGCGTCATACCAGGCCTGGACCTGGAGCCGGACCTGATCGGGTGTTCCGATGACGCTAAGATCGTCGACCATCCGGTCCGACATCGCGGCAACTGCTTCGGCAGTATCACCTCCGGCCAGGGCAGCCTTAGCAGTCGCAAATTCACGTTCATACCCGGCTTCAATATAGTAATTCTGGTAGTTTGGCAACTGTATGTAGTTCAGAAACGAATCCCGGAACGCTTGCCGGCCGGCAACGAGGTCGTCAGTCACAATTGCCCGGCTGATATTGCCAACAACGAAATCCGGAGAACGCCCGGCTATTTCAGCCAACGATTCAGGCATATGCGAGAGTGCTCCATTTGCCCAGATGACACCTTCAGCTATCTCAAGTGACAACCTGGTCATTCGTTTCCGCAAGGCCGCCAGCATGAGCGTCGGGAACGGTTTCCCGGCGGACGCGGCTCGCATCGCGGCAACGTAGTTTTCTGTATCGCCAAGCGGCTTGCCGACGGTCACGCCAAGGCTCTCGTGCGTTGGCGCGTGAGCGACGCCGATGCCGAGTATGAATCGGCCTGGATGCAAGAACTCGATCAACGAGGCTGCTGAAGCCATTTCGTTGGGATGACGGGCATAGATGTTGGCGATCCCCGTCCCAACTTTGATCCGCTCGGTGTGGTCGAGGATCGCCAGCGACAACGCCACGTTGTCACCGAATCCGGTTGACATCATCAGGCCGGCAAATCCGCGTGATTCAACCTCCCGGGCAAAATCAATGACCTCACCTGGTGACATATGAGGCGGTATAAAAAGAAATGGCTTCTGCATAGGATCCTTTCAGTTGGCTGGAGATTTAATCCTCATGGTTTCCACCATGGAGTGGAATACGTCCCGGTCCGATTGAGATGTTTACCCTTCGGGCGACCATGCAAGATCAGGATCCAGCGGGTAGATCGGCCGTCGAAGATTCTTGTAATCAAAACTGTGCAGGTCCGGACTGCTAATGCCAGGGGCGTCAATTTCGATGACCCTGGCGGCGATGGGTTCGAACGCCGCCCGAAAATGCGCGGCGCTCTTCAGCACAAGAATTCGTCGCTCAGTCGGTTCGATGCCGAACGCACGGAAGAAGTTCAGATCATTCGGGTGACCGCGAAGGTCGGTCAGCTGCAGCTCAATGCCGCCCGGTCCGTTGATCTCCAGCACAACGGTTCTTCCACGACTCGATCTCGTGCCATGGCCCATCACGCCGCCCATCTCGAAACTTCCCTCATGAATGAGCCTGACCATCCCGGTGACCTCCACTGGATCACCATGCAAACCGTCATGTTTGCCGCCGACGCTGAGGGTCACCGTGCTACCCACACCGGCATCGATACAGGCCTGAACTGCCTCGCGATCCATGATCTGCGCTACAGCCGCCGACTGCGCATCAGCGGCAAGCAAGCCTGCCAGCGCCGCCGTGCCATCCCCGGCTGTGCCAGATGCGCCGGAGTCAGAGATATCAGCCAGAACGTAAACCTCGCCATCCTCGCCGGCCATTGCCTCGGCGATAGCGGCAGTGACTGGTGTTGGGTGGATCGTGAATTCCGCTCGAAGATCCCAGCAGATTTGCGCCAGTTCATTGGCATATTCTTGCGCCAGCGCCGGGTTGTCATCGGTCACAACGATAGTCGCAATCCCGGTGAATTCCTGGTCTGAAAATGGGAACCCGCCGAGCACAGTCGCTGCAACCACACCATCCTCTTCTTCCATTTCCCGGGCACGGTCAATCGCTTTCTTCAACGGCGATTGCCAGGTCGTTACCATCGACTGATTTGGAGCAATGAGCGGCACCCGAGTATACGCCATCGTTGGCGTAATCTCGCCTCGAATCGTGTCGATCAGAATTTGCATCGCTCGCGCGCCGGTCTCCGGCGTATCGATGTGCGGGTAGTGCTTGTAGCCAACAAATGCGTCACACTCAGCCATCATCTCATCTGAAAGGTTGGTATGCAGGTCGAGCGGTGCAACTATTGGCACATCCGGCCCGACGACTTCACGGATTGCTGTCAACAACGGACCTTCGCCATCGGGCAGGTGTTCGAGAGCCATTGCGCCATGGATACCGAGAAGCACGCCATCGACCGGCATAGCGTCGCGGATGCCGCCTGCGATCTCGTCCCGGAACGCCTCAAAAGCTTCTCTGGTAACCGGCCCGCCAGGCACGGCATGGGCATACAGGGTTGGGATAAGCTCAATCTCCTGCTTTTGCGCTTCGTCGATAATGCCGCCGTAGATCGTTCCAGTACCGGTCAGATCTTCGAGGATTCCAGTCCCTCGATGAACGCCACTTGATCCCTTCTCAAAGTCAGTTAGCGAGGTGAGTTCCCACTGAAAGGTGTTTGTTTCCTGTGATATTCCGCCTGTCGCGATACGTATTGCCATCTGTTCCTCCGCACAATAAAGCCCTGTTAATCGTTGTCAGTATCCGACAGGTCCACCCATAGAGCAAGCACTTTCTCTCTCCTCGACATCATCGAGTTGCGACTACAATTTACTTTTCTGTGTACTCATGATTCTCGGCAGTCCCATTTCACCGAACGCAGTGTACCGAGGGTACATTTCAGCTATACGTCGCTACAGGGTTCAATTCGATCGTAGCTGATATCGCTAACAGTGGAGGAAACGCTGCCGACGGGGTACTATCAGCAGCCAGTAGAAGGAGAATGTATGAAATTCACAGGAACCGGCACGATAAACGCCGAACCCGAAGCGGTATATGATTTTTTGACCGACCCGCACCAGGTTGCCGAATGTGCTCCGATGATGCAGGATGTCAAATTCAAAAACAATGACGAGTTCGAATTCAAGATCAGCGCCTCTGGGTTCAAAATCGGGTTCACCGTACGCTGGACAGAACGGGAAAGACCCAATCTGATCCGCTCAGCGGTTGAAGGCGGCAATCGGATGATCGGCAAGGCGTCACTTCAGAATGAATTTCGAATCAAGAAAAACGAAGACAATCACAGTCAAATCGACTGGACAACCGATGCCACGGTTACCGGGATGATCGGCAATATGGTCGATCAGGAACAGCTCACCACTCTGGTCGAAAAACTCAACAACGATGTCATCGACTGCGCACGGCAGAAATTGGAGTAATGGATACTGATACGATCAACGATCTAGGCGGCCTGGTAATCGACCGGGACACATCTACATTTATCAAGCTAACAGCAACGCTTGCTATTATCCTCGTTGCCTGGCTGATCAACCATCTCGCTAACCGCTTTATACTCCGCCGCGTTGAGGATCCAAAATCTCAGTACTGGGCAAAGAAGGCAAAGACCTACCTCATCGTCGCCATCGCATTCATCTCGATCTGGTGGGTATGGATTGCCGGGCTGCGATCGGTGGCAACCTTCCTCGGGTTGCTGGCCGCCGGTCTTGCGATTGCCCTGAAAGAGCCGCTTGGGAACATCGCTGGCTGGCTGTTCATTATCATCCGGCGCCCGTTTCAGGTCGGCGACCGCATTCAGATAGGAGATCACATTGGCGATGTCGCCGATCTCCGCGTGTTTCAGTTTTCGCTGCTGGAGATCGGGAGCTGGGTCGATGCCGATCAGATGACCGGCCGTGTGATTCATATTCCGAATGGCTGGGTCTTTCAGCAAGCGCAAATAAACTATGCCATCGGACTCAGTTTTATCTTTGATGAGCTTCCGATCCTGATCACGTTTGAATCGGACTGGGAGAAAGCGAAACACATTCTCAGCGAACTGGCTACCCGGCACTCTATTCCGCCTGAGGAGATGGAAAAAGTCCGCCGGGAAATCGTTGTCAGTGATTTTATGGTTGAGAACTTCGAACTCGACACCGCTGTCTACACATCCGTTGAGGATAGCGGTGTCCTGTTAACCATCCGATACATTTGCGACCCGAGAAAACGGCGGCAGGCCGCTCAGACGATGTGGGAATCGGTTTTGTTGGAGTTTGCGAAGCATCCTGACATTGACCTCGCCTACCCGACAACACGTTTCTATACGCTCTACGAAGAACAAAGCCAGGCTGGATATCAGGCTAGACCTCGAGAGAAGTTCACGCATACTCCATCAACATAAACGGCACGTCGCGCTGCTCCGATTTCTCCCGCAATAAATTGAAAACCTCTATATCCAGGTCGATACCATTTCGGAGCCGTTGCACCGTACGCCGGTGTTCGAGTTCACCTGGTATCAGGATTTCATCGAACCCTGGGGCGAGTTCCGAAGCTTTCAGTTCGGCACAGAACAGGTCCATCCGCTCCAGATACGATTCCCAGGGCAGAAATTGTTCGATATCAATGGCAATCAGCATATGACCAACGTCATGATTGGTTGGATCCGCGTAGGGTGTCAGCCCAAATGCTGCCCCGGTCAGCACACCGGTCAGCACATCGGTAAAGATTGACAGGCCGGTGCCTTTGAAGGCACCCATCGGAACCAGCGGACCATCCATAGCGAGATCAGGATCGTCGGTCTCGTTGCCGTGTTGGTCATAGGCCCAATCTTTAGGAATCTTTAGCCCCTGGCGTTGATGCCAGCGGACCATCCCCTTGCCGCTCATGGAGAGTGCCATGTCCAGCACCATAGGAAATCCAAGCCCTGTCGGCGCGCCCAAGCCCCAGGGATTGGTGCCGATCGTTGGTGTAATGCCGCCCCACGGCGCCATCTCGGCCCCGGCGTTCGTGAGGCAGATGCCTATCATTCTCCGGTCAGTTGCACGCATCACATGATAAGCGGTGATGCCAAGGTGATTTGAGTGCCTGACTCCTACCAGCCCGACCCCGACGGCTTTCGCTTTCTCGATCGCCAGATCCATGGCATTGACAGCGACTCTTTGACCAAATCCTTTGTGCCCGTCAACCAGCGCCATCGCTGGCGTATCGACCAGTACTTCAAACTCAGCCGGTGATACGATGCCGCCATTCTCCAGCATCTCACAATAGCGGCTGATACCGCGCAAACCCTGCCCCTGACCAGGATGTCCTCGAAGCTCTCCTTGTAACCGCGCATCTGCCTGCAATCGGGCGTCGTCGGGACTGGCGCCCCAAGCAATCAGAATGTGTACGGTCTGCTGCCGTAAAGCTTCGGCGGGTATGCGTCGCGTCGAAATAGCCATCTCTGATCTCTTATTTCACTGCACCAGTGTCAACTAATAATTGAGCGCTCGTGGCGGTTCTTTTGTGAAGAAGCGGGCTGGGTCAAACCAGCGAATATCGATCGTGCTCTTGCCATCGCAGATCAATCCAGCCAGCGCCCGAGCAGTCGACGGCGCAAGGGTAAGCCCGAGCATCTGATGCCCGGTTGCTGCGTAGAGATTGTCTCCTCTTGGCATTCTGCCGATCACGGGCAGCCCATCCCAGGTCAGTGGTCGCATGCCAACCCAGGCTCGCGGTTTTCCGTCACCCTGCGGTATCCGGCCAAGATATCGTTCAGCAGATTTCCACATTGCACGCAGACGCACCGAATCCAGGTTGTGATTCAAGCCAGACAACTCCATAGTCCCGGCAACTCGCAGTGCGCCATCAAAGGGTGTTAGGGCTGCGCTCCCATCCAGCATCAACACCGGATAGTTCAGCGTAACGTCAGGTTTCGAGATCGTCAGGCTGTACCCTTTGCCGGCTTGAATAGGAATCGAAAGCCCGATCTTTTTTGACAGATCTCCAGACCAGGCGCCAGCAGCCAGCACATAGTTATCTGCTTCAAATCGACCTCCTTTGGTGAGCAGGGCGGTGACCGTTGTTCGTTGGACTGTTGCTCCAGTCACCCGGACGCCACTAAGGATCTCGACGTTCATCTCTGCCAGCTTCTGGACCAGTCCATCGATCAGGGTTTCCGGACGAACGTGTCGCTCGTCTTCCAGCATAGCCCCGGCAATCACCTCGTCAGACATTTCCGGCTCGATCTGACGAACCTCGTCTCCGGTAAGCAGTGAAGGCGTTTGATACCCAAGCGCCTCGTATAGCGGGGCATCATTCGCGATAAATTGCTCGACAGTCGCCGACTTGAGGCCAGCCAGGAGCAGACCCTGGCAATGCATCTCAAATTCAACGCCCTCCTGTGCCCACTCATCGTAGAGCGCCATAGTGGACTGATTAAGACCAGCCAGGGCATTCAGACCTCGAAGGTAGGCATCCTGGTTGCAGTTTCGCCAGAATTGCCAGAGCCAGTGCAGCATTGAAGGGCTCGGGCGAGGTTTGATGTAGAGTGGGCTATCCCGTTTAGACATTGACCGGAGCGACGACGCCGTCAGCCCGGGTTTCGGCAACGGATTTGAGTCACCCGGCACGATCCAGCCGGCATTGCCCGATGAGCTACCGGAGCCTGGAGCGCTCCGTTCGATGATCAGCACCTCTTCTCCTCGTTTGGCCAACTCGTACGCCGTTGCAAGGCCGATTATTCCTGCGCCAATAATGACGGTTTTCCCCATACGTTCGACCTTCCCGGTTCGTCTCCACGAGCAAACAGCGACGCTGATCGTCGAGTCATTGTAGCCCGCCTACCTGTGTTTCGTCATGATCACAGCGGTTCAGCCAGATCGCGTATGATTAGCAACTTCCGGACAGTGAACGCGCCGAACGCTCATTAGGAGATATCAACGAGAACGGAACTGGTGGATTTCTTCCTGAGAGGTGTCATTATCGGGCTTGCTGTCGCCGTACCGGTTGGACCAATCGGCATTCTCTGCATCCGTCGAACTCTGGCGTTTGGTCGCCTCCAGGGGTTCGTTTCGGGGTTGGGAGCAGCCTCTGCCGACGCCGTCTATGGCGCGATTGCAGCTTTCGGACTCACCTCAGTCTCCAGCGTATTGATCGGTCAGCAGAGAATCATCCAAGCCGTGGGCGGTCTATTCTTACTTTATCTGGGTATATCGATTTTCCGTTCCAGACCTGCTGAAGACAATCTGGACAGGGCGGTTTCGAGCAGGATTACATCATATCTCTCGACGTTCGCTCTCACACTTGCAAACCCGACGACGATCTTCTCGTTTGCAGCCATATTTGCGGCGTTTGGTCTTGCCAATGGAGAGAACGAGTTCCGCGCGGCAACAGCGATGGTCAGCGGTGTGTTCTGCGGCTCGGCTCTCTGGTGGCTCATTCTGGCTGGCATAACCGGATTTGCCCGAAACTGGCTACAGGGCGATCGAATTCGCTGGGTAAACCGGTCCGCCGGAGTCATCATTGGTGTCTTCGGGGTCGTGGCGTTGCTGAATGCTCTGAGCTAACTGGGTAAAAGACCATGGCTAGAATTAGCTTTCGTCAACCATTTCGCCTGCCCGATCAGGCACCTCTGCTGCCTCCTCGTTGAGGACGGCAGTCCAGCCCGGCGAAATAATGCGGACGTTGACCTCTGGAGCGAGTTCCTGCGCGAACTGAGCGAACTCTTCGGGCGGGCGGGTAAGAAGGTTCGTGCGCCACCAACGTATGCCAAGGGGATAGAGCGTCCCCCAGTGAATTGGAACAGCCAATCTGGGTTGGAGGAGTGGCAAGGCTTCAGCAGCCCGGTGAGGATCCATATGCCCACCACCAAGCGTTGGCCCCCAGCCCCAGACGGGAAGCAGGGCCGTATCAATCCGACCAGCCAAATCACGCATATCATCGTAAAGATCCGTGTCGCCGGCGAAATAAACTGTTGTCGAGCCTTCTATGAGATAGCCGACCGCTTCCGCTACTGGACCAAATGGAGGCCGGAAACCATCGTGATCGGCGAAAACTGCCTCGACGCGAACTGCGCCGACCTCGGTGTCATGCCCAACCTGGAGTTCTTCAACATTTGTCCAGCCGCGGCTCTGCAGTATTCCCGCCGCTCCTCTGGGCACAATGATCCGGGCTGACTGGCCAAGCATTGCTAACGATGGAATATCGAAATGGTCGAGATGTAGGTGTGAAATCAGCACCGCATCGATGTCACGGTGCCAGTCAGGATCAACATCGGCAGTGTGCCGCCGCAGGTGAGCCAGCCGTTTTCTCAAAAACGGATCGGTCAAAATGCGAGATCCGTCCATCTCCACAAGAATTGTTGCATGCCCGATGTAGGTAATCTGTGGCGGGATAATCAACCCGGTCTCATTGCTACTGGTGTCCACCAACAACCCTCGGATACTTAATCGAACTGACCGACATCCAGCCAATCATAACCAGAGATAGACTGTGGATGCGACGAAGGCGAACTCTTCCACAACCTCTCCACCTTGAAAGCCTCGTCTAGCGGATATTGATGCAAAGTGCGCATGCTACACTGCCGCCAACCGTTACCTGACCAGGAGGCAGTCATGGGAACCGATGCGAAAAAGCCAACCGTGATCATGGGCGTCGATATCGGCGGGTCAGGCATCAAAGGCGCGCCGGTGAACGTTGAAACAGGCAGACAGATTTCCAGCCGCAAGAGAATTTCGACGCCTCACCCGGCAACGCCTGAGGCAGTTGTCCAAACCGTGAAAGAAATTGTCGATCATTTTGACTGCGATGGACCGCTCGGCGTTTGTTTCCCGGCTATCATCAAGCATGGAGTTGCCTTCAGCGCCGCCAATGTAGACGATCGCTGGATAGGCACGAACGGCGCTGCCCTTATCGCTGAAGCATGTGGGAAACCCGTCGAATTCCTCAACGACGCCGACGCCGCCGGGCTGGCAGAAATGCAATATGGAGCAGGACGAGACAAGAGCGGAGTCGTGATCGTGCTGACACTCGGAACCGGGATCGGCAGCTCGATATTCAACGATGACGTGTTGCTCCCGAATTCGGAACTTGGCCACCTCGAGTTTCGCGGTGACGATGCCGAGCACTATGCTTCGAACCGGGTACGGACAGAAGACGACTTGAGCTGGAAAAAATGGGGACGCCGGGTTAATCGGGTCCTGAAACACTACGAGTTTATTTTTTCGCCAGATCTCTTCATCCTTGGTGGCGGTGTTTCCAAAAAATTCGACAAATTCAGAAAACACATCACCATTGAGACAGAGACAGTGCCGGCACAATTGCGGAATGAGGCCGGTATTGTCGGTTCAGCCCTGGCAGCCTACGAACGCTTGTGACGTTCTACTGAAGAAATGCCGCGCTCGGTTATGCCGGCGGACAGCAGCGAACGCCTGGCTGGTCTGTCTTGATACCACTGGGATGCATCACAGGAACCGCGGAGATCTGCTGGTTACAAGACTGTAAGCACGAGCGGGCCGTTTTCGGTGATCGCCACGGAATGTTCAAACTGTGCCGAACGTGACCCGTCACGGGTAATGATCGTCCAACCATCGTCGAGCAGCACCGTTTCTTTCTGGCCTGCCACAATCATCGGTTCGATCGTGATGACCATACCGGCCATCAGTTTCGGTCCGCGACCCGGGCGGCCATAGTGCGGTAACAGCGGAGCTTCGTGAAGCTGTCTGCCGAGGCCATGCCCGTAGAGATCACGAACCACGTTAAATCCAGCCTGCTCTACAGTCCGCTGTATGGCAGCTGAGATATCTGTCAGGTTGTTGTTTGCTCTGGCCATCTCGATGCCGGCATCCAGCGACGCGCGGCATACCTCCATCAGACGGAGAGAATCGGCATCAATCACGCCAACTCCGTAGGTAATGGTTGCATCGCCATGCCAGCCATTGAGTTCCGCGCCGATATCGATGGCAATGATATCGCCGGAGTTCAGCACCCGATCCCCGGGAATCCCATGAACCACTTCATCGTTGACAGCCACACAGATACTGCCCCTGAACCCACGATATCCTTTGAATGATGGTTTCGCTCCCTGCGACCGGATGTACTCTTCAACAATCCGGTCTAATTCGCCGGTCTTGACGCCCGGCACGACGCTTGGCTCTAGCATCTGAAACGTCTCAGCCACCAGCAAACCGGCATCTCGCAACATGCTGATTTCCTGGCTACTTTTGAGGATTATTCGACGTTTTACCATGAGACTGTCACCCGTCATGCGGCGTCAGGAACTACCAAACGCAAGCATGCCACAGATAGTGGTCTGATAGAGAAGGACCTCAATAGCTTGCTTTCATGCGGATGAATCTTCTCAAACCTGAAACGACGAGAATCTTTTCGAAGGCTGGAAGATAACTATTTCTTCTTTACTGGCAATGGTCGATGTGAGGAACCTGTTATCGCGTGGTACTCAAGGAGTAGTAGCAGCCGCTTGAATAAGCACTTGCTGGTCGGGGATGACATTGCCGTTCTCGTCGTGGAACGAACCACTTGCGCTGACAACCGGTTGAAGGACCACTTCATCATCATCGTTGCGAGTAAGGACATATTTGACGTCGAATGATTCGACAACGAATTCACCGCGACTATCCGGACTGAAGCTGTTGGTCCAGTAGCCGCGTCCGTCTAGCAGTGCCTGCCAGGCTTGCTCGGCATTCACAATCGCAAGGTCTTGAAGTTGGGTAGCTTTCAACCAGTATCCGGATGCTTCCAGAACCGCGCCATCTGATCGCATGAGCAGCGTGATAGCGAGGGGATGGCCAAGCGCCGGGTTTGGGGCTTCCATCAGCGGGATCGTCACCCGCCAGTCCCCGGAATCGATCTGCTCAACCAGAGGAGTAACCAGATCCGTGTCAACCGGATAGCCGAGTTGTCGGAGCCAGTCGAAAGCTGCCTGCGGCACATCGACAGGCTCGCTGGTCGAAGGCTCATGGTTCCCTAACTTGCAGGAAAATGCGCCGCTTGAAGGAGACCAGGAAAAATACGACGACTCTGAGGCAACGGTATAGATCATCTTCCCGAATTCGAAACTCTGCTCGATTTCGGAATTGATATTAAGTATCCGAGAGATCCCCTGGACAAGCATCGAAGCTTCAACATTTGGAACTGTAAAGCGATAGACCGAGGCTGTAGATTGCAGATCGGGTAGTTCGGATCGGAGAATGAATTTGACATTCTCCGCCACTGGTCCACTGATTGGCGCAATCGTTGCCAGCGCGCCAAGTTCAAGGTGTTCCTGGTCAACCGGCGGCAGTTCAGCGTCGGCGAGCTTTGGAGCAACGCTTGGTTCTGGTGTCGGCGGTATCTCTGTTGGGGCTGGCTTTGATTCCTGACCGTCGGATACCTCTTCTCCTGCTTCGGTAACAGCGGCAGTTTCGTTAACTGATGATTCAGCCACACTCTCGTCTTCAAGGTTTGATATTGGTGTAGCTGACTCTGGCGTTGTTGCCTGGATGCCAGCGAACTCACCGGACTGGCTGTTTACCGTAGCCGGCACAGTGGTGGAGATGAGCACAGCGGCGGTCGTTGCGGTAACTACGGAAGTAGGCGTCAACGGCGCGCCAGCAGAATTCCCGGCCAGTTGACGGACATTATCGGTAGATGGCGACAGCGCCATCCAGCCTACCACGACGCTCGACAACAGGACCGCGAGTAACGCTCCGGCAAATGCGCCGACCGGGTAACGCCGGGGGGCATGCCTGGCAGGGAAAGAGACGAGTTTCGGGTGTGGTTCGGTGAGGTCCATCTTGAGTTCGGAGCGAAAATGAGGATCCGGAGTATCTTTTGGCATTTTACGACGAAGAACGCCAGCTAACTGCGCCAGATTCTCTAGATCAGGATCATCGAGAACTGGCGCAGGTTGATCGGCTGCGATCCGATCGAGCGCTCTATTGAGTTGGTCCAGATTATCGGAGCGATCAGGCATACGCCTGTGAGAACCTTGCTCTGAGATTTACCAGAGCGCGATGCACCAACTGTTTGACTGCTCCTTCAGAACGGCCCATCAGATCGCCAATCTCCCGATTCTTAAGCCCGTGGGAAAACTTTAGCACTAGCACCCGTTGTTGATCCGGCGGCAACGTGCATACCATATCAAACAACTCGTCGGCCGACTCATCTCGGGTAACCTGATCGACGGGATCATCGCTGACGTCTTCATAGAAACTGAAAACAGTGACATCTTCTACCGGAATTTCTCGTCCGCCGGTCCGGCCACGCCGGTTAATGATATTGGCGGCGATTCGGAACAACCAGGCTCCGAACGGCAGACCGCGCCACTCATATTTCGGTAGCGCCTGCAATGCTTGTTGAAACGTCTGAGCCGTAACATCCTCCGCGTCGTGATGAGTCCCTACTCTACGGTAGGCATACCGGTAAATTCGGTCTACATAAAGCTCATACAATGGTCCAAAATTTGCAGGATCCTCCTGCGCTGTGGCGACCAGTGCAGCTTCATCAACAACGTCGCTGTCAGGGTTTACCCCAACTAGATTTGTAGCTTGCTTCAACACCCGCTTTCACCCCTCCAGTCCCGAAAAGTCACCTCCGGAACCATAGTTACGCAATGTATTTGCCCAGTTATTCTGGTACTGGCTTTTGTTTTCGTACCCTGATTTGCACAAGGACCATAGTGGTCCATCACACTTATCATAAATCTCGAACTTTAAAGAAACCTGAAAGCCAGTTGGTCTCATTTCGTTACACATTTTCAGGTTGCTACGGTTCTACTACTGAGACGCTCTGCATCTCTCCCGGGTTCCCCGAAACATCGAAACAGACTCACTACTGTTACTACGCACTACGGACGCAGTTAGATGACGCGGATCAAGATTAAACTGTGCAGACCAGAATTCAGGAACTTAAATCAGCACAACTTTTCCAAGGTAGTTTCATCCCAAGATGTCAACACGCAGGGAAGTGCTACACTGCTCAGATCAGAAGCAAGTCGGACCCGAACTCTCATTTGTTGAGCAGTATCCAGATCGTGTTGCGTTGATGACTATTGATCCAGGATCTGAATTTCCTGACATAGTGGGCAGGGTATCCCAGCGAAGGACGCTTCGCGGACTTCTGGAGAATCTCCAGAATAACCGGGGCGGCGTTGCCCTGATCAGCGGCGAGGCGGGCATCGGCAAGACGACCCTCATCTCCGAGCTAGCCCGGCTCGCAAGATCGCAACACATTCCCGTGCTGACCGGCCATTGCTACGACCAGACCGCTATGCCGCCGTATGATCCCTGGGTCGAGATGCTCCGGGCTTATGCGCCAGAGCAAGCCTGGCCGCCAGTTCCTGGGACACTGCAACGATTCGAGGCCATCCGTCATCTTGGAAGTCGTGAAGCGCTCTATCTTGAAGCGAGGGATTTCTTCGAGTCAGTCGCCTGGGAGACACCGCTCATCCTCGTTGTCGAGGATCTCCACTGGGTAGATCCTGGCAGCCTGGACCTGCTCAGGTTTCTCTCTCGCACACTGCGCAAATCCAGAATTCTCACACTGATCACCTACCGGGACGAGGAGATCGGTCGCCTGCACCCGTTCTATGAGATGCTGCCCCATCTGATCAGAGAGTCAGGCGCTACCAGGATTACGCTTCAGAACCTTGACGAAGCGGAGATTTACCAACTCGTCGATACGCAGTTCACACTGTCCGGAGATGATCGCAACCGGCTGGCCGGCTATTTGCAGGTCCGGTCCGGAGGCAATCCTTTTTTCATTGTAGAACTCCTGAGGAGCCTGCGGGAGGAAGGGTTGCTCCAGCAAAAAGGCAATTGCTGGGCGCTCGATCGCGTCCGGGACCTGCATGTGCCACCGCTTATCCGACAGGTCATTAATCTGCGGCTCTCGCGGCTCGATACGGAGTCCCGTCAACTTCTGGATGTTGCGGCGGTAATTGGCCAGGAGATCCCGCTCGAACTCTGGAGTCAGACAAGTAAATACGAAGCTGGATCGTTTGCTGAAGCTATCGAACAGCTCATCGATGCTGGCCTGATCTCAGAGATGAGAACGAATTACGGTTTCCGCTTCAGCCACGCGCTGCTGCAGGAAACCGTCTATGAATCACTGATTCTTCCTCGCCGGCAACGGATGCATCTCACCCTGGCCGAAACACTTCTCAACGAGCCGAACGCGGAACCAGCCATCGTCGCCAGCCACCTTCAACGCGCCGATGATATTCGAGCTGTCGAATGGTTGATCGCTGCTGCTGGACAAGCTGAGGCTGTTTTCTCGCCACAGAGCGTCATTCTCCATATCGACGACGCACAACAGATGGCACAGAAGCATGGAATACCGCTGAATCCCGAAGCTCTGCTGTTACGCGGCAAGAGCTATCAGAAAGTTGGTGAGTTTGACCGTGCGCTGGTCGACTATGAAGCGGCGCTCCAGCTGGCGGAAGTGTCCGGTGACCAGAGATTTACCTGGGAAACATTGCTTCAAATTGGCGAACTCTGGACACACCGTGACATGCGCAAAACAGGCGACTACAGTCGGCAGGCACTTGAGTTGGCCCGCCAGCTGGATGACAAGCAACTGATCGGCCGAAGCCTCAACCTGCTCGGGAACTGGCAGATCAATGCGGCTCCAGATGGCGCGGATACCGGATTTCAACTTCATGAACAGGCGCTCACATACTTTCAGGAAGTTGGCGACCAGGAAGGCATCGCCAGATCGTACGACCATATCGGTATCGCCGCCTTCTTTAAGGGTGACGTAGCAACAGCCCAGCGTGCTTATGGCAAAGCAGTGCCTCTCCTGCGAGAGATTGGGGATCGGGCGGCGCTCATGACGACACTCGCACAGATTTCATCCGCTCAGACCAACTCACAAACCTCATCCGTGCTGGCCGCCTTCATTCCAACAAGTGGCGCGGAACTGAATCGACAAACGGACCAGATGCTCGACGAAGCGCTTGAGATTGCTCAGGAAACCGGGTCGCGGCCAGCCGAAGCATTCTGTCTGATGCAGAAGGCAGCAGTGCGGGGCAGCCAGGGCGACTACCGGATTGCGCTTGAGTCCGGCCTGCAAGCGCTGGAAATCGCCCGTGCTGTCGACCACGCTGAGTGGATTGCCGGTTGTCTTTCACGACTCGGGCACATCTATTTGGATTTGCTCGCGTATGAAGAAGCCAGGGATTGTCTCGAAGAAGCGCTCACGAATGTCACCGCTTCCGGTTTCGCCTTCTGGCGAATCAATATCTCAACTGCGCTGTCAGCCGTCTACATCGCGCAGGGTGCTATTCCGAAAGCCGCCGAACTCGTAGAGCAGATGGAGATCCTCGAACGACCGCCTAACAATCTCATCAACAGATATGGCTGGCTTGCTGTTGCTCGCCTGCGTCGAGCGACGGGGAACCCGGACGAAGCGCTGGAGATCGTTGACCGCCTGATCGACAGCGAATATTCCGGACGGGGAGACCAGATTCCGGTCCTCCAGTTACTGCGGGCGGAGAATCTCATCGAATTGAGCCGGTTCAGCCAGGCAACAGCGTCACTCACCGCTGCTCGCAGCGTTGCCACAGAATTGGAGCGGCGTCCCCTGCTCTGGCGCATCGATGCAGCGTCCTTCAGCATTCACAGGGCGCTTGGCGAGGTTCGATCAGCTGAGCATGCCAGCACATCAGCACTTGCTTGCATCGAAACACTGGCTGACGAACTCGATGACCCGGCTCTACAACAACAGTTTCTCAACCGGGCGTCTGCCCGATTGCCGGGCGTCACACCCTTTTCCGCTTCCCGATTACGACCCGAGAACTATGCCGGTCTCACGAACCGTGAGCTCGAAGTGCTGCAACTAGTTAGCCAGGGACTGACTGATGCGCAAGTCAGCGAACAACTCTTCATCAGTCCCCGAACGGTAAGCCAGCACCTGCGATCCGTCTACAACAAACTGAACGTCAACAACCGTGTCGCAGCCAGCCGGATCGCTGTTGAGCAAGGTATTGCATAACGCATCTATATTCTAGAAGCACATATAACCCCATCTGCGTAATCAACGCAATTGTCTGGCTGCGTTGCAAACGGTGAAACACGTACCTCTCACGATGCGCCGGGGCATCGACACCGCCTACAGTAAGGTCATCGAACATCGAGTTGAATCTAGAGAAAGGAACCTGGCGATGACATTCGTCAACCCGCAATACCTTGTCAGCGGAGACTGGCTTGAGGAACATCTGGATGACCATGACCTGCGGATTCTGGACTGCACATCATATCTTCCCGACTATTTTGAAAAGGATGAGATCGTCAAGGAGAGCGGGCGGGCCAACTACCAGCAGGGGCATATCCCCGGCAGCGCCTACGTCGACATTCTCGAGGAGCTGATGGATCCGGCCAAACCGCACTTCATGTACGCGATGCCAACCCCTGAGCAAATAACCGAAGTGATGTCACGAGTTGGTGTCGGTGACGGAGTTCGAGTCATTCTCTATGACGGTTGGTTCAACATCTGGGCTGCCCGAATCTGGTGGACGCTACGCTACTACGGATTCGACAACGCCGGCGTCCTCGATGGTGGCTGGCAAAAGTGGCAACTGGATGGCCGGCCAGTTTCAACCGAACCGGCCAGCTACCCGCCGACAACGTTCGTTCCCCGGCCACGACCTGAGCTCATCGCTGACCGCGACGAAGTCCTGGCCGCTATCGATGACGACGCCGTCTGCGTCATCAACGCCCTCCCGGCCGACGAACATCACGGCGACCGCGGCTTCCCGGTCCACTACACCCGGCCCGGCCACATTCCCGGCAGCGTCAATGTACCGCAGATCGAGACGATTGAGCTGGAGACGACGACTGAATATCTGCCGGCTGAAGCACTCCGGCAGCGTTTCGACGATGTTGGCGCAACCAGATCCGACCAGGTCATCACCTATTGCGGCGGGGCCATCGCCGCTAGCAGCACAGCACTGCTCTTGACGATGCTCGGCGTTGAGAAGGTAGCGCTCTACGACGGCTCAATGACCGAGTGGGGCGCTGATCCGGAGTTGCCTCTAGTCACCGGCGCTG